>DASPNH010000045.1:0-15401 GCA_035626675.1 Binatia bacterium
AGGCCACCGACCACCTCCTCTCGGTGGTGGCACGATGCCCGGCTGTGGCCGCGGGGTGGGGTCATGATTGTGCAAAACCGGTGGGGTCATGTCTCTGCAAAAACCCGCCGGTAGGTGAGGTCATGATTCTGCAAAATCACATCTTCGATGAGGTTTTCGAGAGGGACAATAATTCTACCCAGCCCGCGGTTACTCGCTGGTCCATCGGTAATGAACCTTCGCGAGTCTCTCGTCGAGTGTGTGACTATTCACAACTGAGAAGCTTCCGAACTCTGTCCATATCGAGGTTCGGACGGCGCGGACCGTGCCAGTAGTAGGCGGCTCCGAAGGGACGCGGACAGGAGGGCGCATGAATCTTTTTCTCGACAACACGGGACTGCACGCTGCTGGAGAATCGCTCGATGGGCGTTCGCGGGGCGATGCGGATGTGAAGGGTCTGTTGCAGCTCGGTACTCTGTTGATTTTCGCAGAACGGCTTCATCTGAACGGATTCGAGCTCGACACGGTCGCAGGACGTACCCGCGAGATTCGTGACATGCTCGTCGAACTGGGGTTGCCCTCATCCTCGCTCGCGATCGGTGACCAGGACGATGTCATCTATGGTCGCGCGTGCATTTCTGCCGCCAATGCCGCGGCGGACGACTTGGCAAGTCTCTCGTCCACCGCGATGGTGTCCGCCGGGCCCGTCGCACCGACAGGCCTACCTGAGGGGGCCATGGCCCAGGAGGCAGCAGATATGCTCAGCATCCTCTCCGCGACCAGATCGGAAACCCCGCGGCACTTTCATCTCACGGCTCTTCAGAGTCGAGCACGCGGCGCCGCCGTGTACATGCTCGCTTCTTCGAGCAAGCTTCGTCGTGCGGTCAAAGACTGCTTTCCGGCGCCCGGTGAGCTTTCTCCCGCCGTTCTCGAGCAGCTGGGGATTTTCCTTCGACTGTACCTGAACGACGCACTTGCCGAAGAACGAAAGGCGACTTACACCCCCGCGGTTTCCCGCGCCGCGATGATGCGACAGCAATTCACCAGCTTGATCCACGGAATGGAGACCGTGGTAGAAAACGCCGCCGCCGCTCTGACGCCCCGGACGTTGGGAGTGCCGGCCGTCTCTGCCGCACTCCTGGATCGATCTAAGGGAGAACCTGCGGCGGTCGTTGCCGAAGCGTTGCGGCTGCGAGACGATGCAAAAGGAATGAGAAGAAGAATCTCGACCATCGCAACCAAGGTCGTCGAAGGAGGGCCGGCGGGGCAGTTTGAGCTTGGGGAGGAGTTGCGGGATGCACGCCGTGCTGTTCATGAAAGTCTCGGGCTAGCGCAAGTTCCCCGACTTCTCGATGCGCTCGAGATCCAGCTAATTCTGGGAGTGATTCCGAAGGCCAAGATCAAACCAGCCGCTGCACTCGACGCTTATGAAAGCTGGAGACGGCGAAGGCGCTACGCCGTGCTCACAGAGCTTTCGAAGAGCGCCGCGTATTCGGTGCACCAGCAACGTAACTGGGAGAAGCTGGTGCAGGCGAGCAGTCGAAAGAAGCGCGGGTAAACACCTCGTGTGGTTCGTTCGCGAGCCGAAGGCCCACGCGTGATCACCGTCAACTACTTCTTTCGGCTGGCGACAATTAGAAGTTTCACCCGGCTCGATTCCGGGTCCGTCGCTCGTCATCGTCTCACCCCTCCGTTTTCCGGCGCTTAGCGCCCTTGGTTCGGTAGCTCTCCACGTCGAACTCCAGGATTGTCGAGTGGTGGACCAGCCGGTCGATCGCCGCGCTGGTGGCCATCTTGTTTTTGAAGATCCGGTCCCATTCGCTGAAGACCAGGTTGCTGGTAAGCGCGACCGAGCGCCGCTCGTAGCGCTCGGCCAGGAGTGTGAAGAGAACCTCTGCCTCCTCCTGGCTCTGCTGGACGTAGCCAATGTCGTCGAGGACGACGAGGTCGAAGTTATCGAGCTTGCGAAGCTGTCGTGGCAGCTCGAGGTCGCGCTTGGCCGCCAGCAGGTCCTGCACGAGTTCGAAGGTCGGCACGAAAAGAACCGAGCGGCCGAGCTGGATCAGACGGTGGCCGAGTGCGGCCAGGGCGTGGCTCTTGCCGGTGCCGGGCAGACCGAAGGCGAGCACGTTGGTGCCGTCATCGAGAAAGGCGCCGGCGGTAAGCGTCTCCAGCTTGTGACGCAGTGTCGCCGGCAACCGCGTCAGGTCGAAGGTCTCGAAGGTCTTGCCTGGTGGAAGCCTCGAAGCGCGCCTCAAGCGCTCGACGCGTCGCTGGTGGCGCGCCTCGGCCTCTGCCTCGAAGACTTCGGCCAGCACCGGCAAGGCCGCTGGGAGGTCCTGCTCGATGAGTCGGGGAACGACCTGCTCTGCGGCGGTGGTCAGACTGAACTGGCGCATCAGCGAGCACAGACGCTCGCCGTGGCCGACACTGGTGACCAATGCTGGCGAACTCACGCGCAGGCTCCCATCAGCAGCTCGTCGTAGACTCCCAGGTTGGGCTGGCCGATGCGGACAATGGGCACAGCGGCAGGCTCCGGCTCGAGGAGCGCTTTGACCTCGGCATAGCCGAAGATGCTCTCCGCGCTCAGCAGCGTCTCCAGTGCGCGACCCACCAAGCACTCCATTGCGCGAGCGGCCAGGTCCAGAATGCGCACGTATTCGACGTCGGCGCGCTCGCCGTGAAGCTGGCAAAGGCGGTCGTAGGCGCGCCGAAAGACCAAGGTTGGGAAGAGAGACTCGCGGTAGCGGTAGCGAGCGAATGCGCCCGGCTTGCGCACCAGCGAGGCAATGATGTGGCGATAGTCGATACGATGGTCGGACTTGCCGCGAAGGCGCGGCATCGTCTCGGTCAGCTTACCGCCGTAGTAGACATCGACGTGTTCGGGGTGCTGGTGAACCAGGACCTGGTGTCCGATCAGCCGGGACGGAACCGAGTAGGTGCGTGATCCGATGCAGATCGTGCTCCACCGGCGGACTTTTGGCTCGAAGACGGTGTACTCGGGCACTGGCGCCGGCGGCAGCGGCCGTAGGTGCTCGCGCTCGATGGCGAACGCCTCCTGCCATCTCTGGCTGCGTTCGGTGACTTCGTCGGCGAATTGCTGGTAGGAGGCGACGTCGGCGAAATCTCGGCTGCCGCGCAAGATCAGCGCCTGCGCGATGGCCGACTTGACCCGATAGTTTCGCTGCTCGGCAACACCATTCTCGTGCGCCCGTCCTGCCGTGATCAGAGTGGCGCGCATGACGTAGTGGTCCAGGACGCCGGCGAACCGCTTGTTTAGTGCCCGGCCTCCGGTCTTGCGCAGCTCGTGAGTGGCCGCCGACATGTTGTCCATGCGCACGAAGCTCGGCGAGCCTCCAAATGCGTGCAGCCCGCGCTGCAGGCCGTGGACCAAAGCCTCGTAGCTCTCGCTGTAGGCCACCGTGACCGACCCTCGCCCGCTGAAGCTGAGGGTCAGCGTGAACAGCAGGTGGTCGAACTGCTGGCCGGCGATGGTGACCTCCAGGTCATTGCAGTGCGTGAAGTCGCAGGCGGCCTCGCGGCCAGGCTCGTGGACCTGCTGAAAGAAAACCTCCCGCTGCGGGCCGTAAAGGGCACGCCAGTCGCGGATCCGGCGCTGGAGCGTGCGGACCTGACCGGCTGCGACCTGGCTGCCGTGTCGCCGTGTCAGCTCGTTGATGATGGTAGTCGCCTGCAGCACGCTTTTGGTGTCGCTGATCAGCAACGGCAGGATCTCCGCGTCCCACAGCTCGGCGAACGGGTCGATACGGGTGCGCCAGTGGCGTGGGCTCTTGCTATGCGAGGGCATTGGGCCACTTCGCCACCGCCTGGCGGTCGGCAAGCTGATTCCGGCTGCCGCAGCCGCCGCTTCCTCGCTTTGTCCCTGCTTTCGCCGCCGTCTCAGGAGCTTTACCTGCGCATCGGTCACCATGCCCGAAGCCATGGCCTAAGTGCCCGAACTTACAACGCTCGGGGCTGCAGGGACCGAAAGAAGTAATTGTCGTCGGGTGAAAGGAGTAATTGTCGCCGATCACACGCGACAAGAAGAGAATGCCGGCGCCGCTTCGGCACTCCAGCGGATGTATGATTCGCGTCTCGGGTCCAGCTCCGGCGACTTACGGTTCGAGCCTATGAACAACGGCAAGCAGAAGGCCGTAGCGCGCGTTCTAGGGACGGCGAACTAGTTCGTAGCAGGCCGATTCGCAGACCACATTGCCATCTGGATTTGAATGCTCGGCAACCACGGACTCTATCCAGGCGCGCAAATTCATGAGGCCGAGGCCCGTGATGTCGGCGTAACAAAAGATCGAGAGAATCGCATCGCGGAGCTCGGCACGCTTCAGACGAAGCGGACTGCCGATCTGCGAACGAATGGTGGATCGGCGGCTCATATAGTCCGAGGAGAGAGCGAGTGCCTCCAGCAGTCGATGGGCGTTCAACGACCGCTCATAGAACGCTGGCGCCGTTCTCGCCCAGAGTTCCGTAAAGATCGAATTGGGCTCATCCAATACGACGTAAAGTGGAACTCTGGATGGGCACGCGGCCAGCGTGCTCTCAAGTGCTCCCGGCTGCATGAGATAGACAACGTGCACCATGATCGCGACATCCGCTCCTTCGATTACCTCCGCCAGATCGTTCTCGGCAACTCCTAACCGGGTGCGAATTCGGTCAATGAATCCAGTCTCAGTCACCACCGTCTCGGCTTGGTTCAGCATCTCAAGATCCGGATCCAGCAGGCGAATCTCGCCGATGGCTTTCTGACATCGCAGGACAATCGACTCCACCAAGCGCCCGTCGCCACAACCGATATCACACAAGACGATGCCATCTTTGGATGGCCAAGCCGACTGATCGATTAGGTGTTTCGCGGTTTCTTCATTTTCGTTCGAAAGCCTACGGAAGACTTTCCACGCGGAACAATACGAATCCATAGGCCATTCACGGCGCGGTGACTTTTTCGTGGGCATCTGAATCATTCCCCGCCAAAGGGGCGGTATCGCACGCCGTAGTCGTACACGTCAATTCCCTCGGCACGTTTGATCCAAGCGACGACTACGTAAGTGATGGGCAATGCAATAATTTCGTACGCGACCTTGAGAATGAACCCTGACATGGCGATCCATGCCACGGTAGCGACCGGAAACACGCCACCGAATGCAGCGAAATTGAAGATCACGGAGTCCGCCCCTTCACCAACAATCGTCGAGAGAAGCGCGCGCAGCCAGAAGTGACGGCCGCTCGTCAGCAGTTTGAGCTTAGACAGCACAGAAGAATTCAAAAACTCGCCGATTAAGTAAGCAAGAAACGAACTCGCGGCAATTCGCGGTACGAAGCCAAACAGGCGCGAAAAACTTTCCTGCTCGGTCCAAAACGCTGCTGGTGGCAAGAGTGTAGCGAGCCAGTAGAAGGCACTCATCGCCGCGAGGCATGCAAATCCGGTCCAGATGACGGACCTCGTCCTCGCGAATCCGTAACATTCCGTCAAAATGTCGCCAAAAATGTAGGAAATTGGAAACACCAGAATCCCGGCGGGAAGCGTGTATGGCCCGGCCTGAGTCACCTTAACTGCGATCGTGTTCGAGATGAGCAGCGTCGCAACAAAGATCATCGCGACGACGTGAAAGTACGCTTGCCCCTGCGGCGCCGCGGCGGGGGCCATCCTTATATTGTCAGTCATTTTCGCTTCTCTCTTCCAATCTGACCAGCCGCGAATTTGTCGGTGAACCGCACCTCGCTCTTTACGAGGGGGCACGGCTCGTTGTTCCGAATAAATCGCAGAATGGGAAAACATACATTGTCGAAGTAGTAGTCAATTGACGCTGCGTCGAAGCGCGCAATGCTGACGTCGGCGGGGTCATGATAGAAGAGCGCAAACCCCGCCGTGATCACACCTTCCCGAAGATAGAGGACAACCGGCGTTGCACAGAGAGCGGGTGTGCAGGAAAAGACCCGGAGCGTCCCTGCTTCGTTCGTACGCATTAGCGATGTGGCAATCTGCTTTCGCTCAAGAGTCGGCTCTAGTTGCAAAATACTTCCCACAAGCCGCTGCCAGTACGTCTCACTCACGGGTTCCGGTAAAAAGAAGAGACACTCCGTATGATTGACCGGTGACGAGTTCGCGCCTGTTGCGAGTAAGCCGCATCGCGACGCGAGGAGTCTGACTAGTTCCTTTGCATGGTCGTTCGACCCTACCCTGAACTCGGCTGGTCGTGACGTGAAGATGAACTGTTGATCGGCAACCAGGCTCTCGGCTTCGAGTTGTGCAAAGAGGTCGCGCGCATTCATGGGTCGTGGCCGTGAGAACTCGTAAATCTTCCTCGGCCTTTCGGAAGACAGCATCTGGTGGAGGCGTTCGCGCAGTTTACTGACCTCAGCATAGCCGCGCTGCTTCGCGCGCGACTCCGCCGCGGCGAGGATCCACGCCTCTAGCTGCTCGGGGCAGGGGCGGGTACCCCGAAGCACTTGACCGAGATAGGCGGCGACCGAGCGCTCCTGCGCCTCAGGTCGGACTTTCCGGCACGCTGGTAGAATGGCGCGGGCCAGCTCGGTCTTGTCCTTGAAGAGGGGGCCATGGCCGGCCCCGGACAACTCGAACAACAATTTCTCCTGAGGCGTCGAGTGCTTGGGCATCGGTGACAAGCCTGCACCGGCGAGCATAGCAAGGAAAGCGGGGTGGAGAGGCAAGCGCGGGCAAGCGTATTGCAAGCAAGGCGAGCACGCAAGCGCTTTACGGCACCCCCGCGGGCCCATATGGTCACACTGCCTGGGCCGCATGGGGCGGCTCAAAGCGCTCGAATCGGGGAACTGCAGGCGCGCGCCGCCTCATCGATCAACGGCCCGGATGGAGGAAGCATTCGATGCGAGGAGTTACTCAACAACAATCGGGGCCCGATCCCGAGCCGCCGTGCGATAGCTGCCGCGAGTCGGCCGCCGTTGCTGGATATACCGCGACCGACGACTACGAGCTTCCGTGCTACCGCTGCACGAAGTGCGCCGCCGAGGAACTGCACTTCGTCCCGCGACGCTTACCTTTAATGCGCTCCGCGAGGTAAGAGCGCGCCGATTGAATTTCGGCCTTGTGGCGCACCGATTGCGCCCGCGCAACGAGGCCGTCGATCGCGTCCTTTCCCTGCCCGCCGACTGATTCCCGGCGATCCGTGTTCCAAAATGTAAATTCCCTGCTCGGAGCTGCAGGGAATTCCTTTGGATAGCGACGTACGAACCGGGGGGTACCGGCGCAGAAGCCTCGCCGGAAGCCAGCTAGTCACGCGAAATCCGTGTTCATTCCCCGTGTAACAGGGAATCCGCCCTGCGGTCCGCAGAGAAGGGATCTCTCATCCCTGCCCCCACCGCCACTTAGTCCATTGCGAACCGGCGGTTCGTGTCGCGGTGCCGCGAAATCCCTGAAACCCCGCATGATCTCGCGAAGCCAACGGCCGTGTGCGCGTCTCTCAGAAGCGCAAGTCGGTGGTTTCCGGGTTGTGCTTTCTCCACCCCACCACGCGGGCGGTTCGCTTCGTGTCGATGAGGACGTGGCGAAAGGCGCCCGAATTCGCGATCGGTGATGCAGACGGATCTCGCCCGCGGCAACGATACCCGCACTGTGGCAGCTTGGTCAGCGGCGAGTAGCTTCGGCGTTCAACCGGATTCCGAGCGCTCGAACGACTTTGAGCACCGTGGCGAGGCTGGGATTGCCGTCCGGTGAAAGCGCCTTGTAAAGGCTCTCTCGTCCCAGACCGGTCTTGCGGGCGATCTCACTCATTCCTCTTGCACGAGCGACGGTGCCGAGCGCGTGAGCGATCACGCGCGGGTCGCCATCCTCGAGTGCAGCCTCGATGTAGGCCGCGATTTCTGCGGGCGAGTCGAGTTGCTCTGCGGCGTCGTAGTGGCGAGTCATTGTTTTTCTCACGGTTCTGCCTTCACATCCTTTGCGAGTCGGAGCGCAGTAGCGATGTCGCGCGCCTGCGTGGTCTTGTCGCCGCCAGCAAGCAGCACGACAAGGGCGGCGCCCCGACGGAGGAAATACACCCGGTATCCTGGGCCATAGTCGATACGAAGCTCCGAGACGCCCTCTCCAACGGCCTTGACGTCGCCGGCCAGCCCGAGCGCGAGTCGATCGAGGCGCACACGAATCCGAGCTCGTGCTCGCGTATCGGGCAACTTGCGCAGCCAACGACCACCGATGCCGGATCGTATCTTATTGGATACACCAAGGCAACGTTTCGATAGGCGGTTTTCGCTCCGTGGGATAGTCCTGTGGCCGACCACGGAGGGCCGGTATGTCCACCCCGCTATTCATCCGATACATCGGCATCGACTACTCCGGCGCCGAGACGCCAACGTCGGGCCTCCCTGGCCTTCGCGTCTATCAGGCATCAGCCGATGAGCATCCCGTCATGGTCGCTCCACCGGCCGGTGCTCGCAGGCACTGGACCCGGCGTGGAGTTGCGGAGTGGCTACTCGAACGACTCGGCGAAGACATCCCTACCGTCGTCGGCATCGATCACGGCTTTTCGTTTCCGCTCGCCTACTTCGACAAACATGGTCTGGTTTCGGACTGGCCGGCATTCCTCGTGGACTTCCAGCTCCATTGGCCGACGGATGGCGACCACGTCTACGTGGATTTCGTGCGCGACGGCTCAGTGGGCAACGGCGCCGCGCGCAGCGGTGATACGCGCTGGCGACGCGTCACCGAACGACGTGCCGGTGCGGCAAAGTCGGTGTTTCATTTCGATGTGCAGGGCTCGGTGGCCAAGTCCACGCACTCCGGGCTTCCGTGGCTTTTGCGGATTCGTCGCGATGTCGGAAGCGGAGTGCACTTCTGGCCATTCGATGGCTGGCAGATCGCGACGGGTCGCTCTGCCATCGTCGAAGCCTATCCGAGGCTCTGGAGCGGCAACTACGAACGCGAAGACCGCAGCCCCGACCAGCACGACGCTTACAGCGTGGCGAGGTGGCTTCGCGACACCGATCGGGACGGCACGCTGACGTCGTGGCTCGCACCGTCCCTGCTGCCCGAAGAGCTCGCGGCAGCGCAGGTGGAAGGCTGGATTCTCGGTGTTGGCGCGGTCGTGGAGCAGCTTCCCGTGGGAAAGCAGGCCCGCGTGGTCGCAGATCGACAGGGCCCACTCGTCGCGCGCCTCACCGCGCCTACCATTGCAAGCGGTACTCCTCCTACCAAGACTCTCCATGTGGTTCGCGGTGTCGAGAAGACCCGAGCTTCAGCCAGCACGCCGGTGCAAAGGACTGATGCGTTCGTGCATCAATTCCTCGTTATCCTCGGCGACACGGAGCCTCCCGTCTGGCGGCGTATTCAGGTGCCCGAACACTACACCTTCTGGGATCTCCACGTCGCCATCCAGGACGCAATGGGCTGGCTCGACTATCATCTGCATGAGTTCGCCATCGTCCATCCGAAGGAGGAGCGTCTAGATCGCATAGGGATTCCGGGTGACGAGTTTGTGGGCGAGAGGCCGCCTCGGGCTAGCTGGAAGGTGAAGGTCACCGACTACATGCACCAATCGATGCCCCCAATCCTCTACACCTACGACTTTGGTGACGATTGGCGGCATGTCGTGCTCTACGAGGAGACCATGAGCGCTGAGGAGTCGGTGCAATACCCGCGATGTGTCGCCGGAGCGCGGCGATGTCCGCCGGAGGACTGCGGCGGATCGCATGGATACCGTGAATTCCTGGCGGCAATCGAGAACCCCCGTCATCCGGAGCGCGCCGCCAACTTGCGATGGGTTGGCGGCAGCTTCGATCCGGCCGCCTTCGACCCCGGCAAGGTCCATTTCGACGACCCGAGAGAGCGCAGGAAGAAAGCCTTCGGGCGGCGGTGATTCAGGAGGCCCCGCGTCTTGCGCTCGGGGTCTCGCCTGATCGGCTGCGACGCGCGACTTACGATTTGTCGAACCGGGTATCAACGGGCCCCGCTCCTTTGCAGTTCCCTGATAGGAAGCGAGAATCCCTGTTCAGAAAAAATGGGAATGGAGGTTTTATCGTAGTCAGCTGCTGAGTTGTCGCTTCTGCCCAATCGGTGCCCGCGTGCGGATCCCAACGCGCTACCCACGACCGAGCCGCATTGAGGCTCGCTGATCTCGCGAATCACGCCGCTTCCCCGGCCGAACGACGGGAAATCGACAATTTGGAGTTGGCGGCGGTCGGCGTTCGACCTCTGCGGCGCACGGGTCTGTCCGCAATCATGTCAGGGAGAGCCGCGAAACTTGTCTTGTCCCGGCCAGGTGGGCAAGTAGGGTCTGGTTCGAGGGGCCGCAGCCCCGGCGGGCCCGAGCGAAAAACCGCATCGCTGCACAGGAGGCATGTATGCACAGGATCGCAGCGTTGACGGTGGTGCTCACGCTGAGTGGTAGCGCTTTTGGGGCCGGCACGCCCGAGCAGAGATGCGAGGCAGGCAAGAAGCAAGCGGCAGGGAAGTACGCTGACTGTCGCGCCAAGGCGGACGCCAAGCTGGTGACGTCGGGAGACATGACCGCGCACAGCAAGGCCCTGCTGACGTGCCAGACCAAGCTCACCGATAAACTGGCGAAGCTCGAGCAGTCCGCGGTCAATGCCGGGACGACTTGCCCGACGACCGGGGATGCCACCGCAATCGACAACTACGTCGCCGCCTGCACCGACGGCGTCAACGCGGCGACCATGGTGGGCGGCAGCTTCCCGGACTGCGCCGCCGAGGAGTGCGCTCCTGGTTGTGCCGGCAACCAGCCGCCGACTGTGGAGCAAGTCTTCGCGACCGAACACTCGGTGCAGCTGGGAGACGAGGTCGCGGTCGGGGTGTGCGCCGCCGACACCGAGGGCGACCCGCTCACCTACCAATGGACCGAAAGCGTGCCCGGCTTCGGGTTCTTTGATCCGGCGCAGGGCTTCACGACCTGGAAGGCCGGCCCGCGAGGGATCGACCAGAACCAGCTGACGATCACGGTCCGCGACAGTCGCGGCGGCACCGTGTCGCACACGATGGCGATGGACTTCGACGGCATCGCCCGGGGGCCCGGCACCTGCGCGACGCCGACCGAGGTGGCGGTGGGCGACCACGTCCGCGGCTTCACGGTCGGTGGCACGTCGGCACACGGGTCGAACGACTGCGAGGTCACGGGCGCCGCACCTGAGCACGTGTTCCGGCTCGACGTCGCCACCCGGCAGGACATCTCCATCACGACGGCCGGCTCGGCGTTCTTCGCCCGGCTCTACGTCCGCAAGGACGCCTGCGGCTCGGGCCCCGACGCGTGCGACCAGTTCACCCAGCGGATCGACCTGCCCCAGGCCGAGCCCGGCACCTACTACATCTTCGTCGACGGCGACTCGGTGTCCAGTCAGGGCGAGTTTCAGCTGACCGTGTTCTCGGGGACGCAGCCCGAGGACTGCAGCAACTTCGCCGACGACGACGGCGACGCGGCGGTCGATTGCGCCGACTCGGATTGCTCCGGTCACCAGGGCTGCCTGGAGTGCACGTTCGACTGCGATCCCAGCCCGAGCGACTGCCTCGGGGGCGAGTGCGACCACTACGCGGGTCGCTGCAATACCTTCGTGCGCTTCGGCGAGAGCTGTGATCGCGACGGCAATCCGCAGACCCCCGACGTGTGCAATGACGACGGCCAGTGCGTCGCCGACTCGGCGGTATGCGGCAACGGTGTGATCGAGAACGGAGAGCAGTGCGACGACGGCAACCTGCTCGACGGCGATGGCTGCAGCGCGACGTGCGAGTCACAGCCGATCTGCGGCAACTTCGTGACGGAGCCCTCCGAGGAGTGCGACGACGGCAACACGGTCCCCGGTGACGGCTGTGACTCGACCTGCCGCGTCGAGCGGTGCGGCGAGGCGACCTGCGACGACTCCAACCCGTGCACCGCCGACGTCTGCCTCGACCCGATGACGAGCTTCTGCGACTCGTCCCCCGTGTCCGACGGCACCCCTTGCGATCTCGATGGCTCTCCCGCCACGAGCGAGACCTGTCAGGCCGGCACCTGCGTCCCCCCGATTCCGGAGTAGCCGTATTTGCTGGGCGGAGTGGCTGTTTTCGATTGTGATTTCGTCGTCATCGCAAAGCTGAACAGAGGATCGAAGGACGGCGGCGCGGCGAGGACGAATTAGTCAGACCGCGACCTTGCGGACGCCCAGTTCGGCCGCAGCTCACGAGCCCGTCCAAGCGCTGCGAGATCGGCCCGGCGCGGGGCACACCCTGGGCTCCGCGATTTCCGGTGCAAAAACGCGCGTACCGAACACGGCTTTTGTCAGCCGAGAAGATCGTGCACCCTGCCGCGACAGAGTGCGATGGCTATCTACCACGTCTCAAACGATCGAATAGAGGAACTCCCGGCAACCAGCTTTGCCGAAGCACGCGTGCGCGAGCGCGAAGACCTCCAGGCGCTTATTCGGCGACAGATCGAGATAGTTGCCCACGATGTCCTGGTCATCGCGGAGGAGTTCTGTGAGTGGGAAGATAGTCGCCGCAGGATCGACCTTCTCGCCGTCGACCGTGAAGCCAACCTCGTCGTCATCGAATTAAAGCGTACTGCCGACGGCGGCCACATGGAGCTTCAAGCTATCCGCTACGCCGCAATGGTGTCTGCCATGACGTTCGATCGCGCGGTCGAAGTCTACGCAGCCTATCTAGGTACTCTGGACGAGGAAGAGGACGCGCGGGCGGGGCTGCTGAAGTTCTTAGATTGGGAGGAACCGGACGAGGATGCGTTCGGACAAACCACCCGGATCATCCTCGTAGCTGCCGATTTTTCCAGAGAGCTGACCACTGCGGTGATGTGGCTGAATGAACATGATCTGGACATTCGGTGTGTTCGCCTGAAACCATACCGAGACGGGGAGCGTCTCATGCTGGACGTCCAGCAAGTAATTCCCCTGCCCGAGGCTGCCGACTATCAGATTCAGATCCGAGCAAAACAGCAGCAAGAGCGGCGGGCTCGTACGCAAAAGCGCGATTTCACCAAGTACGACGTCCGTATCGGAAGCCAGCGTTACGAAGCGCTGGCAAAGCGCAATGCGATCTTCGCCATCGTACGGCACCTGTGCACTTTGGGACACGCGCCAGAGTCGATCGCCGCCGCCGTACCGTGGCGACCGGCGATGTTTTGGTCCTGCGCCGGCCATCTCGACGCCGATGCGTTCGCCGTGCAGGCAGTGAAAGAAGCAACAGAACAAGGCCGCCGCTTCGATCCGCGCCGGTCGTACATCTCCGACAGCGAGCTGATTCATTCCAACGGCAAGACCTACGCGTTTACAAAGATGTGGGGCGCACGAACGGCCGAAGCGATGAACCTGCTTCATGAAGCGTTCCCCGACGCCGATTTTGATTTTGTCGAGTCGGACGATTGAGGACCCGGAACAGCTCGCGGGGGAACCTCATGACGGATGCGTTCTTCGTCCGGTACATCGGCGTGGACTACCCCGGCACCGAGACGCCCCACGTAAGCGTAAGCTTCCCCCTGTAGCGGACACTCGATCGTAGGCTTTTTCTCGTCAGACCATCTGCTAAGTGACGTTCTCGACGACCTTCATAGGAGCAGATTCGTTCACCTACGAGGTCTGGGACAACGAGGGCAACATCAGCAACACCTCGTTGTACAACATCAACGTGATCGAGGTGCCATGACGGTGGCGTCGCGTCGGCTCCTGGCGACGTGCGTCGCCTCGGCTGCGGCGTCGCCCGCTTCTGCCTGATCGGCGCCGCTGCACAGCGGCGCCCGCACGGGCAACCTGGGCTCGCCGTCGCGGTCTCGGCGGCGACTAACGGCCGCGCTAGGTCTGCCGCGGCTTACCGAGCCTCGAGATGCTCCAGGACAACGTTGACGAGGTGCACCAAACGCGGTGCACATGGATGAGTGGAAATTCCCGGCGCCGTACGCGACTTTCTTCGCCGCCGCATCCAACAGTTCGGGGATGAAGGTTTGATACGGCTTCCCGTGCTTGCGCGCCATCCGGCGAAGCTTCAGCAGCAAGGTTGGGTCGATCCGAATCGCAATGAGTTGCTTGGCCTGACCCCGACCTCGGTCGCCCAACGTGCTTGGCCCGCTCCGATTCTTCGTCGGTCGATTCGGGAACGTCCGAGAAATCAAGCTGACGATCCGGCATATGCCGTGCGCTCTTTGCGGCTGGCTTGGCGCGCGCTGATGATGCGTTTGTTTCTTTGCCATCGCTCGACCTCCTGATGGTGTAGACGATCAGCAACACCCGGCCCGTTACCGAAACTCCCAAGCGCTTTCGCCTCGCTTCGTCGGAGAATGCTTGGAGTCGTCCCAGTCGAGACCGTCCAGATCCGCGAGAACCGTTGCGCTGCGTGCCTTCGTCCCGGAAAGAGTCCCCAAGGCCGACCCAACATTCAAGAAACGTTCAAGACTCGCCGGGCGCCGGTTTGTTAACGTGCGGACATTCCAAAGGAGCCGGGCGACGACCTGCAGCCACAAGGCTGTCGGCGGAAGCAGCTGCGGCCAGGGCAACCGAGAAGGGGAAATCCGATGATTTCAGTTCCAGCGAGTTCCGGTTTCCGAATGATGATTGCAGCCTTGGTGCTTGCTTTGGCGTCTGCGGCGACGGCCGGACCGACGCCCGAGCAGAAGTGCGAAGCCGGCAAGAACGACGCAGCCGGCAAGTACGATGCCTGCGCGGCCAAGGCCGAGAAGGGGCGCGTGTCCACGGGGAACATGACGAAGTACGCAGACGCGCTGGCCAACTGCGAGGGCAAGCTGGTTGATACGTGGACCAAGCTCGAAGCCGACGCGGTCTCGGCCGCAGCGGTGTGCCCGTCGACGGGCAATCAGGAGGCGATTCGGGATTTCGTCGATGCCTGCGTGCAGAGTGTCGCGGTGGCGGTAGGTGGCGGCACGCTTGGTCCCGATCCGGTGACGTGCGCGTCGGACCTGAGGACTTGCGACGGCGATCTGGCCACTTGCGACGACAGCCTCGCGACGTGCGCGGGGAGTCTCGGCGCCTGCAACGGCAGCCTGGACACTTGCAACGCTAGCGTAGCAACCTGCAACGGCAGCCTGGACACATGCAACGGTAGCCTGGCGACCTGCGACGGGAGTCTGGCCACCGCCACCGCCGGCACCGCTGCGATCGGCGACGTGCTGAGCGGCGCGACGTTCACGAGCACGGCAGGCCTCGGCGCGACCGGCACGATGCCGGACAATGGCGCGGTGACGCTGACGCCGGCCACGTCCGACCAGGCAATCGCGGCGGGCTATCACAGCGGCGCTGGCAAGTGCTCGGGTGACGCCGACCTTGCCGCGGCGAACATCCTGACGGGAGTGAGCCTGTTCGGTGTCAGCGGCACCGTGATCCAGGCCAGCGGGGCAGCCACGGCCGGTGATGTGCTGAGCGGCGCGACGTTCTCCAACTCAGGCGGCGCGGGCACCGGCACGATGCCGAACAACGGCGCAGTTTCGCTC
>DASPNH010000046.1:0-19750 GCA_035626675.1 Binatia bacterium
CCTCGCTTCCTATCGCTGTCGTATCATTCGTAATCGAATCGTCGCACTGGCGATCCATCATCATGTTGCCGACGGTCCCATTCTTTCCCTGGAAATGAATTCCCTCAAAAAAACCCCTCACCGTGAACCCAGCGACTCCAACGTTGTCGCCGGCTAGATTCATGAATCCCGACCCGTCATCCACGTCCGGGCATGCATCCGTCGCATAGCACAGCGGTGAAGATTGAATCGTCATGTTCCGCGCATTCAACCAAACATTGCTTGCAGTAATTGTCCTGCGTGCAGGGCTCCACGTCGCGGCGGAAACACTATAAGTTTTCATGGAGTCGCCACAGCTGAAAATCGCAGCGACATCCTCGGACGGCTTGTTGGTAAAGCTCGGATCCTGGTCGAGCTTGGCGGTAATTTGCGATTGGGTGCAAGCGCAATAAGCATCGCCGGTGGTAGGACAGGGCGGACACTGCAGATCGTCGAGCGAGGAACTTCCTACGGAGGCTCGAAGTACCAAAAGCGAATCGGACGCCTGAACCTTGTCGTTGCCATCGACATCACAGATATATTTTGCGCATACCTTGCTACCGACAGCGGCACGCAAAGTGTACAGGGAATCACTTGCTGACGGAGCTCCGTTCGACTGCACGCCCTTGACCGGCTTGCCGCAATCGCCTGGAAACAACACGCGAGCCTCAGCATAAGAGGATCCACCCGCGAAGAGCATCGCCAACGTAATAGCGATCGCCGGAATATCGATGCCGGAAATCTTCATTTTTCTCCTCATCACTGCGCTTGAATGCGTGATATGACGACGACTGGCGACGTCGTGTTTGTCGGCGGTCCCCATCCCGTAACACTGATTGCAAAGTTCGCGGCTGAAGGCGCGCCGGCGTTCGAATCGAAGGTGCAGGTGAACAGGACGACTTGGCCCGCAAATGGGCTCAGCCGAATCGCGCCACTTTTTAACGTTGGCGCAACGTCGTTGAACGCCATCGTCGCGCCCAGCGCGGCATTGGGCGTACACGCTACGGCGTCTCCAGCTCCCGCGAACCCGCCGTTGGCAGACGCATAGTTCACGGAAACGTCCAGCGCATCGTAACTAGAAAAGTTGAAGAGCTTGAAATCGATGCTGTATGGCGACGTAGCGCCAGCAACCGAAGGAAGAGTTAAAAGAGCAACAAGCGCCCATCGGGCGAAAGATCGTTTCATAGTCCTCTACTCGCATACTCGCGCATGCTAACTGCAGGTGATGTCTAGGATATCGACTTGCGGAACTACGGAGTTACCGCTTCCGACCGCTAGCGATGGATTTACAACAAGATCGAAGTCCAACGCAGATGGCGCCGCTACCGTCGCAAACCGGCAACTGCCGAGTTGCGAAGGCAACGTGATGCCGCTTGGGCCTGCCATCATCGCCACTCGAAGTTCTTTGGTTTTCGGATCGCACTCGCTGAAGTTTTCCCGGCAGCCATCAAATGCGGAGATCGTCACTGAGGACTGCTCGACGGAACATTGCGACGCGCCGTCCTCATCAACGAAGGAGCCGTGGATGCCAGCGTAAACGACGGTGAAATCGACAGTGTCGACAGCGACGACACCATCCGCTGCCGCGCCGACTCCAAACATGATCTCACAAACAACTGTGCCATTAGCCGAAGAAACGGCGGGCACCGAAATAGCTGCAACGGCTATTGCCGTAGCTAATGCGAATCTTGTCTTCATGGTTTCCCCACATCCGATGTAGTTGTAGCAAAACGGCCGGATGCAGCGCCGTCATACCAAAAGAAGTCCTCAAAGCAGGGGCACCCCCTACTGCCGAGAACAACCGATCCGTGATTGGATTGCGCGTTTTTAATGTCCGCGTCGGCAGCTTTCAATACGGTTTTTTCTACGAGCGCTGTTTCTTCTAGCCCACATTCGTATGACACAGCGCACGCCTAAGTGCTTCGCCACTCACGCCGACGGATCGCGAATTCGAAACGGTGACTTTCTAAACGGCACTGCGATTGCTGCGTTTTGCGCGAAGCGCATTCGAGGGCGTTTTTTGGGGGACGCGTGGCACTAGTACCCAACCTTGAGCGTTCGCTCCTCACCGGTGCGGCGTCACAGTTGGCGATCCGTTTTAAGGGGAGCGGATGCCACGTAGATTTTCGTAGCCGCCGGTCACAAGTTCTGCGCGTACGAGCGGTGCCGTCATCGTGCTTCGGCCGAAGAGGGCCGGCTGCGTCGTGATGGTGATGCGGGTGTCGACCGCGACGGCGCCGTCTGAGCGCGCGAGGATCGGATTGAGGCCGAGCTCGTCGATGTCTGGCCGAACCTCCATGAAGTAGGTGCCGTCGAGGCAGCCTACTGCGAGCTCATCGACAGGCGCTTCGCCGCGACCGGCTTCGGCAAAGGCGTGGCGCGAGAGCTCGCCAGGGACGGGGCCAGACTTGTGCTGGCTGAACGCCGCACCGAGTGCTCGAAGAGCTGGCGACGGAGTGTCGGGACCTCGGCGGCGTGCAGTCGTCGTGACCGCCGAGTCACCCGCGACCGCGATGTCGCCGATCTTGCGCGCCGTCGTCGACGAGTTCGGGCGCATCGACGTCTGGATCAACGTTGCCGGAGCCGCCGTTGCCGGTCATTTCGAGCAAGTCCCACTCGAGGATCACCACAAAGTCGTCGACGTCACTCTTACCGGAGTGATCACCGGCAGCCGCTACGCGCCTCGAGCAGTTCGGGCGCCAGGCAGCGGGGACGTTGATCCCGGTAACGGGTCGCATCTCGCTTCCGTACTACTCCTCTTACTCGGCCGCCAAGCACGGTGTGATCGGTCTCGGCGCAGCCTTGAGCTGCAGCTGGCGGGAGAGAAGGACCATTCACGTCTCGACGATCAATCCCTACGCCACCGATACTTTCTTCTGGAATCACGTTCGCCAACTACACGAGACACGAGCAGTGGATGATGCTGATGGACCCGCCGGAGAAGGTCGTCCACACGGTCGTGCGGGCCACGCTGCGTCCGCGCCCGGAGATTGCCGTAGGGTGGAACGGCAAGCTGGTCCAGGGTTCGCAGCCGGTGGCGCGCGGGCTCGCCAATCGCATTGCCACCAATCTCACTGACAGCTCGATCATGTCGCAGCCGACGGCCGAGCCCACCACCGGCTCACTGGACGAGCCGATGCAGAAGGGAACCGAGGTCGAAGGCGGAATCCGAGAGCGTCACGACGCGCACAACTGAACCAGGAAAGGGGTCAGGTCTTGAATTTACGGATTTCGCGGCGAAACCCGTAGATTCAAGACCTGACCCCACGTCCAAACATGACATCTGCGGCATCACGTGGCGCGGCGCAGACCGAAGCGGCGCTTCGCCCGCTGGCGCAGCGAAGTGAAAACAGCGTCGACAAAGGCCTGCACGACCGGCGTCAGCAGGGGCGAGTCGTAGGCCAGCCGGTGACGAAGCCAGAACGGAAGAGACAGCACGTACTGGCGCACGCCGACCTCTGGAATGACGAGGTCGGCGAGATTGGCCGCAGTATCCCCCATGCGACGTCCGCTGCAGGAGGGGCAGAAACCACGCCGCTTGCACGAAAACGCAACGACCCTCTCCATCCGGCATTGCCGGCAGCGGACGCGGATGAACCCTACTGCTGCATTGCCACAAACCAGATAGTCACGAAATGTATGCTCCACGAAAGCGGAAGCGGGTGACCCCGAACGCGCCGCAACTCGACGAATTCTTCGAAGTGGCGGCTAACCACGTCGTGCAGGGCCTTGGTCAGCGGATTTCGCGGGCGGTAGACATTCTGGGCAGGCTGCGTCGTGCACGCCACTTCGGTAGCACGAACGCTGCAGCTTCCCCCGATCACACCGATGAAATTTCCGGCGCGGAGGTCGGATCTCATGCCAGCTCTGCCATGACCGTCGAGGAGCCGCGGCGCCACAGCGCTTGCCTCGCGCAGCTGCCCGCTGCGAGACTGAGTTCTGGCCGGCGGTACCCGACAGTTCGCAACGCTGCGACTGCACGAGAGCTAGAACGCGGAACGGCGCGGCCACTTTCATGGCCGCGCCGTTCCGCGTTCGTCACTGCACCTGAAGCAGCGAGCGCCTACCGCCCCGCCGGCCGCCCCCCGCGCTGCCGCCACCTGCGAAGATACGCCGGCACCCGCTGATCGTCGTCTTCCTGGATCGCCGCGAACTCGAGCTCTTCCTGCGCCGGCTGCTCCGGCCCCATCTCCGGCTCACGACGCTGCGCAGCCTGCTGCTGCTCCGGCGCACCGCCGCCAAGGTCGCTGCCCGCATACGGATCGTCGATCGTATCGCTCATCATCCGCCGATCGCCCGAGCCATATCCGCCGCCCGCGCCGCCCGAAGGCCGCCCGCCAAAATACTGCGGCCGCGACGAAGACGGCTGCGGCGCGCGCTCGGGCGCCGTCATCGCGCTCATCATCGCATCGCCGCGATGGCCCGGCTGCAGGCGGTCGATCAGACGGTCGCCGAAGCCGGTGGCGATGACGGTGATGCGCACCTCGTCTTCCAGGTTGGCGTCGTGCACCAGGCCCACGATGATGTTGGCGTCCTCGTGCGCCTGGGTCTGGATGAGGTCGACGGCCTCGTTCAGCTCCTGGATGCCGAAGTCCTCGCTGGCGGTGATGTTGACCAGCACGCCGCGCGCGCCGTTGATCGAGATGTCCTCGAGCAGCGGGCTGCTGATCGCATTGGTGGCCGCGTCGATGGCGCGGGAATCTCCGTAGCCGATGCCGTGGCCCATCATGGCCATGCCCATCTCGCTCATGATCGTGCGCACGTCGGCGAAGTCGACGTTGATGGTGCCCGGCTCGGTGATGATCTGGCTGATGCCGCGCACGGCGTGCAGCAGGACGTCGTCGGCCTTCTTGAAGGCTTCCAGCGCCGTCGTGCTGCGCGAGGCGATCTCGATCAGGCGCTGGTTGGGAATGACGATGAGCGTGTCGCAGGCGCCGCGCAGCTCGCGGATGCCCTCTTCGGCCTGGCGAAGACGGCGGCGTCCTTCGAAAGCGAAGGGCTTGGTGACCACGCCGACGGTCAGGGCGCCGAGGTCCTTGGCGATGCGCGCGATGACGGGCGCCGCGCCGGTGCCGGTGCCGCCGCCCATGCCGGCGGTGACGAAGACCATGTCGGCGCCGCCGAGCTCCTCGCGAATGATGTCTTCCTGCTCGAGCGCCGCCTTGCGGCCGACCTCGGGGTTGGCGCCGGCGCCCAGGCCCTTGGTCAGCGAGCAGCCGAGCTGGATCTTGACGGGTGCGAGCGAAGTCGCGAGCGCCTGCGAGTCCGTATTCGCCGCCAGGAAGTCGACTCCCGACAGCTCGGCCTTGATCATCGTCGTTACGGCGTTACCGCCGCCGCCACCGCAGCCCACGACCACGATCCGCGCATTGCTCATGTTCTCATCGACCAGCTCGATCATCACCACACCTCCTACGACCCCGCCGAGCGGTCACTCGGTAAAACAGGGCAAAACGACGAATGACTCGTCTCTCTCGAATGCTCTCGTTCAACGCCCAAGGGAAGCCGCGCGTGTGCAATAAAAGACGGGACAGCCCTCTTTTCCGAAGCGGAAAAGGGGACAGTCCCTAGGCGCGTCTTCCGCTCATGAACTTCCTTCTCACCCAGCCCGGGACGATGCGCGCCGGCAGGCTCGCCCTTACGGGCGCGGCCATGTCCTTGTCGGGCAGTCCCAGGACCAATCCCAATGCCGTCGACCATGAGGGGTCGTCCACCTCATCGCCGAGGCCTTCGATGCCGCTCGGCTCGCCGAGGCGCACCGGCATGTGCATGACACGCGTGGCCAGGCTGACCACGCCCGGCAGCATCGATGCGCCGCCCGTCAGCACGACGCCCGAGGGCAGCAGCTCGCCAAAGCCGCTTCGAATGATCGAGTCGAGCGCGGTCTCGAAGACTTCTTCCAGGCGCGGCTCGATGATCTCGGCCACGTGCCGCTGCGCCACCGCGCGCGGATGACGGCCGCCGACGCCGGCCACCTCCACCATCAGGTCCTCGTCGACCAGGTCGGGCACCGCGCAGCCGTAACGTTTCTTGAGGCTCTCGGCCTCGGTCAGCGAAGTCTCCAGGCACTGCGCCAGGTCGCGCGTGATGTCGATGCCGCCCACGCCGAAGACCGCCGAGTGCACCACCGTCCCGCCATGGAAGACGGCCAGGTCGACGGTGCCGGCGCCGACGTCGACGAGCGCCACGCCCATCTCCTTCTCTTCGGGCTCCAGCACCGCCTCGGCCGACGCCAGCGAGGCCGCAATGATGCGCGAGACCGACAGCCCGGCCTTGTTGCAGCTCTTGACCAGGTTGCGCAGCGCGGACTCGCCGGCGCTGATCACGTGCAGGTGCGCCTCCAGGCGCACCCCGCTCATGCCGACCGGATTGCTGATGCCGTTTTGCCCGTCGACGACGTACTCGCGACGCAGCAGATGCAGCGGCCGGTGGTCGGCGGGCAGCGGCACGGCCTGCGCGGCCGAGATCACCCGCCGCTCGGCGCGCGCTGACACCTCGCCGTTCTCGATGGCCACCACGCCGTGGCTGTTGGTGCCGCGCACGTGATCGCCCGAGATCGAGACGACGACGTTGTGGATCTGGCAGCCGGCCATCACTTCGGCCTCGGTCAGCGCCGCCATGATCGCCTCGGTGGTCTTGTCGACGTCGCTGACGCGGCCGGCGCGCATGCCGCGCGAAGCGCTGGTGCCGAGGCCGAGGACGTTCAGGCCGGTGCTGGTCTGCTCGGCGACCAGGAGAGCGACCTTCTGCGTGCCGACGTCGAGGCCTGCCAGGAGTGCGCGACTCTTAGCCATGCCGTGCAGCGCGCTCCTTGCTCGGGATTGCAGCGGGCGTGGCCGCAGCCGAAGGCTTGTCCGTCCGTGTTGCGGCGGCCGACGGTTTCTCTGCGCGCGTGGCTGCCGCCGACGGCTTGCTCGCTGCCGGACGCGCACCGGCGGACGGCTTGTCTGCGCGAACGGCGGCCGCGGCCGAAGGCTTGCCGCTATCCGGCCGCATCATCGCCGCCGCGCCACCTTCGGCACGCTCGGCCTGCGCGGCCAGAAGCGCGGGCAGCTTGTCGTCGGCGCCACGGATGACGATGCGGTCCTTGTAATCGACGTCGATCACTCGCGCGCGATCGGCCAGGGGGCCGAGCTCAGAGATTGCCACACGAAGATTGTCGAGAGCAGTCTCGACGCGCGCGACGTCGCCTAGACGCACAGATGCCTTCAAGCTGGCCGCGAAAAGCCAGAGCGTTCCGTCGGCATCCATGTGCAGCTCGGACACGTCCCAGGAGCGCGCCAAAACCTTCTCGAGCGCGCGCAGCATGGTCAGGAGCCGCGCAGCGCGCTCGGCGTGCACCGAGGCCTGGTCCCAGCCGCTGAGGTAGGGAAGATCGGGAGCGGCGTCGCCGGCCACTTCGCGAAACAGCGCGCCCTGGCGATCGACCAGGTAGACGCGGCCATCGGTGACGGCCGCCGCCACCGCGCGGCGGCGCGAGACCTTCATGCTGACCTGCCAGGGGAAACGGCGCGAGACGTGCGCCTCGTGCACCCAGCTCTGCTCGCGCAGCTTTCCCTCGATAGCGGCAGGGTCGACCTGCCACAGAGACGTGTCGTCGTAGAGCCCGGCCATCTCGGCCAGAGCCCTGGGCTCGACGGCCGGCTCGTCGCAGGCGATGCGGACGCTGCGAAGGCGGAAGTACTCGTTGGTGGTGACGTAGGGAACGACGTGCGCGACGGCGGTCCAGGTGCCGGCAGCGAGCACGACGATGGTGGAGAGCGCGAGCAGTGCCACTCGCGACCATGTCGCGAGCGAAGCCTTGAGCTTACGAACCTGTGGCCGCAGCCTCATCCGGCCCATCCCACTGGCCGACGAGCCGCACTTCCGGTTCCAGCCACACCCCGCACCTCTTCCACACCTCCTCCTGCACCGTGCTCATCAGCGAGCGCACATCCGCAGCCGTGGCGCCTCCAAGGTTGATGATGAAGTTGGCGTGGTCTGGCGAGACCTGTGCGCCCCCTTGCGTCGTACCTTTGAGGCCAGCCTGTTCGATCAGTCGGCCGGCGAATTGCCCGGGTGGGTTCTTGAAAATCGAGCCGGCGTTCGGATAGCCGGCGGGCTGGTGTCGTCTGCGCTTTTCCTGCACCCGCGCCACAACCTGCTGCAACCGACCCACCGACGAGCGCAACAGACGAAACCGCACCGAAGCTATCATGGTGCCCGGCGCCAACGCCAGTTTCCTGTAGCTGAATTCAAGCTCGTCGCGCTTTTTTTCGACGATCTCGCCGGTCGCCATCACCATCGTCATCGACGTCAGCGTATCGGAGATCTCACCGCCGAACGCGCCTGCGTTCATCTGCGCTGCTCCGCCGACGGTTCCCGGGATTCCCGCTGCGAACTCGAGACCGGCAAGGCCCTTGGAGACGGTGTCCTTGGCCAGGCGGATGAAACGAGTGGAAGCACCGGATTCCACGTCGGCCCAGTGCACGAGCATGCGGCGTGTGGGAACGGGGTCGCCTTCGGACCAGCCTACGCGCTCGTCAGGCGGGACGGGCATTTCGCGCCATTCTTCGCCCTCGCCCAGGTCGTGGATGTACTCGAACGCCTTACCGAGGTGAACGACGAGCCCGCGCACGCCGGCATCCGAGACCAGCACGTTGGTGCCGCCGCCGAGCACCGTCACCGGGACGCCGTTCTCGGTTGCCGCCGACAGCGCGGCCGACAGCGCCTGGATCGAGGGCGGGTCGAAGTAGAGGTCGGCAGGGCCGCCGATCTGGAACGAGGTGTGACGGCGAAGCTCGAAGTCGGGCTCGAGCGCCTGCCCGTAGCCTGCCTCATGGATGGCGCGGGTCAGCAGGCGGATGCGGTCGGCGGAGTCGGTCATGGATAGCGGTCGTTAAGGGGTCAGTCCCCTTAACCGGCTGCCGGTTAAGGGGACTGACCCCTTAACATTTTCACGTTCGCAGGGCGGCCAGGATCTGCGGGCCGAGCTTGGTGATGTCGCCGGCGCCGAGCGTGACCACCAGGTCTCCGGCTCCGGTCAGCGCGGCCACGCGCGCCGGCAGATTTTCGTCGGCCGGCGCGTGGATGACCTCGGCACCTCCCAGACTGCGCATGCGCTCGACCAGGGTCGCCGAGTCGATTCCGGGACGAGGCTGCTCGCCTGCCGCGTAGACGTCGGTGACGACGACGACGTCGGCATCATCGAAACAGGCTGCGAATTGGTCGAAGAGATCCTCCAAGCGCGAATAGCGATGCGGCTGGAACACTGCGATCACGCGCCGGCCTTCATAGCCGCTGCGTGCCGCGCGCAGCGTCGCACAAATCTCGGTCGGATGATGGCCGTAGTCGTCGACGACGGTGACGCCGGCCTCCTCGCCCTTGATTTCGAAGCGCCGCAGCACTCCCTCGAAGCCGCCCAGCGCGCCGGCGCAGGTATCGAAGGACAGGCCGAGGTCCATTCCCACGGCCAGCGCGGCAAGCGAGTTTCGCACCGCATGCTCGCCCGGCATCGGAACGCACACGCGTCCCAGGCGCGCCACGCGCAACACCACGTCGAAGCAGCTGGTCAATCCGTCGTAGGTGATGTCGACGGCGCGAAGGTCGGCCTGCGGCGACGTTCCGTAGGTCAGGTAGGGCTTTCGCACCTTGCCGATCAGCGCGGCGACCTCGGGACAGTCCAGGCACAGCACCGCCAGTCCGTAGAAGGGCACGCCGTTGATGTACTCCAGATAGGCGGCGCGCAGGCGGTCCATGGTGCCGTAGAAGTTCATGTGCTCGCGGTCGATGTTGGTGACGACCGCGACCGTGGGACGCAGCAGCAGGAAGCTGCCGTCGCTCTCGTCGGCTTCGGCGACCATGTAGCGCGAGCGGCCGAGGCGCGCGTTGGTGCCGCCTAGCGACTTCAATCGCCCGCCGATGACGAGGGTCGGATCCATGCCGCCGGCGCTCAAGGCAGCGGCCACCAGCGAGGTCGTCGTCGTCTTGCCGTGCGCGCCCGCCACGCCCACGGCGCACTTGACCCTCATCAGCTCGGCCAGCATCTCGGCGCGCGCAATCACCGGAACTCGCCGCTCGCGCGCGGCGCGGACCTCGGCATTCTCTTCCCCGACGGCCGAGGAGATCACTACCACCGAAGTGTTGGGCCCGATGTTGGATGCGTCGTGGCCGACGAAGATCCTGGCGCCCAGCTCACGCAGGTGCCGTGTCGTCTCGTTGTCGGACAAGTCCGAGCCGGTGATGTCGTAGCCGAGCGTCAGCAGGACCTCGGCGATGCCGCTCATTCCGATGCCGCCGATGCCGACCAGATGGATGCAGCCGAGCTTGCGGCCCGGCACCGGCGTCGACTGGGCCTGCGGGTCGGCAAGATGCAGGGAGGACCATGCCGGTCCGGTGCGAAAGCGTTCTTCGAGGGTCATCGCTTCAGCCGTCCATTCTTCCGCGGCGGCACGGAAGCTTCAGAGTTCGTTGCTTGCTCGCGGAGTCTTCGTGTCAGCGGCGACGATCGCGTGCGAGCTCGGAGACGATCCGGAGCACGCGTGCCGCCGCGCCTGGACGTCCGAGCGCCGCAGCGCGGTCAGACATCAAGGTTAGCTTCATGGTGTCGGGTAGCAAGTCACCGAGGACCGCCCCGACACCGGCCGCACACTTTTCGTCGTCGAGAATGACGATCGATGCGCCGGCTTTTTCCAGCTCGCGCGCGTTCTCGAGCTGATGCCCGCCGGCCGAGTGCGCGAGCGGGATCAGCAGCGATGGTGTGCCGGTTGCCACCAGCTCGGCGATGCTGGTCGCGCCCGATCGGCAGATCGCCAAACGAGCCCGCGAATAGGCCCCGTGCATGTCCTCGATGAAGGGCACGACCTCGGCCGCGACTCCGGCTTTGGCGTAGGCGTCGCGGACTTCATCCACGAATGCGTGGCCGACCTGATGAAGAATGGGGAGAAGCGGCCGGGAAAGTGACAATTCTGCAAGAGCGGCAACCACCGCCCGGTTCAGGCTGCGAGCGCCGCCGCTGCCGCCGAAGACGAGCAGCATGTCGCGGCCGGCATACGGCGGCCTTTCGCCGAAGGCGCTGCGAAGGGGATTGCCGGTGCAAACCACCTTCTTCCTCGGGAAGCGCGCGGTGCTCTCGAAGCTCGTGCAGATGCGGGTCGCAAGCTGGCCGAGCGCGCGGTTGGAGATGCCCGGTTCGCGGTTCTGCTCGAGGAGCACAACGGGGATGCCTCCCAACCGAGCCGCCAGCACCGCCGGAGCCGACGCATAGCCGCCCAGTCCGATGACGACATCGATGCGACGCGAGCGCAGCTCGCGTCGCGCGCGCATGGCGGCCCGCAGCATTTCGAGAATGGATCGGACTGCGGCCAGCGCGCCGCCGCCGGCGATGCCGTGAACCTTCTCGGCGACCAGAGGAAAGCCGGCCTTGGGAACCACGCGGAACTCGATGCCGCGTTCGGCTCCGAAAAAGACGACCTCTTCGGCCGCGCCCGAGTCGCGCGCCAGCTCGGCTACTGCCAGGCCGGGAAAGAGATGGCCGCCGGTGCCGCCGCCGGCAATGGCCAGTCTGAACTTGTCGTGCAGCCTTTCAGTCATCAGTCATCGCGTTGCAGCCTATGCCCCGCCCCGCGCCGCCACCGGGAATCGGCGCGAGGAACGCGAGACGCGATCCGGGCATCCCGTCCCAGCCGCTTCGCCGCCACCGGGAATCGGCGCGAGGAACGCAAGACGCGAGCCAGGTATCGGTCCAGCGGCCTGGCCCCTTTTTCCCTACCGTTCGCGCAGTTCGCGCGAAAGCGAGAGGAGGATGCCGGCGGCGGCCAGGAAGACCATCATCGAAGAGCCGCCGTAGCTGATGAAGGGAAGGCCGATGCCCTTGGTCGGCAGCAGGCCGAGCACCACGCCCATGTTGATCATTGCCTGCAGCGTGATGACCAGCGTCAGTGCGGCGGCAAGAAGCTGCGCGAACGGCTCGCTGTGCCGGTGCGCGATTCGAAAGCCCCGCCATGCCACAAGCGCGAAAAGAGCCACGATCACGACCGCGCCGATCAGGCCGGTCTCCTCGCCGATCACCGAGAAGATGAAGTCGGTATGCGCCTCGGGCAGCCAGCCGGTCTTCTGCGTCGATGCGCCGAGCCCTTGCCCCGTCACCTGCCCCGAGCCGAACGCGATCAGCGCCTGGCGAAGCTGCCAGCCCACGCCTTGCGGATCGGCGTCCGGATTCAGGAACACCGTAAGGCGCTTGAACCGGTACGGCTCGCTGATGACGAGGTAGGCAGCCGCTGCGACCATGGCCGCACCGGGCGCCACCAGCTGCCAGACCGGAACGCCCGAGAGGAAGAGCATCAGCACTGCGATCACGCCGAGCAGCGCCGCGGTGCCGAAATCCGGCTGCGACAGCAGGATCAGACCGAGAACCCCGACGGTCCCGAGCACCGGCGCGATGCCATAAAGAGGATTGCGCAGCCGGTCCGACATGCGCGTCAGGTAGGCCGCCACCACGATGACGAAGCCGACCTTGGTGAACTCGGCCGGCTGCAGGTTGAAGAACCCGAACGGCATCCAGCGGCAGGCACCATTGGCGCACTCGCCGACGCCTGGCACCAGGGTCAGCAGCAGAACCGGAACCGACAGGCCGAAGATCCAGTACGCCTTGCGCTCCAGGAAGTCGGAGGGACAGCGCGAGCAGATGAAGAGCAGAACCGCGCCGATGGCGGCCGAGATGCCGTGCTTGATCGTCATGCGATAGCCGTCGCCGAAGCTGTAACTGGAGACGAACCAGCTGGTGTCGAAGACGAAGATCATGCCGAGGGTGGCAAGGATGGCCACCAGGCTGAGCAGCCAGGGATCGGGACGGTCCGAGATGCGGACTCGCGCGCGCGGGAACTCGCTTGCAGGAATGGCGGCTCCAGCCGCCGAGCTCTGCCACTTCATCACCGCACCACCTCCTGGAGCCCCCGCACCCATCCCTCGAACTTGTCACCGCGATCCACGTAGTCGCGGAACTCATCGAAGCTGGCGCAGGCCGGCGCCAGCAGGACCGTGTCGCCGGCAGCGGCTTCCCTGGCCGCGCGCGTCACCGCCTGCTGAAGCCCGGGCTCTACCACGACGCGGACCTGAGCGGCAAGGGCGGACTCCACTTCCGCTGCGCAAGCACCGTAGGCGATGGCCAGCTTGATGCGCGAGGCCTCGGCCGCCAGCGGCGCGAAGTCGCAGCCCTTGGAGACGCCGCCGGCCAGCAGCACCACGTTGCCGTCGAACGCGCGCAGGCTGCTCAGGGTCGCGCCGACGTTGGTGGCCTTCGAATCGTTCCACCAAGAGACGCCGCCGATTTCGGCGACCAGGGCCAGGCGGTGGCGAAGAGGCTGGAACGACGCGAGCGCGCGCTCGACGGCGTCGGCGTCGATGCCGAGGACGCGGACCATCTCGGCCGCCGCGGCCGCGTTCTCCAGATCGTGCGGCAGGCGCGGCCAGCGCTCGGGCAGGCGCACGAGGAAATCGTCTTCACCGCGAAGCGTGCGCGCGCCGCGGTCGATGGTGGTGCCGCCGCTGCCTTCCCAACCGAACGTCGAGACGTGAGCGTGCGTGGACAGGGCGGCTGCATCGAGCCAGTCGGCACCGCGCGCGAACACCGCGAAGTCGTCGCCCGTCATGTTGGCGAACAGACGGATCTTGGCCGCCAGATAGCCTGCCATGTCGCCGTGCCGGTCCAGATGATCGGCGGTGACGTTCAGGAGAGAGGCCACGTGCGGATGGAACGTGGTGGCCCATTCGAGCTGGAAGCTCGATACCTCGGCGACCGCGATGTCGTAGTCGCCGAGGGCCGCATTGCTCAGCGGGCTCCCGAGGTTGCCGCCGGTGAAGGTCTTGTAGCCTGCAGCCGTCAGGATCGCGCCGAGCAGAGTGACGGTCGTGCTCTTGCCATTGGTGCCGGTGACGGCCAGCAGCCTGGTATCGCCGAGATGATCGGCGGCCAGCTCGATCTCGGGAACGATGACTACGCCGCGCGTTCGCGCCTCTTCCAGGACCGGATGCGTGGAAGGAACTCCGGGGCTGGGCACGACGAAATCGATGCTCGAAACCAGGCCCGGCGCGGCAGAAGGCGCCACCCGCTCGGCGGCCGCAGGTGCTCCTTGGACGGCAACGTCCTTGTCG
This sequence comes from Binatia bacterium, assembly GCA_035626675.1. GTDB lineage: Bacteria > Desulfobacterota > Binatia > UBA1149 > CAITLU01 > DASPNH01. Next base: position 14,149 of record DASPNH010000046.1, read on the forward strand.
TCGGTGAGGTAGACGCGGCAGCCCAGGCGATCCGCCAGGTTGGCAGCCGCGACGCCGCTGCGTGCCAGCCCCAGGACAAGCATCGATTTGCCTGCCATGCTCATCGGCCATCCCCGCGGCGGACGGGGTGGAGCGGCCCTCGGGCGTGCATCGCCGGCACAGCTCTGCCGCTGGAAACAAGGCCGGGGAAACGCAGGATGCCGGTGCTGGAGCGCATGGGGCTGCAATCGCGCATCGACACGGCGAGACAATGGGCGCACTGTGGGTAGATGCTGAACGTATCGAAATCCACGAAAGCGCCCCTAGTCATGAAGCACGAGAGCCAGCCGGACTGGGGTCTGGGCCTCGTCACGAACGACCTGCCTCAACACTGGGAGATCTTCTTCGAACATGGAGGTCCCAGGAAGTTCGTCAAGAGCCTGGCGCGCTGTCTGGTGGCGGTGCCCGCAGCGCCGGCCGACGTGGCAGCGCTTGCGGCCAAGGCCGCCGGGCGCAACGCGGCCACGCTGTCGGCCGCGAAAAGGCTGGCCAAAGCCGCCGCATCCCCGCGCGCCAAGGCGCGTTTCGAAAACGTCAAGGAGCAGATCGCGGCCTTCGAACGGCTCTTTCCGGGCGGGTTCGAGGGCGACGCCTATATCGACGACGAGCGCGGACGCGCCGGCGTGCAGGGAAAGAACGGTCGCAAGCAGGCCGCCATTGCCCTGGCGCAAAGCGAGCTGTCCGCGGAGCGCTTCGAGTCCGAGAGCGAGGAAACGCTGTTCAACAGCGCCAAGAAGCTGGTCCAAGGTGCGGGCACCGTACAGCCGGCCGAAGGCGCCACGGCCTTTCGCGACCTCGAGTCGACGGATCGGGCGGGAACCGTTGCCGCGCTGAAGCAGCTCCTGCACGGCGAAGGCGACTACGACGAACGGCTGGAGGCTTTCGCGCGCGGGCTGCGCCTTCAGACCAAGGACGGCAAGAGCAAGCCCGTGACCTGGCCCCTGGCCACCGTCTTCGGCGCCTTCTTCAACCCGCAGGAACACATCTGCATCAAGGCCGCTCCGTTCGCGAGCCAGGCGCTCACGGTCGGCCTCAGTGCCGACGGCGCGCAGGTTGTTACGGCTTCCGGCTATCGGCGCTTCCTGCAGGTGGCTCGCAAGACTCGCGAAGATCTCGAGACGGCCGGGCAGCGTCCGCGCGACCTCCTCGACATCTACTCGCTGATCTGGTGCACGCATCACGAGAAACCTGCCTGAGAACGGGTTTGGCAGGTCTCGAATTTCAGGAACGGGTCCTCCTGAGATTCGAGACCTGACCCGACTCCGATCTCTGCCGGATCAGCGCAGCTTCAGGGTTGCCAGGCTGATCAGCGCGCACATCAGCGAGATGATCCAGCAACGGATCACGACTTGAGTCTCGGGCCAGCCGGCCTTCTCGAAGTGGTGATGGATGGGCGCCATCAGGAAGACGCGCTTGCCGCGCAGCTTGATGGACCCGATCTGGATGATGACCGAAAGCGCTTCGACGACGAAGACGCCACCCGCCACCAGCAGCACCAGCTCGTTCTTGGACACGACCGCGACCATGCCGAGCACGGCGCCGAGCGCCAGCGAGCCGACGTCGCCCATGAACATCTGCGCCGGGTGCGCGTTGAACCACAGGAACCCGAGCCCCGCCATGGCCGTGGCACCGCAGATGATGGCGAGTTCGCCGGCCCCGGGAACGTGCGTGATCAGCAGATACTCGGCGATCACCGCGTGGCCGGCGCAATAGGTCAGAATCGCCAGCGTCGAGGCCGTGGTCATGACGGGTCCGATCGCCAGACCGTCCAGGCCGTCGGTTAGGTTGACGGCGTTGGACGCGCCCACGATCACGACCGCGCCGAAGGGAATGTACATCCAGCCGAGATCGGGCCGCACGTCCTTGAAGAACGGGATCGCCAGGTGCGGATCGAACTCGGGGCGCGACCACAGCACCGCCATTCCGATCGAGGCGATCATGAACTGCCACAGGATCTTCTCGCGCGCCGACATCCCGTCGTTGCGCTTCTGGCGCACCTTCTGCCAGTCGTCGACGAAACCGACGGCCGAGAAGCCGAGCGTGACCATCAGCGTGATCAGCACGTAGACGTTGGTCAGATCCGAGAGCAGCAGTGTCGAGAGCCCGAGCGAGGTGACGATGAGAAGGCCGCCCATCGTCGGCGTTCCCTTCTTGGCGGCGTGCGACTCGGGTGCGAAAGCGCTGACGGGCTGGCCGAACTGGCCGGTGCGGAGGCGGCGGATCAGGCTCGGGCCGAGCAGGAACGAGAGCAGCAGTGCCAGCACCGCCGCAACGAGCGCGCGGAACGTGATGTAGCGCAGGACGTTGAGCTGGCTGTACTGCGCCGCGAGCGGGACCAGAATGTTGTAGATCATGCGTTGGCTGCCAGCGTCCGCAGCGCTTCGACGACCTTTTCCATCGCCGCGCCGCGAGACCCTTTCACCAGTATCGCATCGCCGGTTCGCCACGTTTCGGCAACCGCGGCCGCCGCGTCTTCGTGACGAGCGCACACGAGCGCCTTCTCCGCCGCCAGGCCCGCCGCACGCGCTCCATCGATGAGTGAGCCGGCAAAGCTTCCCACGGCGCACAAGAGTTCCGGATCGATGGCCGCAGCCTGGGCTCCGGCGCGCTCGTGCAGCTCGGCGGCGCGAGGCCCGAGCTCGAGCATGTCCCCGAGCACGACGATGCGCCGTGATGCCAGGTCGCCGAGCGTCTGCAACGCCGCGCGCAGGGAACCGGGGTTGGCGTTGTAGACGTCGTTGATCACGGTGACGCCGTTCTGCCACTTCTCGGCGGCAAGGCGCATGGGCGGAGGCTGCATGTGCGTCAGGCCCTGCGCCGCGGTCTCGACCGTGATGCCGGCAGCGAAGGCGGCGGCCGCCGCGCCGAGCGCGTTGTGCACGTTGTGGCGTCCGCCCAGCGGCAGTTCCACGCGAGCCGACGTTCCCTGGAAGCACAGGTCGAAGCTGGCGGCATCGATGCGATCGCACGCCACGTTGCGAGCCTGCACCGCGCCTGCCTGGCCGAACGTCAGACGCCGGCCCGAAAAGCGCGGCGCCTGCGTGGCAATGTTGGCATCGTCGGCGTTGACGATCGCATAGGCGTCCGAGGGCAGGCCTTCGAACAGCTCGCCCTTGGCGCGAGCCACGCCGGCAATGGAACCCAGACCTTCCAGATGCGCTTCGGCCACGCAGGTGATCAGGCCGATCGTGGGTGCGGCGATCTCGGCGAGGCGGGCGATCTCGCCGGGCGCGTTCATGCCCATCTCCACCACCGCGGCACGGTGGCAGGAGCGCAGGCCGAAAAGCGTCAGCGGAACCCCGATCAGGTTGTTGAGATTGCCGCGCGTGGCCAGCACGGCGCCTTGGCCGAAGTGCGCGAGCAGGATCGCGCGCAGCATCTCCTTGGTCGTGGTCTTGCCGTTGGAGCCGGTCACGCCGACGACGGGAATGGCGAAGCGGCGCCGGTGGTGCGCTGCCAGATCGCCGAGCGCGCGCTGCGTGTCGGCCACTTCCAGGAACGGCACGCTGCCCGCTCGTGCCCGCCCGCGCTCGCAGACGATGGCCATGACGCCGGCGGCGATGGCTGCATCGATGAAGTCGTGCCCGTCGAAATTGTCGCCTCGCAGGCAGAAGAAGAGTTCGCCGGCGCGTGCGCTGCGGGTGTCGGTTCCGACGTAGTCGAAGACGGCATCGGCGTCGCCGCCGCTCAGCTCGGCGTTCATCGCGCGCGCCGCTTCGGCGAGCGAGAAGAACTCGCCTGCAGGCTCGGGCCGCGCGTCTTCGTCGTTCTTCAAGAGGAGCTCCGGCGCTGAAGGGCGGCGCTTGCCACCTCGCGATCGTCGAAGTGGCGCTTGACCCCGTGCACTTCCTGATAGTCTTCGTGCCCCTTGCCGGCAATCAGCACCACGTCCTGCTCCTTCGCCAGCGCAATGGCAGCCTCGATGGCGGCACGGCGATCGGCTTCCACCAGGTAGCCGCTGGCGCCGTCGGCCGCCAGAGCCTCGAGAGGCTGACGCGCCAGCCGCGTTCCGATGCCGGCCTCGATCTCGGCCAGGATGTCTTGCGGGCGCTCGGTGCGCGGATTGTCGGAGGTCAGCACGGCCACGTCGGCATGCTTGCCCGCGATGCCGCCCATGATGGGCCGCTTGCCGCGATCGCGATCGCCGCCGCATCCGAACACCACGATCAGGCGCCCGCGATCGCCGTTGCGCGAAAGCTCGGGCAGGAGTGCACGCACGCTGCGGTCCAGAGCATCGGGGGTGTGCGCGTAGTCGACGAGAACGGCCGGTGGCCTGGCCGAGATGCGCTGCATGCGACCGGGAACCGGAGGGCATGCGCTCAGTCCCTGGCCGATCACCTGCGCGTCGATGCCCAGAGCCGCGGCGGCGGCGGCAACGGCCATGATGTTGGAGAGGTTGGCGGCGCCTACCAGCGGCGATCGCACCGTGATCGTCTCGCCCTCGAGCTCGACGCGCGCGCGAATCCCTTCGAGAGTACAATCGGCCTCCAGCACCCGCGCGCGGCTGCGCGCGCCGGGCTCGGCCGAATACGTCCAGACGTCGAGGTCGGGGCGCGTTTTCTCGAGCTCCTCGGCAAGGCCGGCAACCTTGCCGTCCTCGGCGTTGAGCACCGCCGCCGATCCCTGCTGCAGATGGCGTCGGAACAGGGTCGCCTTGGCGGCGAAGTAGCTCTCTTCGGTCTGGTGATAATCGAGATGGTCGCGCGTCAGGTTGGTGAAGACCCCGGCACGCACGCGGCAGCCGGCGATGCGCCGCTGGTCGAGCGCGTGAGACGAGGCCTCCAGGGCCACGCAGTCGCACCCCGCGCCGGCCATGTCCGCCAGCGCGCGCTGCAGGTCGATGGCGCTGGGAGTGGTCATCTCGGCGGTGCGCTCGAACGCCGCGCAGCGCTGAGCGATCGTGCCGATGACGCCTGGCGAGCAGCCTGAGGTCTTCCACACGCTTTCCATGAGATAGGTGCAGCTGGTCTTGCCGTTGGTGCCGGTGATGGCCACCAGGTCCATGCTCTCGCTGGGGTCGCCGTAGAACGACGAGGCCAGAAGACCTGCCGCTGCGTGCGCATCCTCGACGACGATGCTGACGACGTCACGCCGCGCATGCGCGGGCGTGCAGACGACGGCCGCGGCGCCGGCCGCCAGCGCTGCCTCGACATACTTGCCGCCATCCTCTCGCGTGCCGGCCATGGCAACGAAGAGGTCACCCTGCGCCACGCGGCGCGAATCGTTGGTGATGCCGCAGACCGAGACGCCCTCGCAGCTGCCGCCGCGCACGTCGCAGGTCAGCCCGCGCTGGCTCGCACGCTCGACCAGATCGCCGAGCGCCATGACGGCCGCGCTCATAGCGTGCCGGAAAGCTTGAGGGAGACGGGCGTGGCCGGCGGCAGCTCGCTGCCGGCAGCCGGCTCGCTCGCCACCACGAAGCCGTGGCCTTCGACCCGCACCTCGCAGTTGCAGTCGGCAAGCGCGCGCATCGCCGAGCGCAGCGGCATGCCGCGCAGGTCGGGCATGCGGCCGTCGCCCGGCGACAAGGTCGAAGGCGGCGACGCGGAGGCCTCGTACAGCT
>DASPNH010000047.1:0-46249 GCA_035626675.1 Binatia bacterium
CCGGCGACAGCGCGCAGAAGCCAGTCGCGCCACGCGACGGCCTCCTCCCGATACCCGCCGATCAGCAATGCGTAGAGCGTGAACGTGGCGTCCCGCAGCCAGCAGTAGCGATAGTCCCAGTTGCGAACGCCGCCCACGTGCTCGGGAAGACTCGTGGTGGCGGCAGCGGCGATGGCGCCGCTCGGACCGTAACACAGTGCGCGCAGCGTCAGTGCGCTTCGCAGCACGGTCTCGGGCTCGACCTGCGGCAGCTCCAGCCGCGAGGCCCACGACGACCAGTACTGGCAGGTCAGATCGCGGCGGCCTACGCTCAGGATCTTCGGCTCGCTCATGCTGCCAGTGCCGTAGCGCAGGTCGAGCACCAGCGGCTCGCCGTCGAGCTCGACCTCGGCCAGTGCCGTCTGATGGCGGCCCTCCTCGACGATCTCCCAGTGCACGTCCGGTGCGCGCAGGACGATCGGATCAAAGGAGCCTTCGACGACCACGCCGAGCGCGTGGCGGCGAAGGCGCGTGGGAATGCGCCCGAAGTCCAGCCGCGGCGCGAACTCGATGCGCACGCGCCCCTTGCCTTCGACGATGCGCAGCAGATCGCTTCGCCCCGCGCTCTGGCGCGGCCGATCGCGCGAGCAGTCGAGGAAGTCGCTGACCGTGATGCCGTCCCACTGGGTCCGCAGCACCAGGGAGCCCTCCATGTAGGACTGGCTCTGCAGCGCGTTGCCGTTGGTCGGGGCGATGGTGAAGCGGCCGGCGGCCGGACCGCCGAGAAGCTCGGCGAACAGCGGCGGAGAATCCAGACGCGGCAGGCACAGCCAGGTCATGCGCGCATCGCCGGTGACCAGGCCGAAGCCGCGCTGGTCGGAAAGGAAGGCGTGGCGGTCGATGGGAACCGCGCCGGCTCCGTGGGCCCAGTCCGTGCGCAGCTCGGCGAGACGGCAAAGCAGCTGCGCCACTTCCGAGATCTCATCGATGCCGTATCGCGCCAGGGTCTCGCCGGGGCCGACCTTCACGCCGACGTCGGGGCCGGACAGGGTCGCGAACGCCTCCTCGTCGGTGACGTCGTCGCCGATGAAGATGACGGCGGTCGCACCTACGCGCTGGCGGATGGTGGCAAGCGCACGACCCTTGCTGGTGGGCAGCACGCTGAGCTCGACCACGAACTTGCCGTGCCGCGTAAAGACGCCAGGCCAGCGCACGGGGCCGTGCTCGACCTGCTCGAGCGCACGCCGGCCGGTCTCCTCGCTGGCATCGCGGAAATGCAGCGCAAAGCTGGCCGGCTTCTCCTCGATGCGCAGGTGCTCGCCGCGCGCGGCGATCTGCTCGAGGCATTCGTGAACGCGACTGCGCAGGGATCGCTGCTGCTCGTCGAGGGCGCCCTGGAAATCGGCGTCGAACTCGCTGCCGTGGCTGCCCACCAGATGGACTTCGGCCGGAAGGTCGGAGAGTCGTGCCAGATCGCGCAGCGACCTGCCGGAGATGACGGCGACGTGTGTGTGCGGAAGTGCTGCCAGGGTGCGCAGGGCCACGATGCATTCGCGGTCGGGCCGCGCGTTGGCGAAGTCCGAGACCAGCGGAGCGAGCGTTCCGTCGTAATCGGACGCGATCAGGAGGACGGCTGCGTTGGCCAGATCCTCGAGCCGCCGGGATGTTTCGGCAAATGTTCTCTCGCTCATGCTTTCAGTGCCGACAGGAACTCGCCGGCCCATTGGTAGACGTCGTGAGCCGCAACTTTCTTCCGCAGCGCGTTCATCCGTCGCTCCGCCTCCTCTGAGGACATCTCCACCGCGCGGACGATGGCGCGGCCCAGCGCTTCTTCGTCATACGGATTGATCAGCAGCGCATCGGTGAGCTCGTGCGCGGCGCCGGTGAATTCGCTCAGGATCAGCACGCCTCCTCCATCGACGTGCGTGGCCACGTACTCCTTGCAGACGAGGTTCATGCCGTCGCGCAGCGGCGTCACCAGCATCACGTCGGCGGCGAGGTACAGCGGCACCAGATCCTCCACTTCGAAGCTCTGATGCAGGTAATGGACGGCCACGCGTCCGATGCGCCCGTGTTTGCCGTTGATCGAGCCGACCAGGCGCTCGACCTTCTCGCGCACGGTCATGTATTCGAGCACGTCGGCGCGGCTGGGCACTGCGGTCTGCACCAGCACGCATTTTTCCGGCGAGATCTGTCCGCGGTCGAGCAGGCGGCCGTAGGTGCGCAGGCGCGCGTCGATGCCCTTGGTGTAGTCGAGACGGTCCACGCCGAGGACGAGCTTGCGCTCCTCGCCGAGGTCGCGGCGGATCTCGGCGGCGCGCTCGCGAATCTCGGGCCGGCGCGCCAGCTCATGGAAGCGCGCGACGTCGATCGAGATCGGCAGCGAGCCGAAGCGGGTGATGCGGTCACCGACGCGCAGGGCCGAATCGCCTTCGAGCGGCTGGGCCTCGGCGTAGCGGATCGCGAGCTCGGCGAAGTTCCTGGCGCCGAGCTCGGTCTGGCAGCCGAAAAAGTCCGCGCCGAGCAGGCCTTCCAGGAGCTGGCGCCTCCAGGGAAGCTGCGCGAACAGCTCCTGCGGCGGAAAGGGAATGTGCAGGAAGAAACCGATGCGAAGGTCGGGCCGGAGCTTGCGCAGCATCGCCGGCACCAGATGCAGGTGGTAGTCGTGGATCCACGCGGTCGCGTGCGGCTCGGCTTCCCTGGCCGCGAACTCGGCGAAGCGCCGGTTCACGTCCACGTACGGCCGCCACCACCGAGGCTCGAAACGCGGCCGCCGAACCGCATCGTGGTAGAGCGGCCATAGCGTGCGATTGGAGAAGCCCTTGTAGAAGCCTTCGACCTCGGCCGGCTTCAGCGGCACCGGGACCTGGCGGATGCCCTGGAAGTCGAACGGCTCGGGCGCGGCGCCGGCGTTGCCATCCCATCCGATCCAGCTTCCCGTGCGCTCCTTCAGAAACGGAGTCAGCGCCGACACTAGACCGCCCGGGCTCGACATCCAGTTGCCGTTGACGCGGTGAACCGGAAGGCGGTTGGCGACGATGAGTAGCTGGCCGCCCGGTGCTGGAGAGGAATGCTCGGACATGGCGTTTGGCAGAAAAAAGCCTGCTTCAGGACCGCGACGCGTCCGCGACGACGCATCGTGCGCAGTCGCCGCCGCCCTGCTCCCAAGGTGCCCTGAGCCACGGGTTCGAGCAACGACGTTCCAGGCGCTGGCTCATCCGAGGCGCGAGGGCGCCCATGCGCATGCGAGGCCTACTGATCGGCGTTGCGTTCGCGCCGCGGCGAGGTCAGGCGAAGTAGCGTTGCAGGCGCGCCGGAAGATCGGCGACGCCGACGCCGGAGGTCGATGCCGAAAGATCGACAGTGCTGTAGGTGTTCCAGAAAACGATGCTGCCTTCTGGCGCGAGCCCGCTGCGCGCCCGCTCGATCAGGCATGCCATGGTCTTGGCGGTGTAGCTGACGTCGAGCTCGAGTCCTTCCAGATCGGCGGCCATTCGCGCAGCCTGCGCGCTCTGCGGCGTGGCGCGGGCATAAACGCCTCCGTAGTAGCCTTCGCAGATCTCCAGACGCGATTCGTCGAACGGCGGTGGCGCCGTCGATGGATCGCTGCGGCGCAGCAGGCCGGCAGTGGCCTCCCACAGGCCGCGCCCGCGCCGCACGTTGACGTACTGCGCATCGGTGACCCGCACCGCCATGACGCGCGTAGGAACCGCCAGCAACGCAAAACCCAGCGCCAGACCGATGGCACTGCCCATGCTTCCGCATGCGACGTAGACCGCAGCCGGCGCAGGAAGCCCGCGCTCCTGCATCTGCGCGATGAGCTCGAAGGCGGCGGCGACGAAGCCGATCGTGCCGAGCGCGTTCGACCCGCCAGGATCGACGCGGTATGGCGCGCGCCCCGTTCGCAGCCGGTGGCGCAGTGTCTGCCACAGCACACCGGCGGCCACTGCCGAGACGCTGTCGTACTCATGGAGCTCGGCGCCGGCGGCCGCACTGACCAGCAGGTTGGTGCGCAGATACTTCGCGTTCTCCTGCGGCATCAGCATCGAGATGCTGCGCATCCCGAGCGCGGCGGCGTGCACCGCCGTGGCGGTGGCGTGGTTGGAGCCCGCATAGCCGAAGGTCATGACTTCGCGCGCGCCAGCCGCTCTTGCCGCGCCGAGGAGCAGTTCGAGCTTGCGGACCTTGTTGCCACCGTAAGCCGCGCTGCTCGGGCCGTCGTCCTTCAGCAACAGCTCGCCCACACCGATCTCGGCGCCCAGGCGCGGCATCGGCAGCAAAGGCGTCGGCAGGACGGCCAGCTCGACCATCGGAAGGGCGGCCGTCAGTGCAGGGTAGCGCAGCAGAAACGGGCGAGTCTCAGCGGGCGAGCTTGCAGGCATTGCAGCGCAGGTTAGGCAAGATGCGGCCAAGGTCCAGCACGGCGCGCAAGCGCTCGATGCGACCACCAGGAATGTCGCGCGAGGCCGCCGCACCGGACGGTCGTGCTCACCCCCGCAAAGCTGGCCCGGTCGTCGTGCACTGGTCTGTTCTGGCAAAGGAACGCCGGCTCTCATCGCCCCCTACCCAGCCGTTTTCGCACTCTGCAGCGTCGTCATCGCTTCGCATTCCGCGGCCAATCTTGCTGGCCGATCATCCTGACTTCACTGTCGATTGCGTCGCGGGTCCGCCGAATCTGGCCTTCGCCGCCGGCCCGAGATCGAAATTCACATCTTCGTGAATGCATTGCCCGGCCTATGCGTGGTCATCGCTGGTAGGACGCAGCTGCGTCCGGGAGTCTGAGTATGAGTCTGGCAACATCCGCGATGGGTCGAACCATCGCTTCCTGCTCGCTGATCGCGTCACTGGCCGTTCCCTCGGTCGCCGGCGCGGCGGCGTGTCTGCGCGACGCGTTCGGATCCAGCGTCAACTGCACGGCCAACGACGTCCGCATCACCGATGTCATCAACGTCCAGGTGCTCGACGATGGCTGCGCTTCGGCCACCGACACCGTCACCTTCAGCGGCACCCTCAAGGTCGTGACCACGGCCGAGACCCGCTACGACATCGGCCTCTTCATCGGCAACGACGGCGAACAGGCGCTGACGGGCTCGTGCTTCGTTGCGGCGCTTCCGACCAGCCCTACGCCGTTCGTCAATGCCGACAACGACGCGTGCGGCGACTCGACCTCGGCCAAGACGCTGCTGGTTCCGACCGGCAGCATCACCATGGCGTGCGTCGACGACGACGACGACGGTTTCGCCGAGGTCGCCAGCTGCACCAGCTGGCAGCAGAACCCGGGCGCGGCCTGCAGCGGGGCCGCTGCGGTCAAGCCCGGCTCGCCCTCGAAGTGCAATTGCCCCGATGCCGGCATCAACATCCCGATCCCGGTGCCCGAGCCCGAGCCTTCACAGTGCAGCGACGAGTTCCCCTGCCCCGACGACGGCGTCGCCTGCACCGACGTGGTCTGCGACCCCGACGACGAGGACGCCGACGACTTCGGCTGCGTGATCGAGACCGTGGACAGCCGCTGCAGTGACGGCCTGTTCTGCAACGGCGCCGAGCAGTGCACCGAGCAAGGCTGCCAGGCCGGCACGCCTCGCAACTGCGGCGACGGCGTGGCCTGCACCGCAGACGCCTGCAACGAAGCCAATGATTCGTGCACGCACACCCCGAACCACTCTGCCTGCGGCGACAGCCAGTTCTGCAACGGCACCGAGCAGTGCACGGCCAATGGCTGCACCGCCGGCACGCCGCCTGCCTGCAACGACGACAACGACTGCACCAGCGACACCTGCAGCGAAGCCGACGACTCCTGCAAGTTCGTCGTCGACAGCGAGGCCTGTGACGACCAGGACGACTGCACCGTCGACACCTGCGACGAGGTCGCGGGCTGCCGTCACGAGCGCGTCTGCGACGACATCTGCCGCAGCCCCGGGTTCTGGAGCACGCACAGCGGTTTCGAGAAGGACGCGGTCAACGTGGGGCAGGATCTGATCGATGCCGTCGGCGGACTCGAAGTCTGCGGACAATCGGTGACGCTCAGCAGCAACGAGGAGAGCCCGTTCCTCGACGACCTCGGCATGAGCTCGGTTCTGGAAGGGCTGTGCGTGCGCGTGCAGGGCGAGCGCATCCGCCAGCTCTACCGGCAGCTTCTTGCAGCCTCGCTGAACTGCGCCATCAGCGGCGCCGCCGACTGCGACGACGTGGTCGAGCGCTACGTCGACGTAAGCTTCAGCGGCTGCGACGCTCTGTGCAGTGGCGAGGGCGACGAGGACGGCCCCACGATGAACGAATGCATCGCGCAGCTGGACTGCTTCAACAACGGCGGTCAGATGATCGAGGGCGAGTGCGCCAAGGGAACCTGCGCGGTCGATACCGAGCTGCTGTGCGGCTTCGACTATCCGGCGTGCCCGTTGATCGACGACCAGCGCCAGCGGTGCCGACGCTTCGCGGGCAGCTGCTACCGCTCCGACCTTTGTCAGGAGGAGCTGAACGTGTGTCCCGACAAGACGCGCGCGAGCAGCCCCAGTGCCTGCAAGGAAGCGAAGAACAACGACTGCACCATCGATTCTTGCGAGTGAGGACCGGGCGGCGGAGGTGAAAAAGGGGGCGAGCGGTCCGGTGCGCGAGCATCGGGCCGCTCGCTTTTTCGTCGCGGCGGTCCACCGTGGCCTCCATGCGCAAGCAGAGCGCGGGCATCCTCCTCTATCGCTTCGTCGACGATCGTCTCGAGGTATTGCTGACGCATCCCGGCGGACCGTACTGGGCGCGCAAGGACGAGGGCGCCTGGACCATTCCCAAAGGCGAGTTCGAAGAAGATGAAGATGCGCTGACCGCGGCCTGGCGTGAGGTCGAGGAAGAGCTAGGGTCGCGGCCGGTGGCGTCGCGCGTCCTGGCGCTGGCTCCTGTCCGGCAGCGCGGCGGCAAGATCGTGCACGCCTGGGCCGCGCAGGCCGACTTCGATCCGGCATCGCTTCAAAGCAACACCTTCACGGTGGAATGGCCGCCCAGGTCGGGACGCATGCGCGAGTATCCGGAGGTCGACCGCGCCGCGTGGATGACGGTCGCCGAAGCGCGGCACAAGATGCTGGCCGCGCAGGTGCCCTTGCTCGACGCGCTGGAACGCTTGCTCGGCTGATCGCTACGCCGGCACGAGCCGCAGCGCGATGCTCGGGTGAAGAGGAAGCCGCTCGCTGCTGGCCAGCTCGAAGCTCTTCGTCCTGGCCAGCAGCACGTCGGTGACGATGCGCGCCTCCAGGCGCGCCAGGTTCGCGCCCAGGCAATAATGCGGACCGAAGCCGAACCCGAGGTGGCTGTTGCCGGTGCGCTCGATGTCGAAGCGGTCGGGGTCCGCGAACACGCTCTGGTCGTGATTGGCCGAGCCGATCCAGCACACGACGAGCTGGTTCTCGTGGATCGCAAAGCCATGCAAATCGGTGTCGCGCACGCTGCGGCGAGGATCGAGCTGGACGGGTGACGCAAAGCGCATCGTCTCCTCGATCGCCGCTTCGATCAGCTCGGGGCGGGCGCGCAGCTTGGCCAGCTCGGCCGGGTGCGCCAGCAGCTCGAGCACCGTATCGCCGATGAGCGTGGTAGTGGTCTCGTTGCCGGCCACCAGGAGCAGCACCAGCATCCGCACCATCTCCTCACGCGTCAGACGCGAACCCTCGTGCTCGGCGCGCACCAGGCCGGTCAGCAGATCCTCGCGCGGCTGGCGCAGTCTGTCGTCGGCGAGCGGCGAGAAGTACGCGCCCATCTCGCCGATGAGCTTGGCGATGCGGTCGACGCGCTCCTGGGAGGGCGGCACGAACAGGCCGGTGCCGAGGTTCTCCACCGCCGCGTCCGACCACGTCTTGAACTGCTCCATGTCGCTGGTGGGCACTCCGATGATCTCGGCGATGACCGTCACCGGCAGCGGATAGGCGACCGACCTTATGAAGTCGGTCTCTTCTTCGTCGATGGCGCCGGCGATCATCGTCTCGGCAATTCGCGCATGCGCGGCTCGAGGCGCCGGATGATGCGCGGCGTGAAAGCCTGGTTGACCAGCCCTCGCAGCCGAGTGTGCTCGGGCGCATCCTGACCGAGCATGCTCGGCGGTCCCATCGCCGACATGTCGACGCCGGGCACGCGAATCTGGTTCGACCAGTGCGCGGCGTCTTTCAGGATCGACTCGACGTCGGCGTGGCGGAAGACCGAGACGATGGGGAACTCCGGATGCCGGTAGACCGGATGCTCGGCACGCGCGCGGGCGTAGGTCGGGTACGGGTTCCAGCGGGTGCCGTAATCGAAGGGGTCGAAGGAAAGGGGCTCGGTCATGGGCGTTCTTCCCGGGCGTTGGTGGATCCGGGTTGGTGGCGGAGGGGGTCGGGCACGAGCCCGGAGCGAGCATGAGTGGCGCTCGTCGCGGGCAGGTCCTTGCGCTGCCGCCTCGAGGTCATCTTGCAGCGACCTTCGCGCAGCGCTGCAGAAGTCGCACGTCGCCGATGCGCTGCGCCCAGCCCTCGAACTGGCCGCCCGGTGATTTCCAGCGCAATTCCTCGGCGTCGGTGAAAAGCGCGGCGTCCGTGCGCAGCGTGGCCAGGCGCTTGAACAGCAGTGCCAGCTCGCGATTGGCGCCGATCACGTCGTCGGGCAGGCCCTCGATGCTTCCGTACCTGGCGAGAAGGCGAGCGGCCGTCTTGGCGCCGACGCCCTGGATGCCGGGAAATCCGTCGGCGGAGTCGCCGACCAGGGCGAGGTAGTCCGGAATCTGCTGCGGCTCGACGCCGAATTTGTCGCGGACGCCAGCTTCGTCGCGCATGCTGTCGCTGCGGCGGTCCATCTGCACGACGCGCTGGCCGCGCACGCACTGGCCGAGATCCTTGTCGGGCGTCCAGATGCGGACCTGCTCGACGCGCTCGTCGGCCGCTGCGATCGCGGCGGCCGATGCCAGGGCGTCGTCGGCTTCCAGCTCGACCATCGGCCAGACCGCAACGCCCATCGCTGCCAGCGCGTCTTCGAGCGGATGGAACTGCGCGAGCAGCGCCGGCTCCATGCCTTCGCCGGTCTTGTAGCCGGGCCACAGCTGGTTGCGGAAGGATTCGACGACGTGGTCGGTGGCCACGCCGACGTGCGTGGCGCCGCCTTCGAGCATGCTCAGCACCGTCCGCAGCACGCCCAGAACCGCGCCGTAGGGCGGATCCTTGTCTTTGCTGAAGCGGCGAAGGCCGTAGAAATGGCGGAAGAGCTCGTAGGTTCCGTCGATGAGATGAACGATCATGCGCGGCCGAGCTTTTTCTTGCCCGGACGCGCAAGGCAAACCGGTCGGGCTGTCGGGCGCGCATCACCAAGAGCGCGTTTTCAGTACCTGACCCCAAAACCGCGTTTTCAGTACCTGACCCCGTTCCATTTGTTGGCGATGTGACGGGCTTTCTCGGCCAGCTCGATCAGGCGGTCGACGTTGCCGTAGAGGACGAATGCGGCGGCGGCGGCGAGGCCGCCGAGGAAACCGAGCATGAACATCGTGCTTCTCCTATCGATGGTCTAGCGAGCCACGACGACGTGCTCGGCGGTTTCGACGGGCAGCATCAGTGGCATGCGCATGCGGCGGCGGCTTCGTTTCATCTCGTCGAGCTGGGCGCGCGCGCCCTGGCTGGCCTGCTCCCGGCGGATCCTCTCGAGGCGCGCGTCCAGGCCCGCGTCCCCGCTCTCGATCTCGCTGGCCAGCGAGGTGACGGTGCGTTCGATGTAGTCGCGCACGCCTTCCAGCGCGGCGATGTCGGCGTCGGGCGAGAGGCCGGCCAAGGCACCCTGCAGCTTCAGTCGCGCCTCGGCATTGGCCAGGCGCGCCAGGTTGCGAGCCTTCTCGTCGCGCAGACGCTGGATCTCGCTCTGGAAGGCGGTCAGGTTGCGTTTGGCGGCGTCGGCCTCGCGCGTCAGCGCTTCCAGCTCGCCCTTGATGCGCTCGACGTCCTCGCTCAGGCGGTCCTTGCGCCCGATGAGAAAGAGCGCGGCCTCGTCGTCGTCGCGATCCACCGCCATGTCGAGCTGTTCCGCCGTGTTCTCCAGCGCTGCTGCGGCTTCCTCGAGCTGGCGGCCGAGCTTGTTGCGCATGTAGAGGATGCTGGCAGCGGCCTCGCGCAGCTTGGCGTACTGGCGCTGGCGCTCGCCGATGGCTGCCTCGTAGACGGCCGCCGGGTCGCGTCGCTCGCGGCCATTCATCCACTGCGTCAGCTTGCCGCGTGCCAGATTGATCAGTCGGGAAATGAACATCGTCGGATCTCCTCGCTAGCTGCGCTGCCGCACCGCTTTTCGCATGGCGTCGAGCATGCGACTGGATGCCGGACTCCATGCCGTCTCCCACCGCGAACCCTGCAAGCGCAGTCTCATTTCTCTTCGTCCGCGACGACCGCGGCCTCCTCGACGACCGGCGTGCGCGCGACGGCTTCGCCGTCGCATTCGAATGCGGCGGTCTTGGCACCGTCGCCGTCGGCATTGTCGATGGCGCCGAGCGCTTCCAGGCCGAGCTCGCGGATCTTCTGCTGCAGGTTCTGCCGGTACATGCCCACCTCCTCGGCGGTGCGCGAGATGTTGCCACCGTTGCGCGCGAGCGCCGCCGCCAGGAACTCGCGTTCGAAATCCTCGACCACACGCTGCTTGGCGTCGCGAAAGCTTGCCGGCAGCGCAGCGATGTCGACGCCGCGTGATGCCGCGCCGATCGAGGCCGAGCGCCCGAACAGGTCTTCGGGTTCGATCTCCTCGCCGGCCGCCAGCAGCAGCGCTTTCTCGACCGCGCTCTTGAGCTCGCGGATGTTGCCCTTCCACGGAGCGCTCATGCAGGCGCGCAGCGCCGCGCCCGACATCGGCTTGAGCGGGCGGTGAAAGCGCTCGGCCGCATCGGTCAGGAAACGCCGGATGAGCAGTGGAATGTCCTCGCGGCGTTCGGCCAGCGATGGAACCGCCAGCTCGATGACGCGCAGCCGGTAGTAGAGGTCCTCGCGGAACCGTCCTTCGGTCACGAGCTGCTCGAGATCGTGATGGGTGGCCGCGATCAGGCGCACGTCGACGCGGATCGGCTGATTGCCGCCGACGCGCTCGACCTCCTTCTCCTGGATGACGCGCAGGACCTTGGCCTGCGTCTCCAGGGGCATGTCGCCGACCTCGTCCAGGAAGAGCGTGCCGCCGTCGGCCGCCTCGAACTTTCCCTCGCGCTGGCCAATGGCGCCGGTAAAGGCGCCGCGCTCGTGGCCGAAGAGCTCGCTCTCGACCAGCTCGCGACTGAAGGCCGCGCAGTTGACCTTGATCAGAGGCCGCGTGCGGCGCGGACTGCGGTAGTGCAGCGCGTTGGCGACCAGCTCCTTGCCGGTGCCGCTCTCGCCGCGTACCAGGACGGTGACGTCGGTGTCGGCGATGCGCTCGATGGCCTCGAACAATCGCAGCATCGAGGGCGTGCGGCCGACGATCTGGTCGAGGCCGTAGCTGCTCTGCACCTGCGCGAGCAGGCGGCGGTGCTCGCGCCGAAGGCGCGCCGTGTCCATCAGGCGCGAGACCACCGCGCGCATTTCGTCGTTGTCGAACGGCTTGGGAATGTAGTCGGTGGCGCCGGCCTTCATCGCCTGCACCGCGATCTTCTCGGAGCCGTAGGCGGTGATCATGAGGACGCCGAGATCGGGGTCGAAGGCACGTGCGTGCTCGAGCACGTCCAGGCCGCTGATGCCGCCGAGCGAGAGATCGGTGATGACGAGATGGAAGTCGCCGGCCTCGATGCGCCGCACCGCGTCCTCACCGCTGCCGGCAGTCTCGACGCTGTAGCCTTCCTTGGTCAGCAGGCCGCGCAGCGCGATCTGCATCGCGCGCTCGTCGTCGACGACCAGGATGCGTCCTTTCGAAGCGCCCGTCACGCCGCCAACCCCACGAATCGCGACGCCAGCTCGGCCAGCGCGCGAAGCAACGGCCCGGCAATCGCTGTCCAAGGATTGGGACTCGCCTTGTTCATGACGGCACCGGGAGGGTGACCCGGAACTCGGTGCCGCGGCCGAGCTGGCTGTCGACCTCGATGGCGCCCTGATGGGCGTCGACGATCTTCTTGGCGATGGCCATGCCGAGGCCGGTGCCGTGATCCTTGGTCGTGAAGAACGGGCTGAAGATCTTGCCGACCTTCTCGGGCGCGATGCCCGCGCCGTTGTCGACCACTCGCACCGAAACGGCGCGCGGAACGCCGTTCTCGATGAACACGTCGATGCGGCGATCCTCGGGCACGGAGGCGAGCGCGTCGATGGCGTTGTCGAAGATGTTGCCGAAGACGCGCTGCAGCTTCTCGGCGTCGGCATTGACCGTCGGCCCGCCGATGTAGTTGCGCGCCACTCGCACCTTGGCCGCCTCCAGCTTGCTCTTGAGCTGCGCCAGCGACGCATCGACGACCGCCGCCAGGCTGACCAGCCTGAGCTCGTAGTCCTCTTCCTTGGCGTACTTCAGGAGATGCGAGACACGCCGCTCTACGCGGTCGAGTTCCTCGATGGCCACGCGCGCATACTCGACGTTCTCGACCGACTGCGGATCCTCGCCCATCTGCTGGACCAGGCTCTTGGCGGCCGCGATGGGATTGCGGATCTCGTGCGCGATCGTCGAAGACAGCTCGCCGATGTCGGCCTGCTTCTCGGTGACGATGGCGTGCTTCTCGCGCCGCACTTCGCGCTCGACGGCCGGCTCGAAGTAGTTCTCGCGGATGTAGCGCTGTCCGAACACGCCCATGTAGTGCGAGAAGACACCGATGCCCCAGCCGAACGCGGGCCACACGAACCACGGATAGAAGCCGGTGAAGATGTTGAGGAAGGCCAGGAAGCCGATGACGCAGCAGTAGGTGTAGAAGTGCGCGTAGAAGCCGGCGATGGCGGCGCGGCGGCGGCGCAGGCGCCGATCGACGGTTTCCTCTTCGGTGGCCGCAGCACGGCTCGAGGAGCGGCGCGCGCCGTGCCGATGACGTTCCCACGGACCGCCGCAGCCGTGACTCCAGGCGCGGCCCGCGTGCGGTCCCTGACGGTTTCGATCGCGCGAGTCGCGGCCTGCGCTGCGCGCGTTGGCGGCAGCTTCGCCGCGCGGGTCGGGATCGCCGGATGCGCCGCCGATGCCGCCGGTACGAGGGTCGGAAAGCGGGTCGGAAGCCAGGCGCATGTCTTCCGCACGCCACTGGCGCCAATGATGTTTGATGCGAACGCAGAGCATGATGGCCAGGATTACTCCGAGGATCGACATGGCCGGGGCCTCTGCCGGAGGTTAGCGCGGTGGTCGGGACGGGTCATGCCCGTGCAAAGCAAGCCGCGAGCCAGCGCGCCGCACTTGCCGCTTTCCAGGAAAATCAGCGACTTGGCACGCACGGGACCCGCAGGCTGCAGTTGCGGGACTGCATCGTGCGTTGAGGACATGCAGCGCGGGGACTGCAGTGGGCGCCGGAAATCGTCCCGCGCTCCCCTCCTCGACACATCCGCGCCCCTCCTCGACACATCGTAGATCCGGAACGCACCACGACTGTTTCCCGTGATCTCATTCCATACCTGGCATCGGCGCCCGCCCGGCCACGTGCTACTTCGCAGGCATGAACTCCGATTGGACAAGGCGGCTATGGGAAGCTCAGCGCGAGACCACCTGCACCATCGACGGCATCGTCCATCGGCGCATCGCGTGGGGAAAAGAAGGGCGGCCATGGCCGCGCGCCGACGGCGCCTGCCACGACTGCGGCGCGCGCCCTGGATGGCTGCACGTGACCACGTGCGACATGGAGCGCTGCCCGGGCTGCCGCGGACAGCGCCTGAGCTGCGGTTGCGAGCCGAACCTGCATGACGGCGACGGGAACGGCTGAGACGAGGCGTGGCACGGCGAAATCGTTGATGCTCGCGACACCGAGTGCTAGCTCTGGCTCGATGACCGTCACCGAGCGCTACCAGCAGACGATCGTGCTGCCGCGCGCCGTGCAGTTTCCCGTCGAGATGCTGCGTCCGGAGGGTTTCGAGGAAGACCGCCTGGAAACGTGGCCGAAGGTGACGGGACGCCTGGAGTGCGTCGAAGGAAGGCTGCTCTACATGCCACCTTGCGAAGACCTGCAGCAGGACACGGTCACCGACGTCGTGGTCGCGCTGGGTGCATGGAGCCGCGAGCACCGTGATTTCGTGCTCGGCACCAACGAAGCGGGGATGCGGCTCAACGACGCCACGAGAGCGGCCGACGCCGCGATCTGGCGCCGTGCCGACCTCGGCGCCTATACCGATGGGGTTCGCCGCGTCCCGCCGGTCCTGGCGGTGGAGGTCGCCGGCGAAGACGAGCCCGAGCCGATGCTCATGCGCAAGGCCAGCTGGTATCTCGACGCTGGAGTCGAGGTGGTCTGGATCGTCCTGCCCGAAAGCCGCGAGCTCGTGGTGGTGGACGCCGCCGGCCAGACGCGCCTGACGACCGCGGCGGCATCGCCGCAGCATGCTTCGCTGCCGGGCCTGGCGCTGCGCGTCGCCGACCTTTTCGTGCAGATTTCCTGACAGCCGGGTACTCACGCGGCTACCTGCGTCCGCAAACCGCTTTTCCTTCCATTCCGCTCTTGCTCGGCAGCCCCGCTTCGGGCCAAACTCGGCGCGTTCGCGGTTGCTGTCGCCGGTCGGGGCCGGCGGCGCGTCCTGCCATCCGCCGACTTCACTGGTCACGCGTTCCACCGGGGGGACTCCTGATGATTTTCCGTCGACTTGCAGCCGCTGCCGCGGCGGTCTGCCTCTGCTCTTCATCCGCCGTTGGGGCCGACTACTACGTCAGCCCTACCGGCTTGAACTCCAATGACGGCCAGAGCCCGGCTACGGCATGGGCCACGCTGCAGCATGCCGCCGACAGCATCGGCCCGGGCGACACCGTGCGTGTGGCCGACGGCAACTACGCGGGCTTCGACGTGCGCATCGAGGCCACGGCCGACGATCCGGTGGCCTTCGTCGCCGACAATCCCGGCGGCGCCGTCATCGTCTCGAACAATCCGATGACGCCCGACGGCATCAACGTCGAGAACGCCTCCTACGTCACCATCGACGGCTTCGACTCGAGCAATCGCAGCCGCGCCGGAATCCGCGCCGCGGTCGGCCATCACATTACGGTGCGCAACTGCAAGACCGGCAACAACGGCGTCTGGGGCATCTTCACCGGACACGTCGACGACTTCCTGGTCGAGAACAACGAGACGTTCGGCTCGATCGACGAGCACGGCATCTACGTCTCCAACAGCGGCGATCGCCCGGTCATTCGCGGCAATCACAGCCATGACAACCGCGCCAACGGCATCCACATGAACGGCGATCAGAGTCAGGGCGGCGACGGCCTGATCTCCGATGCGCTCGTCGAGCTCAACGTCATCCATGGCAACGGGCTCGGCGGCGGCTCGGGCATCAACTGCGACGGGGTGACCGACAGCGTCATCCGCAACAACCTGCTCTACGACAACCATGCCAGCGGCATCAGCCTCTACCGCATCGATGCAGCGGCCGGCTCGACCGGCAACCTGGTCGTCAACAACACGATCTACCACGACACGCCGACGACGCGCTGGGCCATCAACATCAGCGGCGGGTCGACCGGCAACACGGTTCGCAACAACATCCTCTACACGACGCATTCGTTCCGCGGCGTCATCACCATCGATCCGGCGAGCCGCGCCGGCTTCACCTCGGACTTCAACTCGGTGCGCAGCCGCTTCAGCATCGACGGCGGCGACTCGGTGATCGATCTGGCCGTATGGCAGGGCGAGGGCTACGACCTGAACTCGTTCGTGGCCACGTCGGCGCAGCACTTCTTCGACCCCGACGGCGATTTCCGTCTGCTGCCCACGTCGCCTGCGATCGACGCGGGGACGACTGCGGGCGCTCCGTCTAGCGACATCGATGGCAATCCGCGCCCGGTCGGCGACGGCTACGACATCGGCGCCTACGAGGTGCAGCTGCCCGATTGCGGCGACGGCGACAGCGACGCCGGCGAGGTGTGCGGCGAGCCGACGCTGCCGGCATGCTCGGATCCGTGCACGACGTGCGTGGGCTGCACGTGCGCGCTTCTGGATCCGGTATGCGGCGACGCGCAGACCTGCGGCGCCGAGCAGTGCGAGAGCGACGGCGAGTGCAGCGGCGGCCAGGTCTGCAGCGGCTGCCAGTGCGTCAATGCGCCGGCGTGCGAGAGCGGCATCGTCCTGGAGCGCGCGCGGCAGAAGGTTCGCGCCAACCCCTTCGGCATGAACATCAAGGGCGAGGCGGTGATTGCGAAGCCGTGGACCGGGGTGGACCCGGACAGCAACGGCATGCGGGTCGTGCTGGACGCGCTGGCCGGGGACGCGGGGCTGGATGCGGTGATTGCGGGCGGCGCGAGCTGGAGCAGCAACGCGTCATCGACGCTGTGGAAGTACTCGGATCCGACCGGCGCGGTCTCGGGTATCACTCGCATCGTGCTCAAGGATCGCTCGATCATCGAGGATGGGCGCGTCCGATTCGTCATCAAGGGCAAGGGCGGCGTCATCGACCTGCCGGCGCCGGACTCGGTGCGCACCAGCATCGTCTTCGGCGATGGCGACGAGTGCGCGTCGCTTTCCTGGGGCGGGCCGGGCGATCCGTCGCCGTCTTGCGGCGGCGACGCAGGGGCGCTTGCCTGCCGGTGAAACGAGGGGTCAGGTACGGAATCGTCAGTCGCAATGCGTTCACGATTCCGTACCTGACCTGATTCCGCACTTTTCGCACCTGACCCCGTTTCCGCGTTTTCAGTACCTGACCCCGTTTCCGCACTTTCAGTACCTGACCCCGTTTCCGCGGTTTCAGTACCTGACCCCGTTCCTGCAAGAATGCGGGGATGGATGATCTGACTCCGCTTCAGGAATCGATGGCTTCGGGTCTGCCCGGCCATCTCGGGATGAAGTTCACGGCGGCTTCGCCGCAGGAAGTGGCCGGCGAGCTGACGGTGGCCGAGCACCTGTGCACCATCGGCGGCATCCTTCACGGCGGCGCGATCATGGCGTTCGCCGATACGCTCGGCGCCGTCGGTGCGTTTCTCAATCTCCCCGCCGGTGCGCGGACCTCGACCGTCGAATCCAAGACGAACTTCCTTCGTCCGGCACCGATCGGCGAGACGGTCAGCGGCGTCAGCAGACTCGTCCACAAGGGCCGCACGCTGATGCTGTGGCAGACCGAGATACGTGACTCGCGCCAGCGCCTGATCGCGGTCGTGAGCCAGTCGCAGATCGTCATTGACGGCTGATCCGGCCGGTGCCGGCTTGAGCATCGAATTCGAGATCAGGCCGCTTGCGCCTCAGGAGGCCGAGGCCGTGACCGCGTGCTTCGAGCGCGTGTACGGGCGCAGCTACGTCGCGCGCTTCTTCTACGACCCCGAAGCGATTCGCATGCGCATGGCCGACGGCCGCCTGGTTCCCGTCGTTGCGGTCAGCTCCGGCGGCGAGGTCGCCGGACACATGGCGCTGACGCAGAGCCATCGCGGCGCACGGACCGCGGAAGCCGGCAACACCGCCGTAGACCCGCGCTTTCGCGGCCACGGCCTGGCTGCGCGGCTGGGAGCGGCCCTGATCGAGGAGTGCCGTGGCCGCGGGTTCGTCGGCTTTCACCACTACCCGACGACCGCGCATCCGATCATGCAGAAACTCGCGGTCCAGGGCGGCGGCGTCGAGACAGGCGTCATGCTCGACTACATCCCGGCCGGCACCGACTACAGGGAGCTCGAAGTTGCAGCCGACGGCCGCCTCGCCGTGGTCGTAGTCTATCAGCCCATTCTGGCTGCGCCCGCGCGGACGGTCTTCGTACCGGGGCGTTACCAGCAGGCGCTGCGCGGGATCTATGAACGCGCCGGACTGGAACGAGTGTTCGGGACAGGCACGACCGCGAACGAAGAGGTCACCGCGGCGATCTCGTACGACGTCGCGCGCCGTCTTCGAAGAATCGAGGTCCTCGTGCCGGGCACGGGGCTCGACCGCACGCTCGAGGAAACGATGGCCGCTGCGCCAGCCGAGGTCACGCACGCCGACCTGCCGCTCGGCCATGCAGCTACGCCCGCCGCAATCGACACGCTGCTCCGATATGGGTTCGTCTACTGCTGCGTGCTGCCCGAGCTTCGCGCGGACGGCGACGTGCTGCGGATGCAGCGACTGCCGCATCCGTTGGCGCGCGGTACGGGGCCCGAGCTCGTTCATTCGCATGCCCGCGAGCTGCATGCACTCGCGCTGCGTGACAGCGGCCGCGAACCTTGACGCGCGCCGCGCTGGGGTCGGGAAGTTTCCTTCGGAGCGGCAGCGATTCGCGCGCGGCGCCTCTACGGCAGCTGCGCGACCACCCGGCGCACCTGCGGCGATCGCCTCCGTCGAGGCTGGGTCGAGTTGCGTGCAAGGATGGGCGGGGCCACAAGACCGTGTCGCCCACATGACTGCCTCGGTCGATTCAATGCTTCGGATGCTCGCCCATCAGGCGCGCGAGCACGCCTTCATCCTGCTCGATCCGCAAGGGAGGATCCTGTGGTGGAGCCCGAGCGCCGAGGAGATCTTCCACGCGCGTGCCGACGAGATCGCCGGCCAGCCGCTTTCCCGGATTTTCATGCAACAGGATCGCGAGCTCGGCCTGCCCGAACACGAGCTCGACGTTGCACGCACCAACGGCGCGGCCGAGAACGACCGCTGGCTGCAGCGGCTGGATGGTTCGATCTTCTGGGCCAGCGGCGCCACGACCGCGATCAAGGACGAAGGCGGCAGGATCCTCGGCTTCGGCAAGGTCTTGCGCAACCGCACCGATCAGAAAGGCTATCTCGAAGCGCTACGCAAGCAGGTCGAGACACTCGCAAGGGAGGACGAGCAGAAGAGCATCTTCCTGTCGACACTGTCGCACGAGCTGCGCAATCCGCTGGCTCCCCTGACCAATGCCGTCCACCTTCTGCGCGCGGCATCCCAGGAGATCCCCGGCGTCGAGTATCCGATCAATCTGATCGAGCGGCAGGTGGCTTTCATCCACCGTCTCGTCGACGACCTGCTCGACCTGCAGCGCATTCGTGCAGGCAAGATCGACCTCAAGCCGGAGCCGCTCGTCCTGCAGACCGTTCTGCAGAAGGCGGTCGACGACGTGCGGCCGCAGATCGAGCAGCGTAACCAGCGCCTCGAAGTGCTGCTTCCACCCGCTCCGATCATCGTCGACGGCGATCCGCTGCGGCTGCATCAGGTCTTCGTCAACCTGGTGGGCAATGCCACCAAGTACACGCCGCCGCAGGGCCGCATCTGGGTCAAGGCCACCGTCGACGAGCGCGACGCCCTGGCGCAGGTCCAGGACACGGGCGTCGGGATCGCGGCAGACATGCTGCCGCGGATCTTCGACCTGTTCGCGCAGGTCGAGAGCACCAGGGATCAGTCCGCCGGCGGCCTCGGCATCGGGTTGTCGCTGGTCAAGAACCTCGTCGCGCTTCATGGCGGCAACGTCCAGGTACGCAGCGACGGTGTCGGAAAGGGCAGCGAGTTCACGGTGCGGCTTCCCGCCCGACGCTGAACCGTCCCGGCACCACTGGCCTGATGCATCGCCCGAAGGTAGCTTCGGTCATCGTCGATGGGCGCTCGCAAGCAACCCGTACGCAAGAAGAAGGGCGCCGAGCCGGGATCGCGCGGGCTGACGCCGAAGCAGGCGTGCAGCGAGAATCTGCCTGCCGCCGTCTCCAGGCTTGCGAGCGCCGTCGCGAAGGATGGAGGCTCGGTGGCCGGCTGCTATCGCGACCCGCTCGGCGGCCTGTGGCAGCTGGTGGTGGCGCTGCCCATCGAAAAGGTGGAGCCCACGCCATTCCAGCGTGACGTTTCCGAAGCACACGTCGAACGTCTGAGCTCGCGCGTCGATCAGATCGGACGCTTCCTCGATCCCATCATCGCGGTGCGGCGCGACGACGGAACCTACTGGACGCCCAACGGCAATCACCGCCTGCATGCGATGCGGCGGCTCGGTGCGCGCACGATCATGGCGCTGCTGGTGCCCGAGTCCGACATCACCTACCAGATCCTGGCGCTGAACACGGAGAAGGCGCACAACCTTCGCGAGAAGGCACTCGAGGTCATTCGCATGGCTCGCGACCTGGCCGCCACCGATGCCGGCCCCGAGCGCGACTTCGCGCTCCTGTTCGAGGAGCCGGCGCTGCTGACGCTCGGCATCTGCTACGAGCGCAACGGCCGTTTTGCCGGCGGCGTCTACCGCCCCGTGCTGACGCGAACCGAATCGTTCCTGGCCAGCAAGCTGCCGAAAGCGATCGAGACCCGCGAGGCGCGCGCCGACAAGCTCGGAATCCTCGACCAGGCGGTCACTGTCGCGGTCGCTTCGCTGAAGGCGCGCGGGTTCGAGAGCCCCTACCTGAAGAACTTAGTGGTCGCGCGCGCCAACCCGCTGCGCTTCCAGCGTGGAGCCAAGGCCGATTTCGACGAAACCGTCGACCGCATGATCGCATCGGTCAAGCGCTTCGATGCCTCCAAGATCAAGGCGGACCAGGTGGCTCGCTCGGGAGGTCCGCCCGAGGAGTAGGGCGCGGTCGCCAGCCGCGTACGAAGTTCCCGGCGACCTGCGCCGGGCTGTAGCCGTTGGCATCCACCGCAAGGTTCATGCGCTGCATCGTGGTGACGTCGATGCCGTTTTCGAGCGCTGCCAGTGCACGCAGGACTTCGGGGTCGCGCTCGGCGAGCTGGCCGCCCACCAGGATGACGGCGTCGTAGGGCGGGATGGCGGCCAGATCGTCCTCGAGCACGCGAAGCCTGGCCGTTTCCAGGCGGCCGTCGCTCGAGTAGGCGGTCACGACGTCGACGTCGCCGCGCGCGGCGGCAGGATACAGGAGCGAAGGATCCATCGTGCGCTGCGCGGCGAAGCGCAGGCCGTAGAGCTCCTGCAGCCGCCGCCATTCCGGCCGCGAGAAGAACTCATAGTCCGCGCCCATGCTCATCGTCGGTGCCAGCGGCTTCAGGTCGCTGATGCGCGCAATGTCGCGCAACGCGGCTTCGGACTCGCGAATCGCCAGCACGTAGGCGTTCTCGAATCCGAGCGCGGCAGCCAGGGTCACGCCGTGCTCGCTGCGCAGCCTCGCGCGCATCTGCTCGAGAAGCTGCTCACGACGCTGCGGCAGCTCTGCGCCGCGCAGGATGGTGGTCCACAGCGTGCCGCTGTAGTCGACGTAGACGTCCACCTCGCCCGCCTTCAGCGCATCGAAGGCGACGGTGGAGCCGAGTGCCGGCAGGATGCGCGTGGAGCGATGCGTCTGCTGCCCGATCCACACAGAAAGGATTTCGGCCAGCACGAGCTGCTCGGTGAAAGGTTTGGCACCGATGACGATCGTGCGCTCGCGATGAAGCGCAGGAAGGGCCGCCAGCGCCGCATACCCGTACAGCAGGGCCGCAAGCGCGCCGCCCGCGGCAACCAGAGGACGCCGCCTGCGGCGCACGCCCGTCTCGACCATGCGCACCAGGCCGTCCAGTACCAGCGCCAGCGCCGCCGATGCCGCCGATCCGATCAGGACGGCCGCAAGGTTGCGGGTCTGAAGGCCGCTGAAGATGTAGTTGCCCAGGCTGATGGCACCCACCGGCGTGGCCAGCGTCGCCATCCCCACCGTCCAGACCGTGGCCGTACGGATGCCGGCAACGATCACCGGTGCGGCAAGAGGAATCTCGACGCGCAGGAGCTGCTGGCGCGGCGTCATGCCCACACCACGCGCAGCGTCGATGAGAGAAGGATCGACGCCTTCGATGCCGGTGGCGGTGTTGCGCAATATCGGTAGCAAGGCGTAGAGCGTCAGGCCCACGATGGCCGGCAGATATCCGATGCTCGGAAGACCCAGTGCTGCCAGCAGTGGCACCATGACGGCCAGCAGCGCCAGGCCGGGGATGGTCTGGATGGCCGAGGTCATCGTCAGCGCCACACGTTCCAGCCAGGCGATTCGCGTTGCCGCGATGCCCAGCGGCACGCTGACGATCGTAGCCAGAAGCAGCGCCAGCAGCGTGATCTGCAGGTGGCCCGTCAGATAGGCCGGTAGTAGCGCGAGCTGCTCGCTCATCGCGCGCCCGCTGCGGAGGCTGGGTTGGCCTGCTCGAGCAGCCCGGTCAGCTGACGCGACTCGCGCATCGGCGTCTCCAGCATGCCGCGCACGTAATCGTCGGCGGGCTCGCAAAGGACCTGCGACGGCGTTCCCACCTGCACCAGGGCTCCGGCGCGCATCACGGCGATGCGGTCGGCGAGCAGGAGCGCCTCGCTCATGTCGTGCGAGACCAGGATGGAGGTGAGCGACAGCCTGCGGTGGATGGCGTGAAACGACGTGCGCAGGCGATCTCGCGTCAGCGGATCGAGGGCACCGAAAGGCTCATCCAGCAGCAGCACGTCGGGCGCCGCCGCCAGCGCGCGCGCGACGCCGACTCTCTGCTGCTGTCCGCCCGAGAGCTCGGCGGGCATGCGGTCGCGCACATCGCCGGCATCGAGCTCGACCAGCGCCAGGAGCTCGTCGACGCGCGTGCGGATGCGCGCAGGATCGTGGCCGAGCAGCGAGGGCGTGATGCCGACGTTTTCGGCCACCGTCATGTGCGGGAACAGCCCGATGCGCTGGAAGGCGTACCCGATGCGGCGGCGAAGCTGGTGCGCCGGGCCCCTGGTGACGTCGATGCCGTCGAGCAGAACCCGGCCCGCGCTCGGCTCGACCAGCCGATTGATCATCTTGAGCGCCGTGGTCTTGCCGCAGCCGGACTCGCCCACCAGGGCAAGCAGCTCGCCTGCTGCCACCGACAGCGTCAGGTTCTCGACGGCCAGGCGCTGGCCGTAACGCCTGGACAGACCCCGCAGCTCGATGCACGCCCCCACCGGACGCGATCGTATAAGGGGACAGTCCCCTTAAGCCAGAAGTGCTGCCGCCTTACGGCTAGGCCTGCAGGTCGGCGTCCTTGGAGGGGAACCAGCGACTGGCGATGCGCACCGCATTGGTGGCCGCTCCCAGGCGCAGGTTGTCGGCCACTACCGTCATGCACACGCTGCGTCCGCTGCGATCGCGGGCGTCGGTGCGAACCCGGCCCACCAGGGCGCGATCGCGGTCGTGCACGCTTGCAACCGAGGACAGGCCCTCTCCAGCAGCTCCGGTAAGGAAACGCACGAACGGCGACTGCTTCTCGTCACCCAGAACCTCGGCGATCGCCGCAGGATCGATGGGCTTCTCGAAGGTCACCCACGCGTTCTCGTAGTGGCCGACGGCAACTGCCACGCGGCAGCACTGCGCGCTGACCGGCAGTTCCGGCAGCTCCAGGATCTTGCGCGCCTCGAACATGAGCTTGCGCTCTTCGGAGGAGAAGCCGCTGTCGTCGGTGCCGCCGTTGTGCGGCACGGTGTTGCCGGCGTACGCCTTGGGATCGAAGGCCTTGCCCAGGCGATCGCTGGCGCCGTAGCCTTCGTGGCTGTTGGCCAGGAACGTATCGAGCGCGGCAATGCCCGCGCCGCTGACCGCCTGATAGGTGCTGACCGTGACCTGTTCCAGGCCGAACTTGCGGCGAAGCGGCTGCAATGCCAGCGTCAGCGGAATGGTCGTGCAGTTGGGGTTGGCTACCAGATGCACGCTCCCGGTGACGCGGCTGGAGTTGGCGCCGGCCGCGACCAGCGGAACGTTCGGATCGTTGCGGTAGGTGTTGCTCTTGTCGATGACGTGGTAGCCGAGCTCGAGCAGCCGCGGCACGTAGCGCTTGCTGTGATCGTCATCGAGGGCCACGAAGGCCAGATCGCCTTTGGGGGCCGTCGTCTCTTCCAGACGCGCGGCCGCCAGGACCGGGTAGCGCGTGCCGAGGAGCTCCATCTCCTGATCGCGGCTCGCGTAAAGGAACAGCTCTGCGCCGGGCCAGGCACGCCCGACGAGCTCGAGGGTCTCGCGTCCAACGAGACCGGTTGCACCGAGGATGCAGATCTTCATGGCTGGCCAGCCTTAGCAGCGATCGGCCGCGCCGGCCACCGCGCATCGGGGTCCGCTCGCGCGGCCGAACGTTGCAGAACGAGGCGCGCGCGCCGGCCGCGAAACGCTTGACTCCATACCCGGCTATAGGGTGTAGGCTGCTGGCATGAACGGCGCAGAGCCTGCTTCCCTTCGCATCGGCGCGGCCGCGCGCGCGGCCGGCGTCAACGTCCAGACCATGCATTATTATGAGCGGCGCGGCCTCATTCGCCGCCCGCCCCGCTCGGCCGCCGGCTACCGGCTCTACTCGGCGGCGACCGTGCGTTCGGTGCGTGCCATCAAGCGCGCGCAGAGCCTCGGGTTCACCCTCGACGAGATCGCCGAGCTGGTGCGCATCCGCACCGGCGGCGGCTCGATCCAGCGCGTAGCCGCGCTCGCCACCACCAAGATCGCCGTCATCGAAGAGAAGATCCAGGCGCTGACCAGCCTGCGCGACCGCCTGCGCAGCACGCTGAAGACCTGCGCGTGCGGCGGCGACGTGCGCCGCTGCGACGTGCTCGAAGGCCTCGCCGAATGAGCAGGCCGAGGCCGAAGACCCAGGAGCATCCCATGATCGACAAGGCTTCCATTCCGGTTGCGTGCGGACTTCCCGACGATCGTCTCCGCGCACGCATGCGAGAGATCGAGAGCGGCATCGGCCCTCGCATCGCGGGCGTGCGCGAGCTGGAGGACGGCTACGAGCTGCAGTTCTCCGCGCAGGGCGACATCGTCGAGGCGCTCGGCCGCTTCATCGCTTTTGAGCGCCAGTGCTGCCCCTTCCTCGATTTCGGCCTGCGGGTGAGGGCGGGCGGCGGACCGGTGACGCTGACGCTTTCGGGCACCGCCGAAGCCAAGACGTTCCTGGGCAGCGCCATCGAGCAGTGGCGCGTGCGTCCCGGATGCAGCTGCTGCTGATCTCGGACGCAACGTTCCGCTGCGAGGCGCTGCACGCGGCTAGGCTGTCCCACCGTCGAAGCCAGTGGCGCAGGGCCCGCGGAGTCTCACGGCCGCGCGCCGCTGCCGAGCACCTCGCGAAACGCCTGCAGGGCCCGCACGCGCCGGCGGCTGGCGAGCCGATTGAGCCAGACCGGATCCCGCAGCGGCTCCTTCGGGCCGCGTAGCAGCGACAGACGGCGCTCACGCTCGAACGGCGCGGCTACGTCATCGGGCAGCACGCAGGCTCCCGCGCCACGCAGCACCAGCTCGACGGCCAGATCGGTGGTCGCCACCCAGCAGCGAATTCGCTCGCGCGGCACGCGCCGGGCGCCGAAGTGATGGCGCGTCCAGCGGTCGATGAGCGGATCGCTCTGGTAGTAGTCGATGAGTGAAAGGCGGCTGACGGCGGAGAAATCGGCCGCACGTCGCGGCTTGCCGCCCGGTACGGCGAGCACCAGCGACTGCTCGAAGAGCCGTTCCGATTCGAAGTGGCCCGCTTCGTGCGCTGCCGGCCGCAGCGAGAGCGTGAAATCGAGCCGTCCTGCCGCCAGTTCCTCGGCCAGCCAGCTCTGCGGTCCGAACGCGACTCGCACGCGCGCATCCGGATGCAGCCGCACGAACTCTTCGACCGCCGTCGCGATGCGAAAGCGCGAGAAGCCGGTGAACAGCCCGACCCGCACGGTGCCGCGCACCTCGGTGGCGCCGCCGAGCACTTCGCCGAGCGCTTCCGAAAGGCGGTCGCGCGCGTCGGCCACGACGCTGCGCAACTGCTTTCCCTCGGCCGTCAGCACCATCGTCTTGCCGACGCGGTGGAAGAGCGTCGCGCCCAGCGCCGCCTCCAGCGCCGTCAGGCTGTGACTGATCGCCGACCGCGTCAGCGAAAGACGGCGAGCTGCGGCTGCCACGCCGCCGGCCTCGGCGATGATCAGAAACGTCACGAGCTTGTTGAGGTCGAGACGCTCCAGGTATGCGCTGTCTGATTTCATCGAACGATACTGCTCAGATGTTTCACTTTACTTGTCAACGCACGGTGCGCGACAATTCGCGCATGGACACCGCACGACGCATCGACGACCCGCCCGTGGAAACGCACCGACAGGCTCTGGAGCGCAGCGATCCCGAAGTCGCCCGCGCCCTTGCCGGCGAGGAGCGGCGCCAGCGCCGCGGCATCGAGCTCATCCCGTCGGAGAACTACACCTATCCCGAGGTCCTGGCGGCGCTCGGCTCGGTGCTGACCAACAAGTACTCGGAGGGCTATCCGGGTCGCCGCTACTACGGCGGCCAGGAGTTCACCGATGCCATCGAGATCATTGCGCGCGAGCGCGCAACTCGCCTGTTCCGCTGCGAGCACGCCAACGTGCAGCCGCTCTCGGGCTCGCCGATGAACCAGGCCGCGTACCTGGCCTTCCTGGACCCGGGCGACACCATCCTGGCAATGGACCTCTCGCACGGCGGACACCTGACGCACGGCGCGCCCGTCTCGCACATGGGACGTCTGTTCCGTTTCCTGCGCTACAAGACGCGCACCGACGAAAGAGGCCGCATCGACTTCGACGAGTTGCGCGTCACCGCCCGGCGCGAGAAGCCGAAGATCGTCCTGTGCGGCTACACCTCCTATCCGCGCGACTACGACTACGCCGCCTTCCGCGCCATCGCCGACGAGGTCGGTGCGATGGCGATGGCCGACATCTCGCACGTCGGAGGCCTGGTCGCGGCAGGCGTCCTGGACAACCCCTTCGACCACGGCTTCGACGTCGTCACTACCACGACGCACAAGAGCCTGCGGGGGCCGCGCGGCGGCATGGTGCTGTGCCGCAAGGAGCACGCCGCGCGCATCGATGCGTCGGTGTTCCCGGGACTGCAGGGCGGGCCGCACATGAACACGATCGCGGGCATCGCCATCACGCTCGGCAAGGCGTTCGAGCCGGAGTTCCGGCAGTACGCCGAGCGTGTTCTGGCCAATGCCAGAACGCTCGCGGACACGCTTCTCCAGCACGGCGCCAGCCTGGTCACCGGCGGAACCGACAACCACATGATGGTGCTGGACACGGTGGCAGGCTACGGCATCGATGGCCGCGTCGCGGAGAAGGCGCTGGATGCGGTCTCCATCGCCGCCAACAAGCAGATCGTTCCCGACGATCCCAATCCGCCGCTGCGGCCGAGCGGCATTCGGCTGGGAACGCCGGCCGCTACCACGCGCGGAATGCGCCAGGACGACATGCGACGGCTCGGAACCTGGATCGACGCGGCGCTGCGCGCGCACGATCGGCCGAACATGCTGGCCTTGCTGCGCGCGCAGGTCGAGAGTCACTGCATGCGGTTCGCGGTGCCGGGGCTGGAGTGGGCGAGTCTGCCGCCTCGTCTCGCGCGTGGGCGAGGCGACGGTCTGCCTGCCGCGACCGCGGCCTTTCAGGTCGGACATTGCAGCGCGACGTCGCGCCCGACGGCGTAGGCAAGCAGATAGAGGGCATCTCCGGCACTGAGGTTGCCGTTGCCGTCGACGTTGCAGACGGTGGCCGCGCAGAAGCCTAGCCCCACTGCGACACGAAGGACGAAAAGAGCGTCGGCGGCCGTCGGCTTGGCGCGCCCCGCACCGAGGGCGAAGCCGCACGGGACGTCGATGCATCCGGCGGTGCAGGCATCGCCTGGAACGAACTCGGCATCGCCGTCGTCGCAGTCCTCTCCTTGATCGATGGTCTGGTTGCCGCAGACGGAGCAGGTCGGATCGAGGGTTCCGGCGCAAGCATCGCCGAGGCACACATCCGCCGTCGTGCAGGGATTGGCGTCGTCGCAGATCGTCCCGGCTTCGACCGCCGTGGTGACGCACTGTTGCGTCGCCTCATCGCACGCGCCGACCGTGCATGGAGCATCGAAAGCAGAGCAGTCCACCGGGTCACCCGCGACGCAGCCGCTCGTGGCGTGACAGGTTTCGGCTCCGTTGCAGTAGGAACCGTCGTCGCACGCTAGATGCACGGGTACCGCGCTGCATCCGTCGAGGCCGCAGAGATCGATGGTGCAGTCGACGTCATCGTTGCAGGGCTGGGCATCCTCACCGCTTCCACAGGGCGCACAGGCAGGCGAGAAGTCGTCGATGGCGACCAAAGGGTCGGGAGTCACGGTACCGTCGATCGACAACGGCAGGGCATCGCTGCGTGTCTCGACGTAGTTGCCGCCGTGCACGCTCCTCACCAGAGCGCCGTCGTGGATGCGCAGCTCGTGATTGGCTTCGAGGAGGTTGTCGCCATCGTCGGATCTGGTTTCGATGACGGCGGAAGCGCCGATCTCGAGCGAGCAGGCATACAGCTCGTTGCCGCCGTCACCCTGGCCACTCACCGAAAATCGGCCGTCGACGTAGCCGTGACCGTTCGCCCCGACGAAGATCTCGCCTGCGGTCGCTTTCGAAGTGGCCTCGGCGTCGAGGACGGCGGTGTCGGTGACGTGGAGCGAGTCGCCGAGGAGAAACAGGCCGCCCGCTTCGCCGCCCTGCCCCGCGGCATTGCTGGCGGCCGAGCCTGCCATCACCAGCTCGCGCCCTGCGGTGACGTCGATGAAGCCGCCAAAGCCGCCGGGCACTCCGCCGTTGACGACGATTCTTCCAAAGGCCCCGATGGTGACGTCGCGAGCCGCCTCGATCCGTATGTCGCCGGCCGTTCCGTCGTCGCCCTCGAAGTCGGCCGGGTCGGCAGCGTTGGCCGCAATGAGCGTACGGTCACTGGCGCTGCCACCCTCGATGCGAACGTCGTTGCCGGCTTCGATGGCGATCAGACCGCCCCAACCACCGTTGACGGTCCCATTGGCGACGATGTCGTCACGCGTAGTGAAATCGCGGCCCGCCGTCAGCGTGACGAAGCCCGCGCCGCCGACGCCGCCGACAACCGATATCCGTGCGTCCGTCGTGATGTCGCCCGCTGCCGTGATGGTGACGTCGCCGCCCTGATACCCTTCGCTGACCAGTGGCGCCTGCACCGAAACCTCGCCGAACGAGGACGCCACGACCAGCTGACCAGCGGCGTTGAACGACATTGTCGTGGAGAGGTCGACCTGTCTTCGTAGCACGACGTCTCCGGCAGCACGCAGCGTGACGGCGCCGGGGTAATCGGCGACGCCCTGGATCGCTCCGTCCATGTCGATCGCACCGTCGCCCGCCGAGCACGTTCCGAACTCGCAATCGGCGTCGTTGCCGCATGGCACTCGCGGACCGCGGAGCTGCTCGCAGGTCAGGACCTCCGGACACACGCCGATTTCGCAGTCGCTGTTGCTGGCACAACGCGTGGGCAGGTGCCCGGTGCAGCGTCTGGCATTGGGCTGGCCTGCGGGAATGCAGGTACCCAGCTGACAATCGGCGTCCTGCAGACACGTCTTGGAGGCGCGCAGTGAGCAGCGCCGTACCGAGCATGCGCCGAGATGACAGTCGGCTTCCTCGATACACGGCTGCTGCCCTTCCTGGCAGAGCCGGCGTGCCTCGAGCGTTACCGTCGCGCCGAGACTGTCGACCTCATCGGGCAGACGCGCGAGGATGGCGGCGTGGCCTGCATCGACGTCGGCTTGGAAGTCTCCGCATCGCAGCGTTGCCGTGCCGGCACCGAAGTCGATGCGGCCTTCGCCCTGGACACGAACCGTGCGCGTGCCGAAATCCAGCGTCGAACGATCGAGCACGTCGACCTCTTCGGTGATGAGGCAAGGATCCGCGTCCGGTGGGCAGACGTCCTCGGCCGTGTCCGCGACGATGTCTGCGAGACCGGGGGAGACCGAAAGGACGAGGAGCGCTGCTGCCAGCGTGATGAACAGGGAAGATCGTGCCACGCACGGATCCTACCGCGGGACCACACCCCTCGAAAGGTGACGTGAATGCTTCCACGCGCGCCGGCCTCGCCCATGCCCGCTGCTTGCGGCAGCATGTCTCCATGCCGGAGCGGCGTTGGGACCTGCTGGTGCGCGACCTGGACGCGCGCGGCTATCGCAGCGAATACCTGGATCGCCTTCGCGGGCGCCTTCCGCTCGACGACAGCGTCGATTCGATCCGCCGCGAGATCGTCCGCGAGGCGGCGTGCGCTCTGTCGCGCGCCGCTGCCAAGGTCGATCACGCCCTGCTCGAGCTCGAGCTGTGCGGCAAGGAGCTGGAGGCGGCCACGACGTTCGCGAAGCGTTACGAGCTGGAAGTCCGCTTCAACCGGTTGCGCGAGGTCGCGCTGCGGGTACGGCACGAGCTGGCCATCCATCGCGAAGCCCTCGGCATGCGCCGCAACGAGTCGCTGGAGAGCCTGTATCCGATCCCGCCGCGCGTGCGGATCGACCTGCCATAGAAGTGTGGTCGGGTAGGGATTTTCCGCGTGCCGCACCCTGAAAATCTCCGTGCCCGACCCGTTGCCGGATCTGCTTCCTCTGCGGGATTGACGGCGCGACGTTACAGCGCGCGATCGAACATCCAGTAGGCGGCCATGGCGCCCATCGTGTAAACGGGCGCCAGACGCACCCATGCCGGCGTCGCGAACGTGAGACGCGAAAGAAGCGCCATCGCGGCCAGCACGACGGCGACGAAGGCGAGCTGGCCGAGCTCGATGCCGACGTTGAACGCGAACAGTGCCAGCGGAATGTCGGTTGCCGGAAGTCCGGTCTCGGCAAGCGCGCCGGCAAAGCCGAGGCCGTGCAGCAGCCCGAACGCGAGCGCCATCGCCCATGGCCGGCCACGCAGGAGCGTCGGGCCGGCATCGCCGCGCGCCAGCTCCACCGCCAGCAGGTAGATGCTGAATGCGATCACCACCTCCACCGGTGCCTGCGGAACCGTCACCACCTGCAGTGCAGCCAGCACCAGCGTGATGCTGTGCCCCAGCGTGAACGCGGTGATGGTCGCCAGTAGCGCGCGCCGCGAAACCAGCAGCATCAGTCCGAACACGAACAACAGATGGTCGAGACCCGCAAGGATGTGCTCGATGCCGAGCCACGCGTAATCGGCGACGACGCGAGCCGGGGAAGGCGCGCCTTCGATCACGACCGTCGGACGCGAAGTTCCGAGCACGCGCCGATCCGTCAGACCCGAAAGCAGTTCCACGCGCAGCAGTGCATCCGTGCTCTCCAGCCCCGAGACGCCCACGATGCCGCCGACCAGCCCCTGCGCGCCGCAGTCCATGCGCCAGGTCGCGATGGAGCTGTCGTCGTCGTCGACGACGCTGGTGTGACCGGCGCGCCGGCAATGCTCGGGAAGAATGGGCGAGAGCTCGACGCCGGGAATCTGCGCGCGCGACGCCTTCCACGTCACGTCGACCATTCCGCCACCGGCCTCGCGAAGCTCGAGCAGGACCGGATCGAGCGCGTGCGCGGCCGCAGTGTCGACATGCGCCAGCACGCAACCGAATGCCGCCAATGCGACGAGAACGATCTTATGCATCGCCGCCTCCGCCTGCGCTGCCGGCCGTCTCGACTTCGACGCGGTAGGCACGCCTTGCCGCCGCCAGGAACTCCTGGACGCGGCGGCGAGAGCGCTCGGCGGCCAGCGCCCGCTCGATCTGCGTACGAACCGCGGCCAGCTCGGGAATGCGCACGTCACGGCGCTCCTGGATCTGCACCAGGTGCCAGCCATACGAGGACTGCAGCGGCCCCTGCCATTGCGATCCGTCGGCGGACGAGAACACCGAGCGCGCGAACTCGACGCCGAAGAGTTTGGCCAGGTCCTGCTCGGACTGCGCCGCCAGCCGTGATCCCATGACGAAGGGATCGCCGCGCTCGAACGCTTCGCCGTTCTCCGCCGCAACGGCCGCAGCTTCGGCACGAACCCGGGCATCGTCCGCGCCGCGCCGCGACGAATCGAAGTAGACGTGCTGCATGCTGACGCGCTGCGGCTGCGCGAAGCGGTCGCGATGCTGCTCGTAGTACGCGACCAGCTCGGCCTCGGTAGGCTTCTCGGACAGATGCCCGACCAGCAGGCGCATCTTCTGCACAAGGATCCGGCGCACCACCGGATCTTCGCGATGCAGTCCGAGCTCGAGCGCGCGCTGGTACAGCCGCGTCACCGAGCCGTTGTCGTTGCCGGCCACCTGGCGCTTCTCGGCGCTTTGGCCGCGCGCATCACCCTTTCCGTGTTTCTCAGGACCGTCGGGGCCGCCGAGGTTCGCATCGGCCGCGACACCCGCAGTGCTCCTTCCGTGGCCGGCGTGCTCGCCATCGTCTCCGGCCTCGCCGAGGTAGCGCATCTTCTGCACCAGGCGCCATCCGATGGCGCGATCCGAGTGCTCGAGCCCCCGCGCCAGAGCCTCGCGGAACAGCACCTCCTCCTCGATGGTCTTCTCGACCAGCTCGGCCATCTCCTCGACGGTGGGCGGCGCGCCCATTCCCACCGAGTAGGCGCGACGGATGCCTTCCATGCGGCTGGCATCGATGACGATGCGATGCTGCGCCATGGTCGCCGGATCCTCGCCGCCGAGCTGGCGCGAGGTCGCGAACAGCAGCGCGCCAAGGATCAGGAAATGGATCGCCGCGCGCATCGGATTAGAGCTTGAACGCGAGCCCCGTACCGGCCACCGCCCACTCGTGCCGGGCGGTCGCCGAGTACGCGCCGATCGATACGTCCACGGCCAGGGTCTGCGCGGCAGGATCGACGTCGGCCAGATCGATGTTGCCGGTCTTCAGGGCGATGAGCGCGCTGCCGTTGCCGGCGATCTTGACGTTGAGGCTGGTGATGCCGGCGATGGCGCCGGCCGGGTCCTTGTACGAGTACTTGGCTCCCGGCTTCTTCACTTCCATGGTTCCTGCCGGAATCGTCGCGGTGAAGAAGCCCGCTTCGTCGCGCACGGTGATGACGAGGTCGTGCTCCTCGGGGTCGAGGTCGGAGGGCGCCTTTCCGAAGAACAGCTTCATCGCGAGACGGTCGGTCGCGGCCTCGGGGCCGAACTTGATCTGGCCCTTGGACAGGCTGACCAGCTCGGGCTGGTACCAGATCGGAGAAGTGAGCGCACGTTCCTGGATGGTCTTCTGCGTGTTCTCATCGCAGCACATCACGTAATCCTCGGGAACGTTTTCGGGATCGGAGCAGTCCACGCCCAGGCTGTTGCACAGGTAGGTACTCCAGCGACACGAGGGGTTCTCGACCACGCGAGCGTAGTAGAACGCCCGCTCGGTCGGATCGAAGTTCGGGTCCGTCCACACGGTGCACAGGGTGTCGAAGCCGGTGCCGGTGCGCTCGCAGGTATCGAGGTCGACGCCTGCACCGTTGGCCGGGTTGCCCGCCACTTCGTAGACCTGCTCGCGAAGCTCGGTCTTGTCCAGCCAGCCCTTGATGATCTGGATTCGCTGCAGCGGCGTGCCCGGATCGCCGGGGAGACCCGGGTCCTTCTGCGCCAGCACGGCGATGCGCATCTCGCTCTTGCCGAGCATCGAGCCGATCTCGGCGCCCATGGGAACGCCCTTGTCGTAGCCTTCGGCAACGAAGTCGGGATCGTCGCACAGCGTGGTGGGGAAGCGGCCGGCAAAGGCGCGCACGATCGGACGCGTCCCGCTGGTGGCGTAGGTCTCGCGCCGCCGCATCGCGGAGAACAGAGCGTCGCGAGAGTTCTCCTCGGCCCACAGCACGGTCAGGCCGCCCGGATTGCCCTCGATCTTGCCGGGCGGATTGTGGTTGAGCATGAAGCGGGGCTCCGACTCGGTGATGCCCATGTGGCCGGTGGAAATGTAGTCGGTCTCGTCGACCAGGCCGGGCGTGCCGTTGTGCGTGTCGGTGCCGCCGACGAATCCGAGCTGGAACGGGTTGGTTCCCAGGCGCCGCTGCACCGCCATTCCGCTCTTGAGCGCATAGCGGACGTAGGCGCGCTCGTCGAAGGCCTGGTTCCAGTTGGAGGGCCCGAACAGCGTCTCACGGCTGGACTTCTCGAAGGTGCACAGCTCGTCGACCGCACCGCCCAGGTTGAGCCTGCACTCGGCGTCGCCCTTGTTCTGCATGATCTCGACCAGAGGCTCCATGAAGTTGCGCGTCTGGACGTAGTCCTCGGTCATGTCGCTGCCGTCGGTCATGTCGCGCGGGAACATCATGTCGCGCGCCAGGTTGGAGTTGTGGGGAATCGCCAGCACGTCGCAGGCGCCGTCGGCGTCCAGGCACTGCGTTTTCAGCTGCTCCCAGAGGCCCTCGGGCGTCCACTCCTCGTAGTAGGTGATGGGAAGCGCCGGAACCTCGGCGTTCCGGAAGATCACGTTGCGGTGCAGGTTGTTGCTGTCCAGGTTGCTCGACCACTCGTAGGCCGGGAACGTGGTGAACTCGCAGGCCGAGGTGCGATCGTAGTGCTCCTCGGCCGCATCCAGCGTGTCCTGCCAGACCACTGCCGCTTCGGTGGCGCAGTCGGCGCCACCCGTGCCGCAAAGCTCGAAGCGCTCGGGCTCGGGGAAGTTGAGCGGGATGAAGAAGTTCAGGAACGCATCGGGCGGAACCGGCGCCGGAACGAACTGGTTGTCGAAGGTGTCGCGCAAGGCCGCGCAGATCGAGTCG
The DNA here is from genome assembly GCA_035626675.1 of Binatia bacterium. Taxonomy (GTDB): domain Bacteria; phylum Desulfobacterota; class Binatia; order UBA1149; family CAITLU01; genus DASPNH01. Next base: position 34,304 of record DASPNH010000047.1, read on the forward strand.
TCGTAGCCGGGATAGCCCGGCTGCAGGCAGATCTGCGCCTCGCCGAAACCTTCGGCGTGATCGGTGACCGCCGTGAAGTCGAGCGTCCGGTCGATGGTCGCGGTGCGCGTGGGAACGTCGTTGGCGTCGTAGGGCGGAAGGCCGACCGTCATTCCCTTGGCGAACGAATAGGCCTCGCTCGGAAGATTGCGCGTGCGGATCAGGACCGCGTCGGCCGAGTAGGCCGTGTGCACGTGCAGGTCGCCGAAGTAGGGATTGCGAAGAGCGTTGTACTCGTCGCAATCCTCGCGGACCTCGGTGCGCGACCAGTCCTGCTGCGGCGCAGGCGGACCGCCCGCAAGGGCAACCCCTGCGGCCAGGAGAATGGCCATCGCGGTCAGGGCTGCGGCCGGGTTGGCGAATCTGGACTCCCCGTTTTGCATAGAAAGGCCCCTTACAAGTTTTGTCAGTTCCACTGACACCTGGCTTCTAACATTTGTCAGTCCGACTGACAAATGGTAATCCAGCGTGGTGGCCCAGATCGTCAAGGCGAAAGTGGACGGCAGGAACGAGCGCTCGGCAGCGACCCGGCGGCTGGTCGCCGAGGCCTACCTGACCCTTGTAAAGGAAGGGTTCCTTCGGCCTACCGCCCGCCAGGTCGCCGAGCGGGCGGGCGTCTCCGAGCGCGCCGTGTTCCGTCACTTCCAGGATCTGGAGACCCTGCTTTCGGAAGCGGCGATGATCCAGATCCAGCGCATCGGCTCCGAGGTGCCGCAGCCGGCTCCCCTGGACGGGCCCATCGAGGAGCGCCTGGACCATTTCACCGCGCGCTGGTGCGAGCTGCACGAACGCGTCACGCCGGTGCGTCGGGCGGCGATTCTCTACGAGCCTTTCTCACCCGAAGTCGCGCGCCGGCTCGGCTGGATTCGCGGAGTACGCAAGCAGGAGATCGAGCAGACCTTCGCAGGCGAGCTGGCCGCTCGCGAGCCTCAGCACCGGCGCGAGACGGTGGCGACCCTGAGCGCGGCGTGCTCGTGGTCGACCTGGAGCCAGCTGCGCAACCGTCACCAGCTCGACATCCCCGAGGCCCACCGGGCCGTTCGCCGCAGCCTCCAGGCGCTGCTGGCAGCGGGCTGATCGCGCGTCGCGGCCGAACCGCGATTGCCGGGATCGGGCCGCCGCGGCCGTGCGCCAAGGGCATGGCGGAACGGTCCTGGGCGCCGGTCAGCGCCGTTTACTTGCGGCCGGGTGCTCGGTACCTTCCCCGCGTTTCGCCCAAGGAGAACCGCCCATGGACATGTCGTACACGCCCGACCAGATCGCGTTTCGCGACGAGGTTCGCGCCTGGATCAAGCAGGCCATGCCCGAGCACATCCGCCACAAGGCCGAGGCCGGCGGCCACTTCGAGCACGAGGAGATCATGGAGTGGCATCGCATTCTGGCCCGCAAGGGCTGGGCTGCGCCGCACTGGCCCAAGGAGGTCGGCGGAACCGGATGGGACGTGGCGCAACGGCACATCTTCAGCGAGGAGCTGGTACGCGCCAATGCTCCGTCCCTTTCGCCGTTCGGGCTGGTCATGGTCGGGCCGCTCATCATCCAGTTCGGCACCGACGAGCAGAAGAAGCGCTTCCTTCCCAAGATCCTCTCGGGCGACGAGGTCTGGTGCCAGGGATACAGCGAGCCCAACTCCGGCTCCGACCTGGCCAGTCTCCAGCTGCGCGCCGAGAAGGACGGCGACGATTACATCCTGAACGGCCAGAAGACCTGGACGACGTATGCCCAGCACGCCGACTGGATCTTCGTGCTGGCGCGCACCGGCTTTACCGGCAAGCAGCAGGAGGGAATCTCGTTCCTGCTGGCCGACATCAAGAACACTCCCGGCATCGAGGTGAAGCCGTTCCTGACCACGGGCGGAACGCCGGCGTTCTCGGAGACCTGGTTCGACAACGCGCGCGTGCCGCAGGCCAATCGCGTCGGGCCGGAAAACCAGGGATGGACGATGGCCAAGGCGCTGCTCGGGCACGAGCGCACCACCATCGGCGGCGTCGCCGAATCGGGCCGCTGGCTCGGCCTGATCCGCCGCATCGCGCGAGATACGCCCGTGGGCGACGGTACGCTGCTGGACGATCCGGCGTTTCGCCGCCGTCTTGCCCGCCTCGACATCCGCCACCGCACCGTCGGCATGGCCAATCTGCGAACGCTGGCATCGGCGCAGCTCGGGCATGCACCGGGGGCCGAAAGCTCGATCCTGAAGATCGTCGGCACCGAGCTGCAGCAGGAAGTCACCGAGCTGGCGATGGATGCGCTCGGGCACGGAGCGATGGGCTGGTTCGATTCGCCCACCGACGCGATGCCCGAGTACCAGCTCTGGATCGCCTCCCAGTTCAACTACCTGCGAGCCTGCACCATCTACGGCGGCTCCAACGAGATCCAGAAGAACATCATCTCCAAACTCATCCTCGGCCTCCCGCAGTAGGAACGGGGTCAGGTACTGAAAACGCGGTTTTGGGGTCAGGTCGTGAATCGCGACCGCACTTTCCGTACCTGACCCCTTTCTTGCCCGAAGGAACAACGATGAATTTCGAGCTCACCGAAGAACAGACGATGATCGTCGACGCCGTCCGCAAGTTCGTCGACAACGACTCGCCGGTCGCGCGCTTCCGCCAGCTGCGCGAGACCGAGCAGGGTTGGGAGCCCAAGGTCTGGCAGGCCATGGGCGAGTACGGATGGCTGGCGGTGGCGTTCCCCGAAGACCAGGGAGGCTACGGCGGCAACTTCACCGACATCGCGCTGATCCTCGAGCAGCTCGGCCGCAGCCTTGTGCCCGAGCCGTACATACCGTCGGTCGTGCTCGCCGGCGGCCTCCTTTCGCGCCTCGGCACCGACGAGCAGACGCAGGCCTTCCTGTCGCCGATGCTCGAAGGCCGCACCTCGCTGGCATTCGCCTATGCCGAGCGCCAGAGCCGCTACAATCTGGCCGACTGTCAGACCACCGCCACAAGGAACGGCGGGCAGTACGTGCTCAGCGGCAAGAAGGCGTGGGTGCTCAACGGCCACGCCGCCGACAAGATCGTCGTCTCCGCGCGAAGCGCCGGCGGCGTGCGCGAGCAGGCCGGCCTCTCGCTCTTCGTCGTCGATGCCGATGCGCCCGGCCTGAAGCGCACGCGCGTGCACGGCATGGACGGCCAGTCCACCGCCGTGCTCGATTTCCAGAACGTCGAAGTGGGCGCCGACCGCCTGCTCGGCGAGGAGGGCATGGCCTACGAGCACATCGAGTGGGCCATCGATCGCGGCGCCGCCGCGGCCTGCGCCGAGGCACAGGGCGAGCTCTCCACGATGTTCCAGATGACGCTCGACTACCTGAAGCAGCGCAAGCAGTTCGGCAAGCCGATCGGCGCGTTCCAGGCACTGCAGCATCGTGCCTCCGACATGTTCGCCGAGGTGGAGCTGTGCAAGGGAATGATGCTGCTGGCCGCCATCCAGGCCGACTCGCACGATGCTGCCGAGCGCAAGGCCGCGATCTCGGCAGCCAAGGTCCAGCTCCAGCAGGGCGGCTGGTTCGTGCAGGAGAACGCGATCCAGCTCTTCGGTGGCATCGCCATCACCGACGAGCAGGACATCGGCCTGTACTTCAAGCGCGTGCGCGTGCTGCAGGGATTGTTCGGCGACGCCGACCATCACCTGGACCGCTATCAATCGCTGCCGCAGTTCGAGGGCGAGGCGGCGTAGGGCCGAGCAGAGCTGCGGTGCGGCGACCTGCGATCGCCTGCCCGCATCCCGTCAGACGTCGACCTTGAGGCGTGCAGCCTCGGTCGTGATGCGAAACATCTCGCCATGGGGCACGATCGTGATCTGGCCAAAGGCGTCCAGGAGGTCGCGATACGCCGCTGCCACCTGCCGCGGCCTGCGCTGAAGGTCGAAAAGGCCGCACTCGTTGACGTGCCCGCGCTCCTCCGCCAGGCCGATGTCCCAGTCGATCTGGTCGATGAGGCTGTACCAGGTGAAGCCGAGCACGGGCACTCCGTCGCGGCGCATTCGCAAGACGTTGATCCACTGTTTCCAGAGCCATGCCGGAGCCTGCTGCGCATCGAAGACATTGGTCTCGGTGTGCATGACCGGTTTCCTGTAGCGCTCGTAGTACTCCTTGACGATCTGATACCAGCCGAGCACGTCGTCTGCGCCGACGTAGGTTCCATCGGGAAGACAGATCCGCTCGTTGCGCCCGTAGTAGTCGCTGCCCATCACCTGGTAGCCCGGCGGCTCCCCTCGCATGAACCAGTCGTACTCCTGGCGCGTCAAGCCGTTGTCCATCGCGTACAGGATGACGTCGGCGTCCGGACTGCGTGCGAACAGGAGGTCGAGCGCCAGAAAGCGCAGCTTGTTGCGCATCACCACCGCGGGCGACACCGCTGCCTGGCCATCGTGCGTGTATTCCGCGCTTTCGCTCTGGACGATGACGGCATCGGGCCTACGCAGGGCGATGGCATGGGTCGCCAGGATGCTGGCGGCGACCGCGTGCTTGATCGCCGTGACGAAGGCGCGATCGCTCTTCATCCCCTCGTTCCAGATGCCATCCAGAGCGCTGGCGCGCGCGGTGACGTAGATCTCGTTGACCGGCGTATAGAAGCGGACCCACGGATAGCGCTGCGCGACGGCGCCGGCATAGTCGCCGAAATGAAGAGGAAGTTCGGGGTTCTGGAAATCGCCGAGCCAATCCGGAACGCCGAAATGCAGGAGATCCAGGATCGGCGTGATGCCCTGACGCCGGATCTCGGCCATCGCCTCGTCGGCGAAACTCCAGTCATAGGAACCCGCAGCGCGATGGATCGAGTAGTACGGAAGTCCGTACCTCAACACCTTCAACCCTAGGTCCCGCACCAGCGCGACATCCTGTGGCAGCCGCTCGTAGTGGCCGCATTCGGCCAGCTGGTCGCGGCGCACGCTGCCGCCGGCGATGGTCGGATACGAGCACTCGATCCCCGTCGCGAACATGAAGTTGCCGGCCCCGCCTGAGGGCATCCCGCTGCCATCGCGCCCGCTGGCGCCGCCGTGCTGGTCTCCCGCATAGTCGCCGCGACCGCGGACGCGGGTCACGATGTCCAGGAAGCTCGTCATGTGCACGCCACGCCGGGCGCGCCCCGGCCGACACGGCGCGTCTCTCGGCACGGCATCGTGCTAACTCGACGACGTCTTTCCGCCGGTGACCTCGATGATCGATCCCGTCATGAAACTGGAGTCTTCGCAGGCGAGGTGCACGTAGATCGGCGCGAGTTCCTCTGGCTGCCCAGGCCGTCCCAGGGCGACTTCATGTCCGAAGTTCTCGACCTCGCCGATCGGCATCGTACCGGGGATGTTGGGAGTCCAGACCGGACCGGGCGCGACGCAATTGACGCGGATTCCGCGTGGTCCGAGGCACAGTGCGAGCGACTTGGTGAACGCATGGATCGCTCCCTTGCTGGCCGTGTAGTCGATCAGCAACGGATGCCCGACCAGGCCTACGATACTCCCGGTGTTGATGATCGCGTCGCCCGCAGTCATGTGCGGCAGCGCGTGCCGTGCCATGTAGAAGTAGCCGAAGATGTTCGTCTCGAAGGTCCTGCGGAACTGCTCCTCGGAGATGTCCAGCAGGCCGGGCCGGGCCATCTGATAGGCCGCATTGTTGACGAGAACGTCGAGCCTGCCGTGCTGCGCCACGGTCGCGGAAACCGCCCTCCGGCACGCGTCGCTGTCGCGCACGTCGGCCTTGATCGTCAGGCAGCGACGGCCCTTGGATTCGACGAACCGCCGGGTCTCCAAGGCGTCGGCATCGTTGACGTCGTAGACGATCGCCACATCGGCCCCTTCCATCGCATACGCGATCGCCACAGCGCGACCGATTCCCGAATCCGCTCCCGTGATCAGCGCGCTGCGCCCGCGCAGCTTGTCGGCAGGTCGGTAGAACGACAGATCGCTGTCAGGCGCGGGCGTCAGATCGGTCTGGCGTGCGGGATAGGGAAGCTTCTGTCCGCGGAAGGTCTCAGAGGGCGGTCGGATCTCGTTCATGATTCTCCTGTTCGGCCACGCAGAATCTGCCGCGCGGTTCTCAAGGCGAGAGCTTCGATGGTCAGGCTGGGATTGACCGCGCTCGCGGTGACGAAGACGCTCCCGTCGCAGATGTACAGATTGGGCACGTCGTGGGCGCGGCACCACGGATCGACGACCGACGTCTTCGGATCACTTCCCATCCGGCAGGTGCCGAGCACGTGCACCGCGCTTCGGGCGTGAAGCGTGCGAGTGGCACCCGCCGCCTGCATGATCGCTTCGCAATGCCGCTCCGACGCGTCGAGCATGCGGCGGTCGTTGTCGTCGTAGCTCATCGTCACCCTGGCCACCGGCACGCCGTTGCAGTCCTTCTCCTCGTCGAGGGTGACGGCATTGGTGCCGCGAGGCAGCATCTCGTTCATGGTCGCCAGCACTCCCCAGTGCGTGTACTCGTCCATGACCTCGAAGAGCCGCTCGCCCCACAGATCAGGATTGTTTCTGACCAGGGTCGTGATGAAGTCGATGGGAAGATGAGCGTAGCGGTTGACGACGTAGCCGCGGACGAAATCGCGACCGGGCTGGGTTCCGTACGGGTCCTCGCTGAGAATTCCGACCGGCGGAGTCAGGAACGAGTCGAGCGGTTCATCGAAACGCCCGAAGACCTCGGCGGCCGGATGAACCATCAGGTTGCGGCCCACCTGTCCGCTGCTGTTGCAAAGCCCGTCGGGGAACAGGCCGCAGCGTGAGTTGAGCAGGAGCCGCGGAGTCTCGATGGAATAGCAGGCGACGATGACGATCCTGGCTCTCTGCTCGTGTTCACGACCCTCGTGCAGATAGGTCGCGCCGCGGGCGAAGCCGTGATCGTCCACGTCGATGCGCGTCACGAAGGCGTTGTCGCGGATTTCGGCACCCGCGCGCACCGCCGCAGGGATCCACGTCACCAGCGCGCTGCCTTTCGCATCGCTCTTGCAACCGTTGCTGCAGAAGCCGTAGTTCATGCACGAGCTGCGGCCGTCCATGGGAGCCGTCAGCACGGCGTGCGGTGCCATGCACCAGCGCATTCCGAGCTTCTCGAACCCGGCTGCGATCTTCTCGTCGGATGCCGACATCGAGAGCTCGCCCTGATCGTATCCGTCAGCGCGTCCTCCCCATGGATAGGAGCGCGGCCCGGAGACGCCGACGAAATCCTCGGCCTGGCGATAGAACGGCGCCAGATCGTCCAGGTCGATGGGCCAGTCCGATGCCACGCCCTCGGCCGACCGGAGGCGGAAGTCCTCGGAGTGGAACCGCAGCTTGACGGCGGTGAAGTGCGTCGTGCTGCCGCCCACGCCTCGTCCGGTGTTGATGCGTCCGAGGGCCAGCGGATCGCTGCCGTTGCTGATGCGCAGTTCGTCCCAGTCGACGAGCCCGAGCATGGAGAGCTCGTCGTTGACGAAATCCTCGACCGTGTCGAGCCACGGACCTGCCTCCAGCACGACGACCGACATTCCTCCCTCGGCGAGTTCCTTTGCCAGCGTGCTGCCTCCTGCACCTGCGCCGACGATGAGCACGTCGACGGCGCCGGAGTGTCGCTTCATGCCGTCGCGAGCGGGTTTCACAGCCTGTCCCAACCCGGCTCGCGCGCATGGCGCTGCCTGACCTGCGACAGTGAAACCCACAGATAGCCTGCGGGATAGCCGGCTCCGGGAAAGCCGATGCGCATCCAGGCAAGCGGATGAGCGAAGTAGCCGTGCAGGGCCTTGGAATAGAGACGCTCGACGAACCTGCCCGACGAGATCGTCCGCCACGCCGGGTGATGGACGTCGCCAGCCAGCATGCTGCGCAGGACGTGATCGCGAAGAGCCGGCGCCAGTTCGTCGAAGGCCGTGCCGTGGAGGTCGCGGCTGCTCACATCGGTCGCCGCCAGACCGGCATGGAACAGTTCGAGATCGGGCATCGCCTCCGGCGCGCGGTCGCCGCGCCCAAGAGCGCGATCCGCTGCCCAATCGACGAACCCGGCCAGATCCAGGCCCTCGCTCTGCGGGATCAGGCCTTCCAGGATCGCTCGCAGGATCCGCACCTCGGTCTGGACGAAGTGTTCGAATCGTTCGCGCGCGTAGCGGGTGCGCAGTCGCTCTTCGACGATGGAACGCTCACGCGCACCACGTTGGCGCGTCAGCTGGCGAAATTCGTCACTGGTGAAGCCGTCCATCATGACGATTCTCAGGCGGCCGCGCCGGCGGACGGCCAATAGTGAATCGCCAAACCCAGAACGGCCAGCGCCATGTAAAGGAGCGGCAGCACTGGAGGAGGGCCCGACATCATGTTGCGGAGCGTGAGCCCGCCGATCTGCGCGGCATCGCCTCGCAGGTGCATGGCCGTGCCGACCAGGCCGATCGCGGTGCCGACGCCGAAGAGGACGGCGAAGGCCGCATCGATCACCTCGCCGCGCAACGAAGCCACGACAAACGCGCCGACTGCCAGCAGCGGCGTAACGAGAACGGGGCCCCACATGACCGCGTTGTGGAAGCCTCCACGCCAGTGCATGAGTGTCAGCTGTAGCCAAATGAGCGCATAGGCCGCTCCCAGAAACGCGTAGAGCATTCGGTCCAGTGGCCATCCTTCCCATGCAGTCATAAAGGCCTCCGATGGTTACGGCGCGGACGGCCCTCGAAGAGCGTTCGCGCATCCGTCTTACGAAGGAGTAGAGTCGTGCAGATCCGGTTTCGTGACGGAGGCCAGGTCGCGAAACTCGAGAATCGCCGCGTATTGGTGGGTATGCCCGGCCAGGTGAGCCGGCGCTACGTATCGCCGCCCGGACTGCCGTGCATGTCCGGCAAAAGAGGCATCAGCGGCAGTAGGATCTCGAAGAGGGCGCCGCCGCCGGATACAGCGTTTGCGGCGGAGATGATGCCGCCATGCAGTTCCACCAGATGGCGGGCGATGGCCAGCCCGAGTCCGAGGCCGCCGCTTCTTCCCCCGTGCTGCGCTGGCGCCTGCCGGAAACGATCGAAAATGTGCGGCAGCAATTCGGGTGCGATGCCGATGCGTATCGCATACGCGGATTCGCGCCCGATCGCCGACGCTTGCCAGCTCAACGTGGATACTGCCGCCTGCCGGGGTGAACTTCAGCGCGTTGCCGAGAATGTTGTACACGACCTGCTGGAGCCGCTGCTGATCGGCCAGAACTGGTCCCGTCCGTGCCACGTTCACCAGCAGCTCGATCTGCTTGGCCTCGGCCGCCGGACGCGACGCATCGACCGCGAAGGCGACCAGCTCGCACAGGTCCAGCGGCTGCATGTCCAGAGTCAGCTTTCCGGAGACCACGCGGGACAGGTCCATGAGGTCTTCGATGAGCTTCGCCTGCAACGCGATGTTTCGCTGCAGGATCTGCAGACCGCGAGCGGTGGTCTCCTCGTCCGCGGATTGCTGCTCCAGAATGGTGACCCACCCCATCATCACGTGGAGCGAGGAGCGCAGCTCGTGCGAAACGGTCCCCAGGAATTGATCCTTGGCCTGGTTGGCTGCGCGTTCGGATTCTTCGGCTGCTTGCGCGTGCGCGAGCCTTCGGGAAACGGCCTCTGCCGCGGCACGCTCGAAATACGATTTCAGCAGCTCCGCACACGAATCGAGAAGCGTTCGCTCTTCGGGCAGAAAACTGCCGCCCTCGTCCGTCTCAGCCATGGAGCAGCCCAGCTCGACGAAGCCTCGTCGTTCATCGCCGATCTCGAAGTCGGCGCGAATCTTCGCATCGCTGGAGGCGTGCCCTCCGGTCGACACGTCGAGGTCCCCGAAGCAGACCCTGGCGTCGAGACATCGGGATACCGGCAGGCGCCCGCGAGCAGCTCGGTGAACGCATGCAGCGTCCGCCGTGGCTGGCCGCGCATGTTGAGCAGCCGCGCGGCGTGGTGCAGGAAGCTCAGCTCCTTGACTCGCTCCTGAAGGCTGTCGTGAAGCTTGCCGGCGTCATGTTCGATCATCGGGATTCGGTCCTCCCAGATGGCGCCGTGGCCCTGCCGCAGCTCGAGTGCGAAGCACTGGTCGATTGGCCGGGCTGCCGCAACGCCGCTACTGCTCCGGCGCCACCGCCAGCTCCACGCGATCGGCCTCCTGCTGGATCTCCATCACTTCGGTTTCGACGTCGTCGACGGGCGGCGGCGGCACCTCGCCCGGGATGGTTTCCGTCGTGGGGGCGGCAGGCAGGCCCTTCTCGCCCGAGGCCAGCTTCTTCAGACCAACGTCGACCTGCGCGCGGAATTGATTGTGCATCTCCTGCAGGTCCGCCAGCTGCACGAGCGGCTTGGTGCCCACCTCGCAGTTGCCGGCCTTGCTGGCTGCCACTCTTACCTGAAGATTGCCGTCCTCGTCGGGGGCGTCGTCGATGCGTGAGAGAACGTCGCCCGAGCTGAGCTCGCACTCCTCGCCGTCGAGCGTGGCCACGAACAGATTCTCCGAGACGACGAAGACGCTCACCGACGGATCGAGCGCGGGGATCGAGGCATCTTCCTCCGAGTACTGCGCCGTGCTCTCGGCGCTCTCGGCAGCTTCCTGCTGCTCCCGCAGCTGTGCCTCGACTTCGACGGCGATGGCCTGCTTGACCTCGGGCGTCAGCGCGACGGCCGTCGTGTGCTGTACCGGCGGTGGTGCGGCAGCGACGTGGACCGGACGCGTCTCGTAGGCGACGCGCAGGCTCTCGGCGATGAGGAAATCGGTCAACCACAGTGCAGGCGTGGGATAGACGGGCGCCGGGACGAAGTAGCTGCGGTAGTAGCCGTACCACGGCGTCGGAGCCCAGCCCCAATCATACTGCACCGGGGCGACCCACGGCGTGTAGGCCCAGAAATAAAAGCGCGGGCGGAAGTAGAATGGCGAGGCGTAGACGAAGAACGGGTTGCCGCCCCAGTACGATCGCCGGTACGCGCAGGAATGCCGGTGACCTCCATAGTAGTACGTGCGCCGATAGTAGTCGCGCCCGTGATAACGGCCGTACGAGCGCTCGGAGTAGCCCGCGCGCCGGCCTGTGCTGACCACGCGCCGTCCGTCCGAATACGACCTCTCGACGACACGGTCGCTGCGCACGCCGCGGCGGATTCGAAGACCGTCGCTGGAACGGATCTCGCGAACCCGGCCACTCCTGTCTGCACGCACTTCGTTGCTGCCAACCTTGCGCACCACCCGCTCGGGCTTGCGTGCACGCTCGCGGTCAGGACGCCGTGCCTGCTCGATGCGGCGCTTCGATTCCATCCTGCGGCTCGCCTTGTCGCCCGAGCCGTCCCTGCCGCCGTCGCGTTGCCGATCCTGACGGTCGCGGTCAGCGCCGCCGGCCTTGCCACCCTGCTCGGCATCGCCGTCGCGCTGATCACGACGGTCGCCATCGCGGCCCACGCCCGTGGCCGACCCCGCCTTGTCCTTCTGCTGACGCTCCTCGCCCCGTGTGTCGCCCTTTTGCTGACGATCCTCGCCACGCGCGTCGCCCTTCTGCTGACGATCCTCGCCGCGCGCGTCGCCCTTCTGCTGACGACCCTCGCCACGCGCGTCGCCCTTCTGCTGACGACCCTCGCCACGCGCGTCGCCCTTCTGCTGACGACCCTCGCCACGCGCGTTGCCGGGCGTGTCCTTCGAGTTACGGGGGTCGCCTCGACTCGCGCCGGCCTCGTCGCCGCCGCGATTGCCTTCGCGGACCGCACCGTCGCTGCTTCCGGATGACGGGTCGCGTCGTTCGGGCATCCGATCGCCCGAGCGATTGGCGGGCTGCGTCTTCACGTCGTTGCCAGGCTGCGGCCCGCGTCTGTCGGAGCCGGCCGATGGCTGTTGACGCTGCGGCTGCTGCTGTCTGGATGGTCCAGGCTGCGAGCGCTGAGGCACCGGCTGCTGCGACCGTGATGGCTGCTGCTGGCGCTGCGGCGCCTGCGAACGCGGCGGCTGCTGCTGGCGCTGCGGCGCCTGCGAACGCGGCGGCTGCTGCTG
>DASPNH010000048.1:0-15666 GCA_035626675.1 Binatia bacterium
AGGAAGCGTTTTCCGTCAAGAACCGTGCCAACCTATTGACAAGAAGTACCTAGCGTGCAACAATGCATACCGGATGGCTGACGCCTAGATCGACTAATAAACCGGCGTTGCCTGTGCGGTGGTGTCCGCGAGTATCCACCCCGGCGCCTACCGCATCGATAAACCGCTTTCCCAGCGCCTTACGCAAGGAGCAGGAAACCCAGACCAGAAAGGAGAAGGATGGAATTTGCCAGTAAGCTACTCCCGACGACAACCGCCGCCGCCATCCCGCAAGCAGTCCGCTCGCAAGCCTCTACAGCCCACTCCCGCAATTCCTCCCGGCAAGACCGGCACCTGCACTCGGTTTTCCCTCAATCGAATGGTGCCTTGGCCCTATCCCTCGACTCCATCGCAGAGAACCCGCAGTTAGCTTTACTGTTGTCCCCTGAAGAGGCAGCAGCCCTCTCCATATCGTGCGTCGCGGTGATGGCCGTACTCCACCAGCGCAGTGTTGCACCGGTTAGTCGCCCGTCCGCCGAACGACTCATCAACGCAGGAGAAATGGCCAAACTTCTCGGCAAGTCGAAGTCATGGGTCGAGAAGCATCCGAAGGACCTGCCACCGCGTCGCAGCCTCGTAGGTAATCCATGCTGGTTGCTGTCCGATGTGGAGAAGTGGTTGCTCAACAGCCCCGTGTACGGACGAGCCGCCGCTTAACGTGCATCTAGAGCTTACCGATTCACCCGGACTGGACACCAGCACAAGGGAGGTTTTGATATGAGAGACTACGGCGATGGCGGCCTGCGCAAAAGGGGAAACGTCTGGTACGTCCGTGTATCGATCAACGGAAAGCGGGTTGAACGTCGCACGGACGCAAAGAGCCGCAAGGAAGCAACAGCAATCCTCAACGACCTGAGATCAGGTGCCGCCAAAGGTACGCTGACGGCAGAGAGCCTGACGGTACGTGTGGAGACGCTGTATACCGCCCTCCGCGAAGACTATCGGGTCAGCGGGAAGCTGGTAAAAGACCTTCCGAAGCGATGGAAGCATCTGGAGCCAGTCTTTGGCAGGGATCGCGCACGAGAGGTCACGACGCCGCGTATCCGGCAGTACATCGACCTGCGGCAACGCGAGAAGGCTGCGCAGGCGACGATTCAGCATGAATTGGCCTGCCTCCGACGCATGCTGAAACTCGGCGTCGCGGATGGTCGCGTCTCAAACGTGCCGAAGTTTCCAACAGTCAAGGTAGAGAACACCAGAACTGGGTTCATGGATCACGCGACCTTCGAAAAGCTGCGGATGGAACTGCCAGAGCCCATCGCAACCATGGCGGTGCTGGGCTTCAATCTGGGTTGGCGGGTTGGAGAGCTTACGGGTCTCCAGTGGCGGCAAGTCGATCTGACTGAGGGGACTGTGCGACTCGACCGCTCGAAAAATGGAGATGGCCGCTTGGCATACCTCCCGGAACCAGCGCTGGTTGCGCTAAAGGCGTGGCGAGAAAGTACGGCGGCTTTCGAGCGAGAGAACGACCAGATCGTGCGCCACGTCTTTCACCGAGAAGGCACGCCAGTTAGCTCGTTTCGTGGAACGTGGAAGGCCGCGTGTGAGAAGATCGGGCAACCCAACTTCCTATTCCATGACCTCAGGCGCTGTGCGGCACGAAACTACACGCGGGCGGGCATTCAGGAATCCGTCGCCATGAAGGCAATGGGGCACCGTACCCGGGCGATCTTTGACCGCTACAACATCACCGCCGAAGCGGACCTGAAGGACGCAGCCGCCAAGGTTTCCGGGCTCAACACTGGGGCAAGTCTGGGCCAAGTCGCCACGCTGCCCCCCAGCACCTCACAGAAGATTCCCTCCAAGTAGCTGAATTTGAATGCCGGGAGAGAGATTCGAACTCTCACGAGCGTTACCGCTCAAGGGATTTTAAGTCCCCAGTGTCTACCAGTTTCACCATCCCGGCAGGTGTGAGCGTCCATGGGACGTCACGATCGACGCTGAAGCCCCGCCGAGCATAGACCGCAAGCCGCCGCCGCGCGACTCCGCCATTCCGAGAAGCGCAACCGGTGCGCGGCATGTGACGAAGAGCTAGCCCACGGCCGAGCCCCTTCGTGAAACCGCGGCGAATCGACCGCCCAACCCCACGCGCCGCGCCGCCTCCCCCACCACTCCGGACAGCCCAAAATCCCGCATTCCACCCGGCTGTACCGCCCCCGTCATCCACGCTAAACCTGACCGACACGCCGCCGCGCCCACCCGCGGCAAGGAGACCGGGCCCATGGCAGCCACCGCAGCAAACATCGTCTTCGACAACGAGGCGCGCGAGCGCATCGAGGCCATTCCTGCCCGCCTTCGCGAGACCTTCCGCTCGGGCAAGACCCGCCCGGCGGCGTGGCGCAAGGAGCAGCTTCGCGCCATCGAGCGGCTCCTCAAGGAGAACACGGAGCGGTTCGAGGAGGCGCTGCGCAAGGACCTCGGCAAGCCCGCCTTCGAGGCCTACACGACCGACCTCGGCTTCCCTCTCGGCGAGGCCGCGCTGGCGCTGAAGAACCTCGACTCCTGGATGAAGCCGCAGCGCGCTGCCCTGCCCGCCATCCAGAAGCCGGGCAAGGCCTGGACGCAGTTCGATCCGCTCGGTGTGGTCCTGATCATTGCGCCGTGGAACTACCCGGTGCAGCTCACGTTCAATCCTCTGGTGGCCGCCATCGCCGCCGGCAACTGCGCGGTGGTCAAGCCCTCGGAGATGACGCCGGCGACATCGACACTCATCGCCGAGCTGATCCCCAAGTACCTCGACAACGACTGCATTGCGGTCGTCGAAGGCGCTGTCGAGGAGACGACCCTGCTGCTGGAGCAGCAGTTCGACCACATTTTCTACACCGGCAATGGACGCGTCGGCCGCGTCGTCATGGCGGCGGCGGCCAAGCACCTGACTCCGGTGACGCTCGAGCTTGGCGGCAAGAGCCCGTGCGTGGTCATGCCCGATGCCGACCTGGACGTGGCGGCCCATCGCATCGCCTGGGGCAAGTGGACCAACGCCGGGCAGACCTGCACGGCGCCCGATTACGTGCTCGTGCACAGCGAGGTCGAGCAGGAGCTGGTCGAGAAGCTTCAGGAGACGCTCAAGGAATTCTACGGCGAGGATCCGAAGAGCTCCGACAGCTACGGCCGCATCGTCGGCGAGCGTCACGTCGATCGCCTTGCCTCTGCCCTGCAGGACGACGTCGAGGTGATCACCGGCGGACAGATCGACCGCGCGCAGCGTTACGTTGCGCCAACCATCGTCAGGGCCAAGCCGACGGCAAAGGTGATGGAGGACGAGATCTTCGGGCCCATCCTTCCCATCATTCCCGTGGCGGGAGAGCAGGAGGCCATCGACTTCATCAACGAGCGCGAGAAGCCTCTGGCGCTCTACGTCTTCACCAGCGACGACACGGTGGCGCGCAAGGTTCTCGGCGAGACCAGCTCGGGCGGTGCCTGCGTCAACGCAACGCTGTGGCACGTCGCCAATCCGAACCTGCCCTTTGGCGGCGTCGGTCCCAGCGGCATGGGCTCGTATCACGGGCGCTGGGGCTTCGAGTGCTTCAGCCATCGCAAGGCAGTGGTGCAAAAGCCCACGCGCATGGACCCGAAGGTCGCCTACCCGCCCTACACTCGCATGAAGGAGTGGCTGGCCCGCAAGTTCATGTAGGCCGCAGCGACGAAGTGACACGACACGCTCGCGGCGCCCTTGCGCTCGCATTCACGCTGCTGACGGCAAACGCGCTGGCGGCGCCGGCGGTGGTCGGCGCGCAAGGAGCCGCCCACGTCGACATGGCCCGCATCGCTGCGGCCGACTCCGAGCCCGGCCAGTGGCTCGCGCACGGTCGCACCTTCGCTGAGCAGCGCTACAGCCCGCTGGCCAAGATCGACAAGGCCACCGTGGCCGGCCTCGAGCTTGCCTGGACCTACGATGCCGGCACCACGCGCGGCAACGAGACCACGCCGCTCGTCATCGACGGCGTCCTCTACGCCACCGGCGCCTGGAGCAAGGTCTACGCACTCGATGCCGCCACCGGCAATCCACTGTGGACCTACGATCCGCGCGTGCCGGGCGCCAAGGCGCGCGATGCCTGCTGCGACGTCGTCAACCGCGGCCTTGCTGCGTGGAAGGGCCGTCTGTATCTCGGCGCGCTCGACGGGCGCCTGATCTGCCTGGATGCCGCCACCGGCAAGATGATCTGGGAGGTGCAGACGACCGACACCGCCCGCCCCTACACCATCACCGGCGCGCCGCGCGTGGTGAAGGACAAGGTGATCATCGGCAACGGCGGCGCCGAGTTCGGCGTGCGCGGCTACTTCAGCGCCTACGACGCGGACACCGGCGCAATGCTGTGGCGCTTCTACACGGTGCCCGCCAGCAAGAACGGTCCCTTCGAGCATCCCGAGCTCGAGGTCGCTGCGCGAAGCTGGTCGGACACCTCGCTATGGGACTCCGGCCTCGGCGGCACCGTGTGGGACTCGATGTCCTACGATGCCGAGCTCGACCTGCTCTACGTCGGCGTCGGCAACGCCTCGATCTACAACCGCGAGCAGCGAAGCCCGGGCGGAGGCGACAATCTGTTCGTCGCATCGATCCTGGCCGTCGATCCCGACGACGGCCGCATGGCCTGGTACTACCAGACCACGCCGGGCGAGGCGTGGGACTATACGGCCACGCAGCACATGATCCTGGCCGACATCGCCATCGGCGGCGCTGCGCGCAAGGTGCTGCTGCAGGCGCCGAAGAACGGCTTCTTCTACGTCCTGGATCGCAAGACCGGCGAGCTCATCTCGGCTGCGCCCTACATCGACATCTCGTGGGCGACGGGCATCGACATGAAGACGGGCCGGCCCATCGAGCGCGCCGAAGCCGGCTGGGACAAGGGACGTTCGCTGGTGACGCCGGGAATCCCGGGCGGACACAACTGGCATCCCATGGCCTACAGCCGCCAAAGCGGCCTCGTCTACATCCCGACGTTCGAGTCGGTCTACGCCTACCTTCCCGACGCGAAGTACAAGTACGCGCTCGGCAACTTCAACACGGCCGAGGATCTTCCGTCGGTGTCGGCCGAGGTCGAAGGGTTCGAGGAGCTGGCACGCTACAACGTCGGCACCCATCTGACGGCGTGGGATCCGGTGACGAACTCGCAGGCCTGGCGCGTCGATCATGGGCACGGGATTCCGGCCGGCGTGCTGGCCACGGCCGGCGGCCTGGTGTTCCAGGGTCGCACGTCGGGGATGTTCGCGGCCTACGATGCGGCCAGCGGCGACCTGTTGTGGGAGCGGGAGGCGGGCACCGGGATCATGGCGCCGCCGGTGACGTATGAAGCAGGCGGCGAGCAGTACGTTGCGGTGATGACGGGCCTTGGCGGATCGGCCGGCGGCCACTACACGCGTGTTCCTGCGCCCAACACCGGACGCATCGTCGCCTACAAGATCGGCGGCAGCGCTGCCCTGCCCGCCTCCGCGCCGGCGCCCGAGCGAACCATCACCGCGCCTGTGGTCGAGGCCAGCGCCGAGCAGATCGATCGCGGCCGCGCGCTCTACAGCATGCACTGCGCGCGCTGCCACGGCGTCGGCACGATCAGCTCGGGGCTGTACCCGGACCTGCGCTTCTCAGCCGCGGAGATCTACACGGTCTGGAACGCGATCGTGCTGGGCGGCGTATTTTCGGGCAAGGGCATGGCCTCCTTCGCCGACGTCCTCAGCGAGCAGGATGCCCACGACATCCGCGCCTACGTGGCATCCCGCGCACGCCACGAGCCCGGCTGGCTGGAATGGATCGCAGCCAGCCTGGCCGGCAAGCTCCACGTCCCCTCCCGCTGGCTCGCGCAATGAACGGGGTCAGGTACTGAAAACGCGGTTTTGGGGTCAGGTACTGAATCGTGAGCACCGTGACGGCGCCGATCGGGAAGCCTCTGAAACGCGCGCTCGACGCGAGAACCGCTTCGATCTGCACACCGAGTCGCCGCGAATCGACGACCCGTTCGGATTCACGGCAGCCTCGCCGAAAAATTCTTGTAACAACCGCTCGCCATCCCCACCGTAGCTGTTGACACATGTGTAAGGTGCACCTAGGCTGCAAATTAGACTAGGCCGAGGCGAACGAGGCGGTCGTAGGAGACGGGTCAATGGCAGGAACCGGCAATCGCGGTGTCATCAAGCGTGCGATCAACCCCAAGGAGGCCTTCGCGGCCATCCGGCGCCTTTTCGACAATCCAGACGACACGGCGCAGGTCTTCGTGATCATTCGCGCCCTTACCGGCGACAGCTTCGAGCGGCTCTTCCAGCGTACGTTGGCCGACCCCGAAGGCCGGCGCGTCCTCGAAACGCGCGACGACCTCATCCGCGTCCTCGAGGATCGAGAGCGCCTGCACTCGATGCCGATCGGTTCGCTCGGGCGCACCTACGTCGAGTTCGTCGAACGCGAGCACATCACGGCCTCGGGCCTGGTCGATGCGAGCGATCAGCACATCGAGGAAAGCGTCTTCCTGGACCCGCGCGCCAAGAAGCTTTCCGACCGACTGCGCGATGCACACGACATCTGGCACGTGGTCACCGGCTATGGGCGCGACCTTCTCGGCGAGGGCTCGCTGCTGGCCTTCACGTGCGCGCAGATCCGCAATCCGGGCGTCGCCTTCATCGTGCTGGCGGGCGTGGGCAAGCTGTACGCCAACGGCCACAAGGATGCGCCGAGGCTGTTCTGGCAGGGCTTTCGCCGCGGGCTCAAGGCTCGCAACATGACGGCAGCCGACTGGGAAGGACTTCTGGAGCGGCCGCTCGACGAGATCCGCGCCGAGCTGCACATCGACGCGCCGCCGGTCTACGAGCCGGTCTTCTCGGAGGCCGCAGCGGCACTACGCTGAATCTTAAGGGGACAGTCCCCTTAAACGATCGCGGCGGCGCCAGGCTGAAGCTTTAAGGGGACTGTCCCCTTAAACGTCCTGCCCTTGAAACGTGAGAGGAAGTGGAGGCGGCGAGCGGATTTGAACCGCTGAATGAGGGTTTTGCAGACCCTTCCCTTAACCACTTGGGTACGCCGCCTGAAGGTCGCGAGTATGTCAGCGCGACTCTTCAATTCAACCGTGCGCGCATGCTCCCGCCCGCTTGTAGCGCAGCGATTCTCCGCTAGTATCCGCGCGTTTTTCGGCTTCTGAAGGCGAGGTCGCCTTCACGCGCAGCCGATAAGGGGACTGTCCCCTTCAAAACCACCGAGGAGTCTTTCCCTTGCACAAGATTGCCGTCATTCCCGGCGATGGCACCGGCCCCGAGGTCGTTGCCGAAGCGCTCAAGGTCCTCGATGCCGCAGCCGAATCCTGCGGCTTCAAGTACGAGACGACCGAGTTCGACTTCGGCGGCGACCGCTACCTTCGTACCAACGAGGTCCTGCCCGAAAGCGCCGTCGGCGATCTGCAAGGCTTCGACGCCATCCTGCTCGGCGCCATCGGTCATCCCGACGTCAAGCCGGGCATCCTCGAGAAGGGCATCCTTCTTCGCCTTCGTTTCGAGCTCGATCTCTACATCAACCTGCGCCCCGTCAAGCTCTACCCCGGCGTGGAGACCCCGCTGGCCGACAAGGGCCCCGAGCACATCGACTTCGTGGTCGTGCGCGAGAACACCGAGGGACTCTACGCCGGCGCCGGCGGCTACCTTCGCAAGGGAACGCCGCACGAGGTCGCGGTGCAGGAGTCGGTCAACACGCGTCATGGCGTCGAGCGCTGCCTGCGCTACGCCTTCGAGTACACGCGCAAGCGGGCTCGTCGCAACACGCTGACCCTGTGCGGGAAGACCAACGTCCTGACCTACGCGTTCGATCTGTGGGAGCGCGCCTTCAACGAGGTCGGCAACGCCGACTACCCCGATATCAAGCGCGACTACGCGCACGTCGATGCCACCTGCATGTGGATGGTCAAGAATCCGGAATGGTTCGACGTCATCGTCACCGACAACATGTTCGGCGACATCATCACCGACCTCGGTGCGATGATTCAGGGCGGCATGGGCATCGCCGCCGGCGGCAACATTCATCCCGGCAAGGTCTCGATGTTCGAGCCCATCGGCGGCTCGGCGCCCAAGTATACGGGCCAGGGCGTGATCAACCCGATGGCGGCCATCGCCGCCGGGCAGATGCTGCTGGCCGAGCTCGGCGAGACGCGCGCGGCCGATCAAATCGAGAAGGCCATCGCCCACGTGGCGGCCGAGAAGCTCGAGTCGATGAACGCCGGCAAGATGGGCTACTCGACCTCGCAGGTCGGTGACCTCGTCGCCGACGCCGTCGCAACGCTGTCGTAGCTTCAAGGGCCTGAGCGGACTGTCCCCTCGAGCGCTTGAACGGCGCCGATGGCCGCAACGACCGCGCCGGCACGGCTGTGCGAGCACTGCGTTTGAGGTTTTAAGGGGACTGTCCCCTTAAACTTCACTCGAAGAACGGGTCTCTCAGGCGGTCGACGGGTTGGCCGCCGATCATGTGGCGCTCGACGATCTCGGGGACGTCGGCTTCGGTGACGCCGGTGTACCAGACGCCCTCGGGATAGACGACGATCGACGCGCCGCGCACCGGACAGGGGCCGAGGCAGCCCGTCGCGGTCAGATTGACCTCCGCCGACAGCCCGCGCCGCTCCCGCTCCTCGCGCAGTGCGAACAGGACGGACTCCGAATTGTTGACGGCGCAGGAGGCCTTGGGGCCGCCCTCGCCGCGACGGTGGGTGCAGACGAAGAAGTGTCGTTTCACGCGATGTTCCGTTTCCGATGACAGCCCGCGGCGGCGCGCGTGTCAATCCTTCCTGCGCTCGCGGAACGTGGCGTAGCTGCGGCCGCCGCGCACGAGCAGATGGATGATCCGGCTCATCACCGGATGTTTTTGCGCGATGGCTGCCCGGAACCGGGCGATTCCCTCTGCGTCGGTGACCGGCTCGAAGTTCCAGTCGATCGGCCCCTTGCCGAAATCGACCTTGGCCTTGCCCGAAGCCTCCAGGTTCTTGACCCAGTTCCGCTCCCTGTCCAGGCTGCCGATCCAGAGCTGGCCATCGATGTCGGCGAACCAGATCTTGACCGTGAATGGCTTGCCCGAGCGCCGGCCGTAATGCGTCAGGGTGAGCGTGCTCTGGTTGGGGATGGTCACGCGCGGTCCTTGCCGAACATGCGCGCGACGGCCGCAAACCCCGCCTCGGCCGCAACCAGGCCGGCATCGATGTCGGCATCCTCGTGAGCCGAGGAAACGAACCAGTTGTGATGCGGATGGAAGAACGCGCCGCGGGCCGCGGCCTCGCCGGCGAACACGCGATTGCGCTCGAAGCCGCCGGCATCGGCAACGAAGCTCATGAACGGGATCGACGGCGGCCCACTGATCGTGACCTCCAGGCCATGCCCGCGCCCGCGCTCGACGAGCCCGTCGCACAGCCTCCGCCCGGCGCGGTCCATGCGCGCGATCGCATCGCGCGACTCGATCTCGCGCAGCGTGGCGATGGCGGCTGCGATCGGAACGGCCTGCGTGAAGAAGGTGCCGGTGACGAACACCGCGCGCGCCGCCTCGCGCAGCGCCTCGCTGCCGAGCATCGTTGCCAGCGGATAGCCGTTAGCCACGGCCTTGGAGTACACGATCATGTCGGGCGTGACGCCCCAGTGCTGCGTGGAGCCGCCGATGTGCAGGCGAAAGCCCGCGCGTACGTCGTCGACGATCATGACGCTGCCGTGCCGCGTGCACAGCTCGCGCACGCCCTGCAGGAACCCCGGCGCGGGCATCTCCGAGTCGTGCATGGCTTCGTGACGAAACGGCGTGACGATGACGGCGGCCACGCCGCCGTCATGCTGGGCGAACGCCGCCTCGAGCGAAGCAAGATCGTTCCAGTCGAAGGTGGCGACGCTGGCACGCTCGCCTTCGGGAAAGCCGCGGCCGAACGAGTTGCACCAGCCGTGCACGCCGTGGTAGGTGCCCTGCGCCATCACCACGACGTCGCGGCGCGTGGCATGGCGCGCCACCGCCAGCGACCACGTGCACACGTCCGAGCCGTTCTTGGCGAACATCGCCCACTGCATGCCGATGGTCTTCTCGACCAGCCTCTCTGCCAGCTCGACCATGTTGGGCGCCGGCAGGTTGCCGCTGTCGCAAAGCTGGCGCTGCTCGTGCGCTGCCGCTTCGATGACCCGATCGTGGTAGCCGAGAACCATCGGGCCATACGCGCACAGGAAGTCGACGTACTCATGGCCGTCGGGATCCTGGATCCGGCATCCACGCGCGCGCGACAGGAAGCGCGGGAACACTCCTTCGACCAGAAACGCCGGGCTCTGATGTCCGTAGACGCCGCCGGGAATGACGCGCTCGGCGCGCGCCATCAGCGCATCGCCTACGGGATGTTCGAATCGGCTCATGGGTTCTCCACTGGTGTCTCGACTCTATGCGAAGGCGCGGCCGAACGGGAAGCGACTCGCCCTGCAGTCAGCTCGCCGCGATCCTTGCCGAGGAATGCCGATGCGCCGCCGACCGCGGCAGCGGCGGCACCGAGGGCGACTTCCGCATACGCGGTCATCGTTTGCGGGAACAGAAGCGCCATGCGCGGTGCGAGCAGCGCAAGGACGATGCCTCCCCACCCCACTATCGTCGCAGCCAGCCACTGCGGCGTGGGCGCCGCGGCAGCACGGGCGGTAGCCGTTCCCAGTGCGATCACGGCCAATGCCATCGCCAGCACGGCCAGCGACGGTGCGACGGCATAGCTGGCAGCCGAGCCGCGCAGCACGTCGATCTCGTACCAAACGACGCCGAGCCAGCACGCGGCCGCTGCCAGCGCTGCGCGAGGCGCAAAGCGAGGCGCGATCCTGGACAGCAATGGCGCGGCGGGAAGCGCCGATATGCCGAGCACCGCAACCAGCGCCATCAGCGCGAGCCATCCGGCCCCGCCGCCGGCCAGATACGCCAAAATCGCAACGACCAGCCCCGCC
This sequence comes from Binatia bacterium, assembly GCA_035626675.1. GTDB lineage: Bacteria > Desulfobacterota > Binatia > UBA1149 > CAITLU01 > DASPNH01. The sequence goes on from DASPNH010000048.1 coordinate 10,939, forward strand.
GCGCGGCCGAGCTCGAAGCCGCTGGCGCGACCGGACACGAGCGTTCGCACCGCCGCAGGAAGCGAGATGGCCAGGAACGCAACGAGCGCGGGGAGCAGCACGAAGGACGCATGCATCGCGCCGACCGTGGAGGGCGCCAGCAGCTTGGCCAGAAGGGAGCGCGATGCGTCGCCGGTCACCGCCAGCATGAGGAAGCCCGGCGCCGGCAGCTGAACCGTCAGCGCCAGCAACCCGGCATAGAACAGCTCGCGATTGCGCGGCACGGCCATCTACGAGGAGGCCGTTTCACCGGGCGTCAGCGTCGTAAGTGCCAGCGCATGGACGCTGCCGCCCATCTCCTCGGACAGCGCCTGGTAGACGAGCCGATGCCGCGCCACCAGGCCAAGCCCATCGAAGCGGTCCGAGACGATGCGGACCAGGTAGTGCCCGCCACCGCCGCTGCCCTTGTGGCCGCGGTGGCGTCCGCTGTCGTCTTCGATCACGAGCTCGCTCGGCGCGAACGCGGCGGTGAGCTTGTCGCGGATCACGTCGGCGGTGTGCATCCCGGCAACCATGTGGCACGCTCGGCCCATGAGCAACCTTGCCCCGCGAGCCGTTCTGCGCAGCGGACTGACGACCTACCAGGCGCAGCAGGCCGTCATCGTCCTGCTGGCGATGGGCCTGGATGCGCAGGCCAGCAACCAGCCCCCGCACGGCTGGGAGGTGTCGGTTCCCGAAGAGCACGCTGCGCACGGCGATGCCCTGCTTCGCGAGAAGGAGCCCGAACGCCCGGCACCGCCGGTCGCCAGAACCCTCCCCGAAGGCGTGTGGGCAGGACCGTCCGCGTACGTGGTCGCTGCGCTGGCCCTGCTGTGCATTGGCGTCCACGTCTACGTGCATGGCGGCGCCGGCCCTTCGCCGCGCTCGCAGATGATCGACGCGGGCGCGGTGGTTCCCTATCTGGTCAGCGACGGACAATGGTGGCGGCTGCTGAGCGCGGTCTTCCTGCACTTCGACGTACGCCATCTGGTCAGCAACATGTCGGCGCTGGCCATTCTCGGCCCGCCGCTGGCGCTGGAGCTGGGGCTGTCACGCTTCGTGATGACGTTCGTCCTGACGGGAATTGCGGGCAACGTCGCCAGCCAGCTCCTCAACGCCAGCGCCGCGGTCAAGGCCGGTGCGTCGGGCGGCATCTGCGGAATCCTGGGCGCGCTCGCCGGCGCTGCCCTGCCCTACGCGACCGGTTCGTATGAGCAGCGCCGGCCTGCGTGGCAGACGCTCGGAGCCCTGGCGGCGCTGTTCGGCATGATGGTCGGCTTCTCGCCAGGACGCGACCACTACGCGCACGTCGGCGGACTGCTGGCCGGCGTGGTCCTGGGGCGATGGCTGCGTCCGGCCCACACCCGCATCCTGGCGCGTGCGCAGCAGCCGCCGCCAGTGCAATGAGAGCCCTCGGTTCGGTGACAGCGGTGCTGGCGCTGGCGCTGGCGGCCATGGCAGGCGCGGCCGAAGAGCCGGCCATCGGCACCATCATCACGCGCGACAACCATGAAGGCTTCGGCGATTTCCTCGGGCCGTCCATTCAGTGGTCGCTCGAGCGCGGGCTTCGCATCGAGGTCATCGCCCCGCAGTACGTCCCGCTCGAGCCCGCGCGCCTGGAAGCGACGCAGAAGTACCACGCCCAGTGCAAGCTCTCGAAGGACAAGAACCGCGTCGAGAACTACATCGCCGGGCTGCCCTTCCCCTTTGCCGACGAGAAGGACCCGGACGCTGCCATCAAGCTCATGTTCAACTACGAGAATCGCATCGTCGTCGACGACCTGGACGTGCGAAATTTCGAGTGCGACACCGGCAGCCTGGATCCCGAGAGCGGCCTGCGCATCGAGCGGCATTTCCTGCTCGGGCATTTCCGGCGCCTCTATTACGTCAGCCGTCTCTACCATGATCCCAGGCCGACCTGGCCGACGCCCGACGGCATCCGCTACCGCGAGGTGCTGCATCCGATCCTGGAACCGTTCGACCTCAAGGGCGTCGGACTGACCTACAACCGCCACCAGGATCCGTTCCGGCAGGATGACAGCTGGCTCTACTACCCGCTGCTCAAGCGCGTGCGGCGTCTGTCGTCGGCACAGCGCTCCGATGCGCTTTTCGGGCAGGACGCCGACGTCGACAGCTATGGGGGCTTTGCCGGCAACCCGGCCTGGATGGAATGGCGGATGCTCGGGACCAAGCGGCTGCTGGCGCCACTGCACACGAAGAACTTCCCGGCCAAGTGGGCCAGCGGCGGTGCCAACTTCCTGTTCGACGACACGTGGGAGATGCGCGACGTCTACGTGATCGAAGGCCGCTCGCGACTTCCCGAGTACGCGTACTCCCGGCGCGTCATCTATCTGGACCGGCAGAGCTTCGTCATCGCCTACACCGAGCTGTACGACAAGCAGGGCGCGCTGTGGAAGGCGTGGGTCAACCAGTGGAAGATCGGACGCAAGCCGTTCCCCTCCGCCAAGCGCGCCGTCTACGACTACGAGCAGCAGTTCATTCCCGCCCTCAGCATGTTCGACATGCAGCTGGACCACGCCACCCGGTGCCTGCTGCCCTCCCCTTCGATGGCCGGAGAGGAGGGCTGGTACTTCAACTTCGGAGCCGCCGAGGGCACGACCGAGGATGTCTTCCTCATCTCGAACATCATCGCCGGCGGGCGTTAGCGCAGGCTCGATTGCCAGCGCATGCTCCAGCAGTTCGTGCGGTCGCGCTTGTGTCGATCACGCCGATGCGCGGCTCTTCCGACACCGCGCTTGCGGCTCACCCGCGTGTGCGGGCGCTGGCGTCCCTGACCTTGGCACGCTATAGGACGGACAAGCCGCCACTGCGGATTTTCCCCGTATTTCCAGCTTCGAAGGAGAGCACCAGATGAACTATCTCGACCCGTACCTTCGATGGATTCACATCATCGCGGGCATCGTTTGGATCGGTCACCTCTACTTCTTCAACTTCGTCAACGGCCCGTTCCAGGCCACGATGAGCGGCGACGTCAAGAAGTCGGTCAATCCCGAGCTTTTGCCGAGGGCGCTGTGGTGGTTCCGCTGGGGCGCGGCCTGGACCTGGGCCACCGGCGTTCTGATGGCGCTGATTCTCTTCTACCACGGCCGTCTTGCGCTGGAGGGCGATGCGGACTGGTCCCTCGGCGCCCTGATCGCGATTCTCCTGACCTTCGGCGGATTCCTCGTCTACGATGCACTGATCCGCTCGGCCGCCATCGCCGACGTCAAAATCAAATACGCAGTCGGCTTCGTGCTCATCGTGATGGTCATGCTGATCATGCGATGGGCGGACTTCAGCTACCGCGGCACCCTCATCCACATCGGCGCGCTGTTCGGGACCATCATGGCGTTCAACGTCTGGTTCCGGATCTGGCCGGCGCAGCAGCAGATCATCACCGCGGTCAAGAACGGCACGCCGCCCGATGCCAACCTGGTTGCGATGGCGGGATTGCGGTCACGGCACAACACCTACCTGTCGGTGCCGCTGCTGTTTACGATGATCAACCTGCACACCGTCACGGCGTTTCCCGATTTCGTGCCGCGCGAGGTCGGATTGGGTCTGGTGATCTTGATCGGCTGGCACGTGGTGTGGCAGCTGTACAAGCGCGCCGGCAACGTCAAAGGCTTCTAACGTCGCAGGCCGCGCACAGCGGCCCATCGGCTTCGTTGGACACCGGTGCGTTCGCTCCGGCGTGCTGGAAGCACGCCTGCGCTCTCTCGCCGGTGTCCGCCTCGCATCTGCACCAGTCTGCGCGTCCCATTGCGACGCGGTCCGCTCTACGTGTCCCGTTGCGACCTGGACCGCTCTACGTGTCCCGTTGCGACCTGGACCGCTCTGCGTGTCCCGTTGCGACCTGGTGTCGGGGATGTGAATTTGCGGCGCCACTCGGGTCGGAGTGACGCCGCTTTTTCATGCGGTGGCGGAGGGGCGGGATTTCATTTGTTCGTGCCAGTTGGCGAGGTGCTTCAGGGATGGGTCGTATTGTTCGCCGACCATCCCGCCGAAGTCGACGGTGCAGAACAGGGTGATGTCGGCGATGGTGTAGCGGTCGCCGGCCACGTACGGCCGGGATCCCAGAATCTCGTCGATCCAGGCCAGGCGTTTTCTCGCTGCTGCCCTGCTGGGCTCGACCATTCCTTCGACCTGGGCGATGCGGCCTTTGAAGAAGGGGCTGCTGTGGCGGAAGGCGCCGAGCAGCGGGAACATCACCTCGAGCTCCATGCGGCGTTCCCACATCCTGGTGAACGCTTTCTCTTCGGGCGTGCGGCCGATCAGCGGCGGCTCGGGCTGGACCTCCTCGAAGTACTCGCAGATGGCCAGGCTCTCGGCCAGCACGCGGCCATCGTCGAGCTCGAGCGCGGGCAATGTTCCCATCGGGTTCTTGGCCATGAACTCGGGCTGGCGGTTGACGCCGCCGCGCAGGTCGACCTGCTCGAGCGGAATCTGGATGCCCTTCTCGGCCAGGAAGATGCGCACGCGGCGCGGGTTCGGGGCGATGGTCGAATCGTACAGCTTCATCGTCGGCTCCTTGGCATCGGCGCAACCGGAGTCTGCAACGTAGCCCGTCGCTGATGTCGAGGAAAAAGGGTCGGGTGAGCCGAAGCCGGCTCACCGGTAACCATCTCATCGCGGCTCGCACGCGCGCCGCTGGACGTGCCGAGGGCCGTCGCGGGCCGAGAAGGTGCCTGCCCCTTTTCTACCGCGGAA
>DASPNH010000049.1:0-2892 GCA_035626675.1 Binatia bacterium
CGTAGAATCCCGACTCTGCAAGCTTCAGGAAGTTCTCGGCCGTCACCGGCATCTGATCCAGATACAGCTCGGCCTTGAACGTGCCGAGTGAGGTCTCGAAGATCGCAGTGGGGTTTGCCATGCGCCGTCTTTAGCCGGATCGCCCTGCGATCCAAACGTCAGAACGCCGGCCCCCTCAGCAGCACCATGCGGCTGCGCGCCAGCGGCTCTGCGCCGCTCGGCTCGAGCGTGCCCTCGAACGTCACATAGCCGCTGTCACTGGATGCACCGGGCGCCAGCCGTACGAATACCGTCGTCTTGCCGCTCTGGCCCGGCAGGCTGTTCCAGCGCACGGTATTGCCGTCGACGACGCCGCTGTCGGGGTAGACGGCCTCGATGACGAGCTCGGGCGGCAGCGTCATCTCCATGGCGCCTCCCTGCAACAGATGCTGGTAGCGGCCCACCAGCGTCGCCGTGCCTCCATCCATGATCCAGCGCTGCCCGCTGAGCGAGAATCTGGCCGCGCGCACCACCGGCGGCTTGGGGGCCTTGATGGTCACCAGCGTGTGGAACTCTTCGCTCGCGGTGCGGCCGTCGGGGTTTTGCACCGCGGCCGTGGTCGTCAGATATGCCGCGCGCGCGTCGGCCATGCCGAGACCGATGTTGCCGCGCACCAGGATCGTAGCCACCGCTTCGGGAAGGCTCGTCCACACCAGCACGTGTCCGTGCACTTGCTGCGGCGGCGGCGTCACCGAGGTGGGAACGATCTCGGCCGGCAGGCTGACGAGCAGACGCGAGCCGGGCTGCAGGTCGCCGAGTCGAATGGCCATCGCAACGGGACGGCCATCGCGCGCGAACAGCCGGCCGATGAGGTCCAGGCTCGGCGGGGCTCCATGCACGGACCGATCGGGAATCTCGATCGGATCGGCGTCGGCGATGTGTGCACCGGCACGCGACAGCGAGGCATGGTTGACGATGAAGGAACCCGGCGCCGGATCGGCGGCAAGGCGCGAGAAGATGCGCGCCAGCTGCGCCGCGCCGGCTTCGGCCACCGGATAGGCGATGCGCACGTCGGCGCCTGCACGCGTCAGCGTACCGCGAGTGGTGGCAGCGGTGACGAAGTCGAGCTCGGCAGGCAGCGAGTCCGTCATCGCCACCGAGGGCGTGTCGGTGCATGGCGCCAGCCAGCGCAGCTCGTAGGTCATCTCGGCGCCTTCGAGCGTGACGGCAGGGTCGCTCACTACCGGCCCGGCGTCCTGCACCATCGTGGTGAAGCCTGCGGTCCCGGTGATGGCAGCGTCGTTGGTGATGGTCGCCGTCAGCGTCAGTGCGGTGCCGGGGGCAGTGTCTTCGGCGACGGTGCCGCGCACGATGACGCTGCCCGAGGGAGCGTGGACATCGCTCCAGGACAGCGAGCTCTCCGTCGCCGAATCCGCCGCCGGAGACGTGGACGTGATCACCAGTCCGGAGGGGACGTCGACCACCAGAGAGTTGGCGTCGGTGACGCGGCTGTAGCGGATGCTGAAGGAGGTGCCGGCGCCGGCGCGCAGATTGCGAATGCCGGTGACGCTCAGCAAGGGCTCGGCATCCTCGGGCAGCACGGTGGTGTCGTCGAGGACCAGCGTCGTGAACGACCCGGCGGCTGCGACGTCGGAGTCGTTGGTCAGCGTGGCATCCACGACCAGGCCGGTTCCGGGAATTACGTCCTCGCCCACGATCCCCCGCAGCGCAATGCTGCCGCTGGGAGCCGGAAGGTTGTTCCAACGCGCGACGTTGCCGTTGATCGAGGCGGGCTGGGGCGAGATCAGCGTCGTCGTCAAGCCGTCCGGGATGACGACTTCGAGCGAGTTGAGGAAGCTTACGTCGCGGTAGCGGACCGAGTAGCTCGCGCCCATGCCGGCACGCACGTGGCGGTTGCCGGCAACGGTGACCGTGTGCGGCCGTACGAACGCGCGAGCGGTGCGCGGCGTCTGCTGCGTCGCCTGGCGGGACGCGGCCGCAACCTGCCCGGGCGCCGAACTGGCGGGCGCGGCTGCGACCTGTTGCGAAGCGGCGGCAGCTGGCGCGGACACGTCCAGCGCCGGCGTCGGCAGGTGCGTCTTGGAGAACCACAGGTCGCACTCGCCCACCACGGTCGTGCTCGCACACGCGCCGGCGCGAAGACCCGGTGAGGAAACCTCGCCATCCGCCGGAGATGCATTCAGCTCGGCGCATGCCGAAAGCGAGCTGCCCGACGAAACGCCACTGGCGAGATTGACGGCCACGACGAAGCTGCCATGGGCGCCGGGCGCGAGGTCTCCCAGAACCCAGCTGGCGCCGCCGTCGGTCAGACTCGAAGGTGCTTTCGATCCGCCGCCGAAGCTCATCGACGGCGGAAGGTTCAGCTCGAGGTGCGCTGCAACGGCCGTGTCGACGCCCTCGTTGCGATAGGCGACGGTGTAAACGAACCCGCCGGGCGAGCGTGAGGAGGCCAGATGCGCGAGCACCTCGACGCGCAGGAGCGCGGTGTCTCCGGTGACCGAGACCTGCGTTGCCTCGGTATCCTGCGCGCTGGCGCCCTCGGCGGCAGTGATGCCGGCCGCGTTCAGCAGCGTGTCGCCATCGGCCAGGTCGTCGCCGACCACGACGGTGATCTCGACGCTACCGCCCTGACCCGGCGCCAGCTCGCCGACGGTCCAGGTATCGGTGGTGCCGTCGTCCGGAGGCGGGGTGGCGGAAAAGAACGTGGTGCTCGGGTCGACCAGATCGCTGAGCACGACTGCGGAGAGGTTACCCTCGCCGGTGTTGGTGTAGGACAGCGTATAGGTCAGCAGCGAGCCCGGCAGGGCCGGGTCGAAGTCGTCGACCTTGGTCAGCGTGATCTCGCGACGAAGCTCGGCCTGACAGGTCGAAGAGCACCCGTCGCCGTCGGTG
>DASPNH010000050.1:0-16409 GCA_035626675.1 Binatia bacterium
CGCGCACGCCCCACTGGGCGGCCGAACGCTCGGCCAGAGCCGACGACAATTCGACGCCTTCGGCCTGGTAGCCCGCTTCGCTGGCCATTCGCAGGAACAGGCCGGCGCCCGAGCCGACGTCCAGCAGACGCTTGCCCGCGCCGCCATGCAGCAGCGAGAGCAGATCGGCGTAGATGGCGCGCTCGGGCAGGGACGCAGAGGCCTCATCGAACTGGTCGGCGAAGTATCCAGCCGAATGATAATCGGCATCGGCGTACATGGCGTCCATCTCCTGCGAGGTGGGGAAGGGATGCCGGTACCGAATGCCGCAGCGGCCGCATTGCAGGACGTCGAAAGCCGAAAGCGTGTAGGCGAGCGTGGTCTCTCCGCCGCAGAACTCGAAGGGGCAGCGCGCCAAGTCAGGCCCCGTCGCTGCCGGCTGCCGCAGCAGACTTCAGCAAGGCGACCTCCTGGGCCAGAACTTTCATCTGCGTGGAGAGCTTGCTCAGGCGCACCGCGTAGCTGAGCGAGATCCCGGTCAGGAAGACCAGCCCGAGAAAGAACACCGTCGAGCTCGGCGTCCAGGCGCCGAGCAGGCGCGTTACCGCCACCAGCGAAGGGTAGTAGCTGCCGAGAACGAGGATCGCGATGGCGGCGGTCATCCACAGCGGCGTGAATTCCTCACGCAGGCGGCGCCGGCGCACCAGCTCCAGGATGGTTCCGGCCAGTACCAGCGAGCCCACGAACGCGACCACGCGGGCGGAAGAGCTGTTGGCCTGCTGCTCGAACAGGAGCCGAAGCGCTTCGGCATCGATGGAGGGTTGCATGGCAGTCTCCTCAGGGGCGCTGCGCGGGGCGCAGCACGTTCATGATCATGGCCAGCGTCATCTTGTACGAGTAGTAGAGCACGCCGATTCCGGCGTGCATGGAGCGTGCGTCGTTGCGCTCCTTCATCCGGACTTCGAGCTCGCGGATGCGGTAGCCGGCCTTCTGCAGCAGCACGAACATGTCGGCGTCGGGATAATCGCTGGGAAATGCCTCGGATGTGTACAGCCGTACCACCGAGGCGCTGAGCGCCTGCAGGCCGCTGGTGGGATCGCGCAGGTCGATGCCCGACAGCGATCGCAGCAGGAAGCGCAGCCACTGCACACCGAGCCGGCGCAGCGGCGGCATCGTATAGGAAGAGCCCGAGAAGAAGCGGCATCCCACCACGATGTCGGCCTCGCCGCGAAGAATGGGATCGGCCAGGCGGGCGGCGTCGGCGGGATCGTGCTGGCCGTCGGCGTCGATCTGCACGACGACCTCGTAGCCATGGCGATGCGCGTATCGATAGCCGGTCTGCAGCGCGCAGCCGTAGCCGAGATTGAATGGATGCGTGACGACGCCGGCTCCCGCGCCGCGAGCGCGCTCGGCCGTGCGATCACTCGAGCCGTCGTCGACGACCAGCACGTCGAAGCCCGTCTGGACCGTGGCAGCCGCGACGACGTGGGCGATCATGCCCTCTTCGTTGAACGCAGGAATGACGATCAAGCCGCGCGGCTGCATCGCTGCAGGGTCCTGGGCGATCGACTCCATCAGCGTACGACGATTCCTTCGGTCGCCAGCGATCCGACATCCGGGATGCGTGCGCTGACCCGATAGGTGCCGGGCTGCGGAGCTCGTGACAGGGCAAGTCCGACCGTCGTGACGGCGCGCGCGTCCAGTGCCAGCGGCAGCAGGAAGCGGCCGGGAATGGTCGTGGCGCTGCCGTCGGCCGCGTCGGTGAGGGTGATCTCGGCGAGTGCGGGGACGGCCGGCGGTGCCAGCTTCCACATTCGCTGGTGCTCGTTGGTGACGCGCACGCGAAGATGCGTGCGGAACAGGTCGTCCTGGCTGACCTCGCCGGGAAGGAGCTCCAGACGCAGAGCCGACAGCTCCGCGTGCGTCTGCGGCGGCGGTGGCAGGCGCCACACCGCGAGCTCGGAGTTGAAAGCGAGGCGCTTGCCGGCGCCATCGAGCGCGCCGTAGCCCTCGGCAACGCCGGCCGCGTCCAGGTCCGTGCGCCACGCGACATGGGTGAAGCCCATGGCCGCGAGCTCGCGTACGGCGGCTTCGGTGCGGATGCGCCTGCCGATCGTACTGGTCTGCTCGTAGGCGAGAGGCACAATGGAATTGTAACAGGCCGACGTTCGACGTCCGTGCCACGCCGACCAGAGAATCGGCGAGGCGTTGGCGAAGAAGGAAAGGGCGCTGCGTCCGGTCGGGCCATCGTAGACCGCGCCGGCATCGTCGGATTCTCGAAGCGCATGGAGCGCTTGGAGCACCTCGGCAGATGGTGCCACCGGGTGAAGATTGACGGACCGGTCGATGCCGAAGACGGCCGCCGACAAGCGCGGATGAAAGATCTCCGCCATCGCTGCCGCGATCGCGACAGCGGACAGGAGCGCCCGCGAAGTGGGCGACGGAATCCGTGCCAGCACGGCAGCCAGCCCGGCGCCGGCAAGCACGGCGACGCCGAGCACGCATGCCACGGCCGCTGCCGCGGGCGCGCGCACGACCTGCAGCGACTCGCTGAGCGAGCTGGCTACAGCATAGAGCGAAGGCATGCGGAGCGAGCCGATCTCGGTCGGCACGAACACGAGCAGCGCCGCTACCGTTGCCGTCAGCACGGACGCCAGCGGCACGCGCGTGGCGCGCGGCCCGGAAACCAGTGGTGTCGCTGTGGGCGATGATTCTGACACCGCCGGTGCTGTGCTGGACGACGCGGCTGTTGCGCGCGGCGCGTCCGTTGCTGCCGCCGCCGGCGTGAGGGGCGAGCGAACGATGAGGGCCAGGATCGCCAGCGCCAGGGCCAGCATTCCCCACGAGTGCTCGCTGCCGGGCAGCACTTCAGCCGTAGTCCAAGCCGAAACGGGACGCACCGGTGCCGCGCCGCCCCACCACTGGTGCACCATCGCGTACTGCCACACCAGCGAGCCGACCAGCGCACCGGCCGCGATCACGGCGAAGGCCGCCATGAAGAGCCCGTCGGGTCGCAGCGAGCCGCTGCGCCAGCAGCCGATGACGCGCGTGATGCCGAATACTCCCGCGAAGACGGCCAGGCCGAGCATGGGATAGGCGCCGACCAGGGCCGCCAGCGCAGTGAAGATCGCCAGAAGACCCGCATCGGACGCACGCGCGTGAAGCAGGAGCCGCTCCAGCGACAAGAGCACCCACGGCAGCCAATGAGTTCCGACGACGTGCGGATGGGCGACGTCGTCGAGCCTGCTCGGATGCAGCGCGAACACGACCGCTGCCAATGCCGCCGCACCCGACGAGCCGGTCCAGCGCTGGACGAGCAGGAAGGTCCCGCTGCCGGCGATCAAAACACCGAGCAGCGCGGCCAGGTTGAATGCGGCGATGGGGCTGCCGGTGGCCAGATGGCCCGCAATGCCGAGAATCGACGTCTCGATCATGTGCTCGCCGAGCGCTGCCGCCTTGTGGATGGGTGCGCACTGCGGTCCGTCGAGAAGATCACGCACGTTGGCCGAGAGGATGGCGCGAACGTTCCAAGCCTGCGTTCCGATGGACAGCCGCTGATCGGTGAACGAAGGCATGCCGAACGTTCCGACAGGCTTAGTTTCGGTACCGAAGCGCGCGGAGAGGAACGTATGCGTCGTCAGGACTCGCATCAGCGGCCAGGTCCACGCGGACCATGCGATGGCCAGACCTGCGCTGAGGAGCAGGGCTCGTACCCAGGGCGTGCGGACTACCGCCGGCAAAGCGCGACCAGATCCAGCGCGCGGTCGACGCCGTAACTGCGCACCTCGAAATCCTCGGGGACGATATCGGGCGCGCCCTGCGGCCTGGCCTGGCGCCGCACGATGCGCGCCAGCCTGGCGAAGGCGAACTGCACGACCTTGTCGGGCAGCATCTTGCGGATGCCGAGCGGGTCGAGGCGAAGGATGTTGTGGACGGCGCGCGCGCGGCCGGCCTCGAACTCTTCGACCTTGGCGTTGCCGTGCATGCCGCGCATCTCGACGTGGCCGAACACGGTCTCCAGCAGCGCCTGCAGCTCGGGCGCCGTGTATTCGCGCAGGTGATACGGATTCTCCGAGACCGTGCGCAGCCGGTTCGGCGTGGTCATGATGAGGGTGCCGGCAGGATTGAGGCGCGCGTGCAGGCCGCGCAGGAAGGGAAGCGGATCGGCGATGTGCTCGATCACCTGGAAGTTCAGCACGACGTCGAAGGTGTCGGTGAAATCGCCGGGGCGTGTCAGGTCGACCTGCTCGAACCTGAGGCCCGGCTTGTTCCACAGGCGCCGGCACTCGGCGATGGCGACCTCGGAGTAGTCGACGCCGAGAACCTCGGCGGCCACGTCGGCGATGGTCTGGGTGCCGAAGCCCTCGCCGCAGCCCGCGTCCAGCACGCGCTTGCCGGCTGCCTGGGTTGCCGCGAAACGGTAGGCGGCGACGTGACGGGCGAAGTCGTAGTCGAAGCCCTCGCCCCAGCCGGGACGCTCGCCGGTGAACTTCTTGGCATCCATGGGTCGATGCTATTTCCCGAATCGGGCAAGGAGGCAAGATGGCGCGCTGCTTGCCTACGTGCGCGGCGCGGCCGTCCAATGGAGTGGAGATGACGGAGCCGCGGCGATGGAGCGGCTGCTTGCCTACGTGCGCGGCGCCGATGACTGTGCTCTAACCGCCTCGGCGCATTCGCCCTCGAGCCATCATGAAAGTCACCGCAACCGAGCTGCCCGGAGTCCTGCTCCTCGAACCCGCCGCCTTCGGCGACGAGCGCGGCTTCCTGCTCGAGGCCTACAACCGCCAGCGCTACCGCGACGCAGGCGTGGCCGTGGACTTCGTGCTCGACACGCACTCGCGCTCGCGCCGCGGCGTGGTGCGCGGGCTGCACTACCAGCTCGCCCATCCGCAGGCCAAGCTGGTGCGCGTGTCGCGCGGCCGCGTCTTCGACGTGGTCGTGGACGTGCGGCGCGGAGCGCCGACGTTCGGGAAATGGGTCGGCGCGATCCTCGATGACCGCGAGCATCGCCAGGTCTTCGTTCCCGCCGGCTTTGCCCATGGCTTTGCAGTCCTGTCGGAGGAAGCCGACTTCACCTACAAGTGCAGCGACTTCTACGCGCCCGACGACCAGCACGGCATTGCCTGGGACGATCCCGAGATAGGGATCGACTGGCCCGTGTCGGCGGCCGAGGTGCTGGTCTCGGACAAGGACCGGCGCAACCCGCGCCTGTCCGAATGCGCGGCCAGCGCCTTGCCGCTCTACGAAGGCTGATGACCATCGCCTCCGAGCATCGTCCGAAAAACGTCCTGGTCACCGGCGGGGCCGGCTTCATCGGTTCCAATTTCGTGCGCTACCTGCTGGCGGGCGATCCATCGGTGCGGATCATCGATCTGGACGCGCTGACCTACGCGGGCACTCTCGAGAATCTCGACGATCTTCCCGATCCCGAGCGCCACGTTTTCGTGCGCGGCGACATCTGCGACGGGCCTCTGGTGACGCGCCTGCTGCGCGAGCACGACATCGACACGATCGTGCACTTCGCGGCCGACAGCCACGTGGACCGGTCGATCACCGGGCCGGCGCCGTTCATCCAGACCAACATCGTAGGGACGTTCCAGCTTCTGGAAGCGGCGCGCGAGTGCTGGCTGGGCGGCGCCGACGGCAGCGACGGCAGCGGCGGTGGCGACAGGCAGGGCGCCAGCGCAGGCGATAGCCACACCGTCGGCGGGACGGGACGGCGCTTTCACCACATCTCGACCGACGAGGTCTACGGCACGCTCGACGCCAGCGACCCGCCATTCACGGAGACGACGTCGTACGATCCAGGGTCGCCGTACTCCGCGTCCAAGGCGGCATCCGATCATCTGGTACGGGCGTACGCCCGCACCTACGGGCTGCCGGTGACGATCTCGAACTGCTCGAACAACTACGGGCCGCGCCAGCATCCCGAAAAGTTTCTGCCCACCGTCATCCGCGCATGCCTGCAGGGCACGCGCATCCCCGTTTACGGCGACGGGAGCAACGTGCGCGACTGGCTCTACGTCGCCGACCACTGCCGCGGCATCGACCGCGTGCTGCGCGCGGGGCGCGACGGGGAGTTCTACAACATCGGCGGCCTCAACGAATGGCCCAACCTTCGGCTGGTCGAGAAGGTCTGCAACCTCATGGACGAGATGTTTCCGCAGCGTGCGCCGCACTACCGGCTGGTCGAGATGGTCACCGACCGCCCTGGCCACGACTGGCGCTATGCCATCGACATCACCAAGATTCGCGACGAGCTCGGCTGGACGCCGAGCGAGACTTTCGAGACGGGCCTGCGCAAGACCATCGCGTGGTATGCCGGGCGGATGAAATAGGCGCGGCTACGACGCCTTCAATTCCTGTCGAAGCACCTTGCGCAAGGTAGCTACGGTTCACGGCGTTCGGCTACCGACGCGCAGTCGATGACACGGGGTAGCTTTGCCTGTGGTCGCCAAGCCGAGACCATCACCTCGGCGTCATTGCCTCTCGTGGGCCGTGCGGATCAGGTACTGGCCGTACTCGGTCTTGGCCAGCGGCGCGGCCAGGGCCATCAGATCCTGCGCGCTGATCCATCCCATGCGGTAGGCCACTTCCTCGGGACAGCACACCTGCAGGCCCTGCCGCAGCTGGATGGTCTGAATGAAGTTGCCCGCCTGCAGCAGCGCCTCGGGCGCGCCGGTGTCGAGCCAGGCGATTCCGCGCCCCAGCTTTTCGACGCGCAGCTTGCCGCGCTGCAGATACAGGCGGTTGAGGTCGGTGATCTCCAGCTCGCCGCGCGAGGAAGGCAGCAGCTGGTCGGCCAGCGAGACGACGTCCTCGTCGTAAAAATACAATCCGACCACTGCGTAATTGGACTTCGGCCGGGCCGGCTTCTCCTCGATGCTCAGGACCCTGCCGCCCGGATCGAACTCGACCACGCCGTAGGCCTGCGGGTCCTTGACCTGATAGCCGAACACGGTCGCGCCCTGGTCGCGCGCCGCAGCGTCATGCAGCAGGCCCTGCATGCCGTGGCCGTAGAAGATGTTGTCGCCGAGGATCAGCGCGCACGCCTTGCCATCGATGAAGGTGCGCCCGACCAGGAAGGCCTGCGCAATGCCTCCGGGCGCGGGCTGGGCGGCATATTGAAGCTGGAGACCCCAGCGCTTGCCGTCGCCGAGAAGGCGCTCGAAGAGCTCGCGCTCGTGAGGCGTAGTGATGATCAGGATCTCGCGGATGCCCGCCAGCATCAGGGTGCTCAGCGGGTAATAGATCATCGGCTTGTCGTAGACCGGCAGGAGCTGCTTGCCCACGGCATGCGTCAGCGGGTGCAGGCGCGTCCCGGCGCCTCCTGCCAGGACGATTCCCTTGGTGATCATCGCGGCTCCATCGAGGCCGACCGCTATGCTCGTGTTGGCGCCAAATCAATTGACGGGTCGGCAACGCCGGCCGCCCGCGGGCACGGGAAAGGATGGCTTTGCTCGCCCTTGCGCCTGTGCTCTAAACCTCGGGCAACGCCGGATCTTGGACGCCTTTGCTGCGGGGTACGAAGGCGCAACTCCAGGTCGCGGTCGCGCAGCTTCCGAATGGACGCAGACCCTCCAAGTTGGCACGAGCTGTTCCCCGGCTACGCGCTGCGGGACGTTGCGCCGTCGGCGCCCTCGCATCCCGTGGACCCGGTCTCCGCCTGTCGCGACGCGCTGCAAAGCGCCGCGCTGGTCGACTTCGCACGTGCCGCCGCTTCCGAGGGGCGTTCGCTGACCCTGGTCATCAACGACCCTCATCGCCTCACCGATACTCCCGCCTTTCTCGATGCCGTCGTCGGCCTTCTCGACAGTGGCCTGGCCGGCGAGAAGATCCCCGCGCTTCGCGTGCTGGTCGCAAGCGGCAGCCACGTCTCCACTGCCGAGGAGCGCCAGGCGCACGAGACGGCAATGCTGTCGCGCCACGCCGAGCGTCTGGCCGAGGTGGTCTGGCACGACGCACGCAACGAGAGCGGCCTTCGCCAGGTCGGCAACCACGTCCTGCATTCCTGGATGGCCGAGGGCGGCTTCTATCTGGCGTGCGGCAGCATGGAGCCGCACTACTTCGCCGGCATCACCGGCGGCCACAAGACCCTGACGGTCGGCGTCATGGCGATGGAGAGCCTGACCGCCAACCACGAGCACGCGCTGTCGTCGCAGGCTCGGCCCCTCAAACTCGACGGCAATCCGGTGCACGTCGGCGTGGTCGATGCTCTGGCCGACCTCGAGGACTCGGGCGCGCGCCTCCTGGCGCTCAACCAGGTTCTGGTGGACGGGCGTGTGATAGCAGTCACCGCCGGGCATCCATTGGAGGCGCTCAACCACGGCGTTGCGACCGTGCGCTCGTGCTTCTCGGCGGCGGTGGAGGAGCCGGTCGATCTGGTGGTGGCGCAGATGCAGGGGCCTCTCAGCCGCGATCTTTACCAGGCCGACAAGGGCATCAAGAACACCGAGGCCGCGGTTCGCGAGGACGGCGTGCTGCTTCTGGAGTCGAGTTGCCCCAAGGGTGTGGGAATCGACCACTTCGTGGAATTGCTGCGGGCCGCACCGACCGTCGAGGAAGCACGCGCGATCGTGCAGGAGCGCGGCTATCGGCTCGGTGACCACAAGGCCGTGCGACTGCGGGCGCTGACCGACGAGCGACGGGTCCAGGTCGGCGTGATCACCGCCGGCGTGCCCGAGGATCTGTCGGACGTGCTCGGCATGAAGATTTTCCGCGACCGCGCTGCGGCCGCGCAGTGGGCGCGCGGCGTGCTCGGTGACGAAAAGATGAAAGGGCTCATCGTTGCCGACGCCGGCAATATCGCCATCGAAGCCGGCTGACACTCTCTGGCTCCCGCTGAGGCACGCACGATCATCGAAGCAGGCTGACGCTCCATGGCGTCACGGTGCGGCGCACGCCGTCGAAGCTCGCTGAAGCGCGCCGGGGCGTAAGGCGCGGCGCACGCGCCGCAGCCGCGCTCCGATATCGACATTCCTGAAGCTCCCGACTGCGCTGCACGTCATCGAGGCTCGCCAGCCCGCGCTCACGCTGCTAGGTTCGCGTGATGCGCTCGGCCGAGCACTGGAAGACCCGAACGCGCCGCGCTCGCGGAAACGTGGAGCGTTTTCGGCGTGAGCGCGATGCCGAAGCGCTCGGTGCCTACCTCGAAGATGCTGCGCATACGCCGGGCGGGCATTCGCCCGAGGTGTGTTTTCCCACCAACGAGGCCGAGGTCGCTGCTGTGCTCGCCGGCGGCATTCCCGTGCTTCCCATCGCCGCTCAGTCCTCGCTTACCGGCGGCGCCACGCCTTTCGGTGAAGTGCTGCTGTCGGTTTCCAGGCTGCAGGAACGAAGCTGCGCCGGCGGCAAGATGCGAGCGGGCGCCGGCGTGATCCTGCGAGATCTCGACGAGCTGCTCGCTTCGAACGGCAGCTACTTCCCGCCGATCCCGACCTACGACGGCGCCAGCGTGGGCGGCGTCATCTCGACGTGCGCCGCGGGCGCGGCCACGTTCAAGCACGGGACCACGCGAGGATGGGTGCAGGAGCTGACCGTGGTGCTGGCGTGCGGCGAGGTGCTCGACATCGTACGCGGCGAGGTCGTTGCGCATCCGCGCGGGTATTTCGAGATCGAGCGCAGCGGCGGTGAGCCGCTGCGAGTGCCGGTGCCGCTGGGCGCGCATCCGGACGTTCCCAAGAGCTCGGCCGGATACTGGAGCGATCCCGAGCTGGACCTGATCGACCTGTTCATCGGTGCCGAAGGGACGCTCGGCGTGGTCGTCGAGGCCGTGCTCGGTCTGTCGCGGCCGCGGCCATCGTGGCTGGCGGCACTTGTGCCAGTGGCCGACGATGGCGCGGCGGTGGCGCTCACCACCGAGCTTCGCGAAGAGGCGCGCTCGGCGCGACGCACCGGCAATCCGTGCTCGCTGGACATATCGGCAATCGAGTACATGGACGCGCGCTGTCTGGAAGTGTTGCGCCAGGACCGCGTGCCCGAGCGCGTCGGCGTCACCATCCCGGCATCGGCGCGCGCTCTGCTGCTGCTGCAGGCCGAGCTGCCCGCGGGCTTCGATCGCACGCGTGCATATCACGAACTGTCGCAGGCCTACGCCGGCGACGTCGACGGACCGGTCGCAAGACTGTGCCGCATACTGGAGCGGCACGGCGCGCTCGGAGATGCGATTCCGGCGCTGCCCGGTGAGGAGGATCGCCGGCTCGCGCTGTTCGCACTGCGCGAGGCGGTTCCCGAAGGCGTCAACCGTCGCGTGCGCGAGGTGCAGCGCAGCGCCGCGCCCAAGGTCTCCAAGTCGGGCGGCGACGTGATCGTGCCCTACGAGCGCTTCGAGGAGTCGCTGCGGCGCTATCGGGCCGTGCTCGGAGAGTCGGGGCTGGACGCGGCGATCTGGGGCCACATCAGCGACGGCAACGTGCATCCCAACGTGCTGGCACGCAGCGACGAGGAGATGGATCGTGCGCGCCGGGCGCAGCTGGCCATCGGCGAGATCGCCATCGAGCTCGGTGGGAGCCCGATGGCCGAGCACGGAACGGGGCGCAATCCCATCAAGAAGACATTGCTCGAGAAGCTGCACGGCAGGGCCGGCGTGGCCTCGATGCGCGCGGTCAAGCGCAGCCTGGATCCGCACTGGCAGCTCGCGCCGGGCGTGCTGTTCGACGTCGAGGAGAGCCCGCGATGAGCGGTGGAGCGCGCGAGACGACCGGCGTGAGTGACAGGGCCGGCGACCGCGAGACGGCCGGCGCCGAGGGCCGCGAGACGGCCGGCGCGGAGGGCCGCGAGATTCTCGTCATCGGCGCCTCGGGTCTGGTCGGGCAACTGATGATGGAGCGGTTTGGGCAGCGTGCCGCCGGCACCTACGCAACACATGATATGCCGGGCCTGGTCCAGCTCGACATCACCGACGCCGAGGCTACGCGGCGCGTGATCGACGAGCTTGCTCCTCGCGTGATCGTGCACACGGCCGCCCTGACCGACGTCAACATGTGCGAGCGTGATCCGGCTGCTTCCGACCGCGTCAACGTGGCCGGTACTCGCAACGTAGCCGAAGCGGCCGCCGAGGTGGGCGCGCGCTACATCTTCTTCTCGACCGACTATGTGTTCGGCGACGATGGCCCTCACGACGTCGACCGCCTCCGCATGCCGATGAACGTCTACGGCGCACACAAGGCCGAGGCCGAGGACGTCGTCGCCGAGCTCGACGACCACGTCATCCTGCGGGCGTGCAACGTCTACGGCTATCAGAGGGAAGGCAAGAATTTCGCGATGGGCATCTTCGAGTCGCTGCTGCAGGGGCGGCGGGTTCTGGTTGCCGTCGATCAGTGGGGATCGCCCACGCTGGCGTCGGATCTGGTCGACGTCGCCGCGCTCCTGGTGGATTCGGACGTGCGAGGGCCAGTGCACGTTGCCGGCCCCGATCAGGTGACGCGTCTGGAGTGGGCGCGGCGCGTGGCCGAGGTCAACGGACTGGATGTCTCGCTGCTCGAGCCGGTGCCCTACTCCGCGCTCGGTGCATCGGCGCCGCGGCCGCGTCGCGGCGGCCTGTTCGCGCGCCGCACCGAGGAGATGCTCGACATCCGCTTCAAGCGTCTGGACGAAGGGTTGATGGCGATGCGCGCGGCCCTGGAAGAGGCGGGCGTTCTGCCAAGGGCGGCGCCGCGCAAAAGCATCTAGCGCAGAAAGCGCCGGCTGAAGAGCGGCCGCGGGGTTGTGCCTGGGGCGGCGCCGCGCAACGGCAGCGCGGAAGCGCCGGCTGGAGAGCGGCCGCGGGGTTGTGCCGAGCGCGGCGCCGCGCAACGGCATCTGGCGCGGAAGCGACCGAGCCGAGCCGCGTGTTTTCATCGGCGGCGATCGGCAACGACGCGTATGCCGCGGTCGGGCCGCTTCGTAACCGCGGCGTAGCACGTAGAGTCGCTACGTCGTATCCCCTGCCGCCGAAGAAGCGGCGTGCAAGCGTGCCAGATCGGCCTCGACCATGATCGAGACCAGCTCGGCAAGCGTGGTCGTGGCGCGCCAACCGAGATCGCGCGCGATGGCTTCGGGATTGCCGACGCGCGCAGCCGCATCGCCGGGCCGAGTCAGCGCCGGATCGCTGACGACGTGCTCCCGCCAATCCAGACCGACGCGCGCGAAGGCAAGCTCGGCCAGATCGGCGACGGTACATGCGCGGCCGGTGGCGACCACATAGTCCGCCATCGCCGGCGCCTCGATCATGCGCACCATCGCCTCGACGTATTCAGGCGCGTAGCCCCAGTCACGTGCAACAGTCAGGCTTCCGAGCACGAGCTGTTTCTGCAGACCGCGCGAGATGTGGGCCGCTGCCATCGTGATCTTGCGGGTGACGAAGGCCGGCGGGCGAAGCGGCGACTCGTGATTGAACAGGATCGCCGAGCAGGCCTTCAGGCCGTGTTCCTGGCGATACTGACGAATCATCTCGTGGGCGGCGGCCTTGGCACGGCCGTAAGGCGTGTTCGGGCGCAGCGGCGTGAGCTCGTCCTGCGGATCGCCGGTAGCGGCGCCGAAGATCTCGGCCGTCGATGCCTGGCACAGACGGATGGCGGCGCCGGATGCTCGGATGGCCGCGAGCAGGCGCGCGACGCCGAGCTCGTTGACGTCGCGGAAGTAGCCTGGGTCGTTCCAGGACTCGGGAACGAAGGTGGCGGCCGCCAGATTGAAGATCGCGTCGGGACAGGCGGCGTCGAGGGCGCGGCGGATGGCCGTCGCATTCCGCATGTCGCCGTCCAGGCGGTGGGCCTGCGGCGGGGAGGCGTCCTGCGCTCGCACGAAGGCGAAGACGGCGACACCCCGCGAGGACAGCAGCTCGGTCAGGTAGTGCCCGTCCTGACCGCCGGCGCCGGTGATCAGGACGCGGCGCAACGAGGTTCGATGCGGGGTCGGCATGGGGGATGCCGGCAAGGTAGCGCGTCAGGCAGCGGTGGTCCACGCGGACCGATTCACGTCGAGTCGGCCTGACTGTTGCCCGCGCGCTGGTCCTGACTCATTCTGCGCTCATGCGCAGACACGGGCTGACGAGCGGATTCTTTGCCGGTCTCACCATCGGCATCATCATTGGTTCGGTGGGGCTTTCGGCGGGTGCAGTCGGGTACAAAGCCTGGATGACCAACGGCCAGGATTTCCGGCTCGGCTACATTTCCGGCTTCATGGACATGACGATGCTAGCGCGCAATCTGCACCCGCAGGGCTTCATCGACGAAACCTATCCGTTCTTCAAAAACGCCCGCATACGCGACTACTACGACGCCATCGACAATTTCTACAAGGACCCTGAAAACCAGAAGCACAGCATGTACTCGGCCATGACGCTGATCTCCGACGAAATGGAGAAAAAGTTCGGGAAGCCGCAATCGGCGATCGAGCGCATGGCGCCGAACATCGAGAAGAAACTCGAGGCTGCGCGTGCAAAACAGGCCGCCAGAGCCGCGAGCGCCGGCGCTGCGAAGGCGCCTGCAGCGGCGCCGAAGCCAGCAGCGCCTAAACCGCCGAAGCGCAAGATATGGTGCAAGTGCGCGGAGATGGAGAAGGCCTGCCCCGAGTTGGCCAAGGACTTCGCGACGCGTAAGCCGAAGGCGGAAGGGGCCGACGGCGAGCCGGTTTCTCCGGCGCCGGAGGCAGGGAAGGAGCCGGCGAAGGCGGAAGGGACGAAGTAGGGGAAGGGGTGGTGTCGCGGAAGTCGAGGAAAGGGGGATTGGGGTAGCGGAAGCCGGGCGAACGGGGATGGGGTAGCGGCAGCCGGGGAAGGGGAGGAGCGACGATCACGACGATCACGGCGTTGGCCGGTGCGGGATTCCGACCCCGAAGTCGCTGCATGGCTCGCGCGTGACGCTCACTTCCGCAAATACACATCGCCCCTCAGCCTCATGACCGGCTCGTGACCGGGCCTGCATCCCAACTCCCAGACCAGGCCGTCGGGCGCGCAGCCTTCGACGCGGATGTAGCCGCGGTGGATGTACTCGCGGTGATGGTCGTTGCAGACGGTGGCCAGGTTCCAGGTGAAGTCGGGGCCGCCGCGGGAGCGGTACCAGACGTGATGGGCGTGCAGCATGCCGCGCCGCGAGCAGCCCGGTACCTGACAGCGATAGCTGTCGCGTGCGAAGACCGGGTTTCCGTGCTCCGGGAATGCCATCCAGGTCAGATAGGCGTGCGCGAGGATGCGTTCGAAGGCCCGCCAGCGCGGCTCGATGGCGCGGCGGCAGCCTTCGATGGCTTCTTCGAGGAGTGAAACGACGCTCGCAGGCATGAGAATGCTGATGCGGGCGCCCACGCGGCGGCTGAAGCTGGCGAGGTCGGTTTGCGTCTGTGCACGCATTTGGACCTCGGCCTGATCGATGCGGGCCATCGCATCGGCCGTGACGTCGAGGTCGATGGGCGGCGGCGGCTGGAAGAAAGCGCCACGCCTGTCGTCGGCGCGGTCGAGCGCCCAGCTGACGTCGGCGTCGAGACGGCGCAACGTGACGGTCTCGGCGCGTTCCACCCAGGACTTTTCGTGCAGGCGGCTGATTACCGGTAGCAGCGCCGTGGAGGCGAGCCAGGTGACGCGGCCGTTGCGGTATGCGTCCAGGAGCAGCGGCGACCTGCGCTGACACTCGCGCTCGAGTCGCACCAACGCGCGAGCCTTGCTGCCGCAGATGCCGAGGCGCGCTTCGGCGTACAGACGCAGGTTGGCGAAGCCCAGCAGGTGATGGAGCTTGCGGTCGGCGAAGGTGCGCAAGATGGCACTGAGCTGCCCGTCGATGCGCTGCATCGTCTTACGGACGATGCGCAGACGGTCGTCGATTTCGTAAGCGTCAGCCTCGGCGAGATTGGCAACCAGGCGGTCGAGCTTTTCGATGCGCCGATTCGGTACCGGTTTGAGGCCTTCGAAGCCTTCGGAGGTCCCGAAGCGTGCTTCGAAGTAGCGGATGAACGCCTGCTCGCTGCTGCCGGACCGGTGATGCGGCGGCGGCTCGGGGCTGGGCGGATCGCAGTATGGCCAGCTCATCGCCTCGGCCGCGACGACTTCGGCCACGCGGCTTGCGGGGACGTCGGTGCCGCACATGCGAGAGGCGAGGTCGACGAGCATTCGCCAGAGCTTTCGGCCGTCGCGCGAGACGTTGATCGTCCAGCGGATGGCCGGGTCGTCGGTATCGGCATGGGCATCGGTTCCGGTTTCGGTCGATTCGGCCGATTCGGTCGAAGGGCCATCCCGGCCGCCGGCAGACGATGAAGCATCGGCGCTCGCCCCGCACGACGCGCACGCATTCGGACTCGGCGTCTCCGCGCCACGATCGACGCCACACGACGCGCACGCATTCGGACTCGGCGTCCCCGCGCCACGATCGACGCCGCACGACGCGCACGCATTCGGACTCGGCGTCCCCGCACCACGATCGACGCCGCACAACGCGCACGCATTTAGACTCGGCGTCCCCGCGCCACGATCGACGGAGGTCGCTCCGCACGACGCACACGCATTTGGACTCGGCGTCCCCGCGCCACCGTCGACGGAGGTCGCGCCGCACGACGCGCACGCATTTGCACTCGGCGTCCTCGCGCCACCGCCGGCCGCCCCGCACGACGCGCACGCATTTGGACTTCTCTCATCACCCGGTGCGCGATCGCCGCGCCTTTTTCCCTTCACCGTCTCCGCCAGTTGCCGAGTCGTCGAGATCAGCGTGAACCGTAGCCAGCCTCCTTCAGTTTGCGGCGTAACGATGCCAACCAGCGATCGCAGATGCGTCCAGTGGATGGCTCTGCTGGTGAATGCACGGCGCAGTAGCGGCAGCTCTGCCAGCGCAGTGCCGATGGCGGCATCCTGCTTGACGGTCCGTCCCGTTATGCCGAGACGCTCGGCGGCGAAGTCGCGCAGACTGCTGAACCCGAGCCGGCGCCAATGTTCACGCCTGACGAGCTCGGCGACGATCTGCGCCTGGACCAGACGGCAGTGCACCTCGAGAGCTGCCATTTCGCATGCATCGGCATCGGCCTTTTCCGCATCCGCGCGCGGACCGACAGGCGTGCTCGTGCGGCCGGTTCGGTCCAGGGGCGGCCGCGTTCCCGGTTCGCGATCGGCCCTCCATCCGCACCGATCGGCTGGGATCGAAGCACCGACCACAGGGATGCGGTCGGGCTGCGAAAGGCCGGCGCGGAATGTCGCCGCAGCGTCCAGCATGAAGCGAAAATACTACGAAACAGCGGGAAAGTGCAAGTGCTCCGAGGGCGAATTCCCGCGCTTTTTATGACATTTCGGTGATAAGGCGTGTCGATGCGACGCGCGCGGCGGCTTTTCCGAGGCACCACGATTTCGATGCCAGCGCACCGTGAGGACGATTGTCGAAACGTTCATGACGGCTGCGGCAACGGCACAGCCGCACCATGACACCGCACCGGCCAGACGACGCCGCCGCGACGCAGCAGCACCCGCAACGCCGCACCGC
>DASPNH010000051.1:0-5124 GCA_035626675.1 Binatia bacterium
TGCTGCGACCGTGATGGCTGCTGCTGGCGCTGCGGCGCCTGCGAACGCGGCGGCTGCTGCTGGCGCTGCGGCGCCTGCGAACGCGGCGGCTGCTGCTGGCGCTGCGGCGCCTGCGAACGCGGCGGCTGCTGCTGGCGCTGCGGTTGTTGCGACCGCGACGGCTGCTGCTGGCGCTGCGGTTGCCTCGACGGTTCACTCCGTTGCCTGGAGCCCTTGTCGTCGTCCGAGGATCTCTCGGCCGTGACCGGCACTGGGACGACGAGCGAGATGGCCAGTAAGGCCGCGATGCAGTAACCGGCGCGCGCGCGGCCGGAGCGAGATTCGTGCAGCCTCGAACAACGTGAGCTCATGGACGCCATCTCCTTGGAACGATTCGCGACGGTACCATGGCGTGGCCGCGCAAGCTCACGCTCGAGAGGAAATCGCGGAACCGTGGGTGCGCAGTGCCTCACCCGCCGCATTTTCTGTCACGAATCCGCGCTTCGCCGGTCTTCAGGGTACGGTGGCCGCGCGGTCGGCCTTAAGGTTCGCCATGCAACAGCCCCGCAAGGAGACGAAGAAGCGATGTCCACGCACGAACCGGAAAGTTGCGACCTTTCATCCATCTACTGGCCGTTGCGCCTGTCGTACGGCCTGGTGCCGGTGATCGCCGGTTTCGACAAGTTCGCCGGAATCCTGACCGACTGGGACAAATACCTCAGTCCCGCGATCGCCAGCATGGTTCCTTTGTCGGCGACCAGCCTGTTGCACACGGCAGGAGTGATCGAGATTGCGGCGGGAATACTCGTGCTCGCCGGCGGCGCCCGTCTCGGAGGCTACATCGTGGCCGGCTGGCTGGCCGTGATCGTCGTCAATCTGGTGACGGTGGGCATTGTCGACGTGGCCGTCCGTGACCTCGTCATGGCAGTCGGGGCATTGTGTCTCGCCAAAGTGGCGGCGTTGCGCGGCGAGAACCTGTGGCCGGCATTGTCGCCCACCGAGGCCGGCGCACTACGCGATCAGCGTCACGCCGCCTGACACAATCGAAGGTCCGGATCATCGCGACAGCCCGCCGCGACGTATCGCGGCGGGCTCTGCTCGCCTCACGCGATGTCTGGCTCGTCGGAAGATGCCCGCATCGTCTCCAACCGCCAGTGCTGAACGCGCGTTCGAATTGCGGTGATTGTCGCGAAATCCCTCCGCCTCCATTGACCCCGATCCGACCGTGGGTCTAGAGCCGCGCTACTGCCGCTCCTGGCAGGCGTGAGCACCTCAGACACCGGTGACGTCGCGCACAGCATCGAGCGTTCTCCGCTCGAACAGAAAGAGGGAGGGATCATGGCATTCAACCGTGACCGCCGAATGCTGCTTGCCGGCCTCGGAGCAGCAGGTGCCCTGGCGCTTACCCGTACTGCTGCCCAGGCCGGGTCGTGCGCAGCTTCGGGTCCGCTCTCTCCTACAGGGCCCACCATGCGCGACCTCTACGACAAGATCGCGCGCGAAGACGAAGGCCTTGCCGAAGCCCGCACACCGATCACGAGCCTGCCGAGCTCGGTCACCGCGCAATTCTCCATCACCGCGCCGGGCGTCTACTACTTGACAGGAAACGTCACCGGCGTTGCCGGCCTGGCCTGCATCGAAGTACTGGCCGACGAAGTCGAGATCGAGTGCGACGGGTTCACCTTCTTCGGCGTGCCCAACACCGGTGCGTGCATCGTCACGCCCAGCCCGCAGCGAGCCATCGGCGTCTACGACGCAGGGTTCAGCGAGTGGCCGAACACCTGCATCGAATTCTCTCTTTCCTCGCATTGCTACGTCGAAGAGTGCTGGTTCTCGCTGTGCAGCGGCGGCGCTTCGGGCGTCTGTCTGCTCGGCGGCGGTGGTACCGTCGACGATTGCAACGTTCTGAGCTGCGCCAATGGCCGCGTGGCGGTCGGCAGCAACGGGATCATCGAGGAATGCCTGAGCGTGGACAGTGGCGGAGGGTGCTTCTACTCGCCGGGTCCGGCCGTCATGGAAGACAACTTCGCGATCAACAACCTGGGCACCGGGATCACCATCGATCAGGGCGGCGTCGTCATCGGCAATCGCCTCGTCAATGTCCGCGGCGTCGTCATCGGCACCGGCAGCGTGGTGGCAGAGAACGACTTCGCGTCGTGCCCGGGAACGGCCATCACCGTCACCGGGTCGCGCTGCAACGTCGAGGAGAACCACGTCGCCGGTGGAGCAGCCGGTGTACTGGTCCTATCGCCGGCCGAGAGCGTGATGGTGGACGGCAACAACATCTGCGTGAGCAGCACGGCTGTGACGATTTCGGCGGGAACGTCGCGCTGCACGGTCGTCCGCAACGCGGTCAGCGTGCCGGGCGGCGTGCCCGCGTTCAGTATCGACGCGGCCAGCTCCTACGGAACCATCGTGGATGCCACGGGCGGGGGCGAGATCGGCGCGGCAACCGGCGGCGTGGTCAGCCCGCTCGCCAACCTGTTGTACTGAGGTGGAGCCATGAAGATCATTCGTACCGTCATCGCTTCGGCCTCACTCGTGCTGCTACCTGCAACAGCCGTAGCCGGCGTCCTCGACAGCCCTCTGCCGTTGCTCCAGGGACAGAAGTCCAATCACATCTATTCCGTCTCCGGCGTGGTCAGCGCAGCCGGCCTCGGAACGTTCTTCTCGTGCACCAACCCCTCGACCCTCAGCGTCCTGGTCAGCGTCGAGCTGTTCACCGAGGGCGGCGGCGATGCCTGCAACGACGCCTCGTCGGTATCGGTCAGCATCGCGCCGGGGGAGACGGTCCTGTTCTCGACGCAGAACAAGGTGCAATCCTCGTTCTTCTCCACGCAACCGCTGACTGCGGTCGACATGTTCCTCAGCCTCGGCTCGGCGCGCATCGTGTCGACCGGCAAGGCGCTGCTGTGCAGCGCGTTCGTAGCCGACGTGTACAACTCGCCGCCGATGTCGATGACGCAGTTGAATCTGATGGCGAAGGGCAAGCAGAGGGGCGACTAGACGCTCGGCCGCGCATGGCACCGCCCCTGCTTCGTTGCGCGGCTGAAGCGAGCCCCGAGCGGGCCTCCAGCCCGCCTACGCCCACGCCTCGCCGCGCATCTGGCATTCGCGGCACTCCGCGCAGCCTCGGGTCGTGCTGGGTCGAAGAATGCATCGACGCAATCCGCGGTTCTTGCGGGCGTGGACGGCGTGTTCGTCGTTTCGGCTCGTACGTCGGGCCGCTGGCTCGCCTTACTCGCTGGTGGCGGCGTAGCGTTCTGGTGGTGCGGGTTGGGGGAGGGTCAGGTGGTCATGTTCTCGGTCGGTGATGCGTTCGACGGTTTTGAGGACTACGGATTCTTCCGGAGTCAGCGTTTGCATGGCGGCGAAGAGGTCGCGGCAGATTTCTTCGTAGCTGGGGCGGCAGCGCGTGTAGGTGTTCAGCAGATACTGGACGTAGCGGATGGCGCGGTCGATGAGCTTTCCGTTGGTCGGACGGACCCAGGTCATGACGTTTCCCTGATAACGGCCGCAGCGGCCCATCATCAGCGTCGAGTGCGTGTTGAGCAGGACCTTCAGCAGGATGTGCTGCAGCAGCGGCGACAGTCCAGAGATCGGCAGCTGCATCGACAGCTCGTCCAGCCTCCACGCGATCGCCTGTTCCTGGCGCTCGATGACGAACGGATGCACGCGCGTTCCTGGCGGCGCCATCGAAACGCGGCGCTGGCGCGCATTCTCGCTGAAGTCGTAGCCGTACAGACGCTCCAGGCCCACGCGGTTCTCGTAGCCGTGCCAGTCCAGCGCGCGCGGCGGCCTGGCCAGCAGACCCTGCCACGACTGCTCCACCGTGGTGCTCCCCGGAAAGACGAAATACGCCTCCGACAGCGGTGCGTCGTCGTCGTGGACGTTCTCGAACGCGGCAATGTTGAAGGTCGGGTGGCGCTCGGTGGTATCGGTCAGGATCGTGATCGCATAGGCGCGTGACTCATAGAGGATCTGGTCGCCCGCAAGGAACGCGTCGGACTCGCGCTCGATGAATGGTGCCAGCGCGCCGAAGTCCGTGGTCTCGATGGCCTCGCCAAGCCGCTGCAGACGCGCCGCCACAGGCTCGGACTGCTCGTCCGGAAGAAGGGCCAGGCCTGCCGCCAGCATCAGCACGGTGCTCGCTTCCAGCCGCGTGCTCCCCGACAGCAGCATCGGTCCCACGCACAGGCTCAGCGAGTCGATGCGGGGATTCTCGAGCACGCGCTTGGAGCGTACGACCTGGGCGACCAGATCGGAGACCGGATTGC
Source organism: Binatia bacterium (assembly GCA_035626675.1). GTDB lineage: Bacteria > Desulfobacterota > Binatia > UBA1149 > CAITLU01 > DASPNH01. The sequence goes on from DASPNH010000051.1 coordinate 4,257, forward strand.
AGAACAGGAACGAAGGCCGAAGCTCGGCCATTTCGGCCGCGTGCTCGGTGGCACCGATGACGAAAGGAGTCTCGCCTCCCTCGGTGATGCCGACCATCAAGTCACGCGCCGTGTATCCGAGGCCGTCGAGCTGGCGTGCGCCGAACGCCGGATAATCCTCGAAGCTCTCGACCGACCGAACCAGCGCGAGGTCGCCGCCCGCCGTGAAACCGCGAACGCGCTGCAGATCCTGGGTCCGCCCTTCGGACATGGTGGCCTCTCGCCACAGATATTCCAGCGAGATCGCCAGGCGCCCGGTGGCGCCGCAGCCTCCGAGATAGACGTTGCGATCCTCGCGCAGCGCGCGCTGCATCTTGGCGCGCAGCAGCTCCAGCTCGTCGCTGTACCGGGTCAGGGCACCGAGAGCCTCCAGCTCGCAGCGTTGGATCACGGCGAGAGCGTGGGCGAGATCGCCGGCCGCCCAGTCCGACAGATGTGTGGTGCGCGGATGCTGGCGCTCGGTGGTCAGGCCTCCGAGGTGGAACAGGTGCGACTGGGTCAGGAACGCTTCGGGCGTCTCGAAGGATGCCGACGCGCTGTCGTCGAGGATTTCGCTGGTGCTCACCAGCCCAGGCTACAGGCGATATCCGCTACGTGCAGCAACTAGCGAGCGATCCGCGGCTGTGCCAAGCCGGAGCTCCATCTGCGCTCGCCGTCGCGTGACCGCGCCTGCGCCGTTCCCGGTCGACCGCAAATGCGTGCAGGCGCTCCATTTCGCTGGCATCAGTGGGTACGTTCGCCATATAGAGGCCCGTCAGGGGGAAGACGTGTGCTGCCCGGTGCGGGATTGGTGTCCATGAACCCAAGCAAGTGCGCATTTTCCAGTTCC
>DASPNH010000052.1:0-10669 GCA_035626675.1 Binatia bacterium
TTGAAGGGAGGCGGCGACCTGCTGCCTGCGCTTCCGCTGGCTGCCCACGACAGCGTCACCGTCACCATGCGGTCCAGCGACGGTCAGTGCTGGACCAGTGGGGACATGCCGGTGATCAAGTCGACCGGCACCAAGACCATCGCCAAGCTGCCCTGATTCTTGCGAAGGCGGCGCCCGTTGCGGCGCCGCCTTCGCTTTCCGCCTTCAGCCAGCGCGCGCATTGCATCCGGAACCAGGCGCAGCGCCGTCGTTCGGTCCTCGCCGAAGGCTGGGCGCACGCCCGTGGCCCTCGCGCCGCGGCGCGCCGCCGGGCCCACCCCCGCCCCAGATGAGAAAGGCCATTGCCAGCCGCCTCGATAGGGTGCAGGCCACTCCGAATCGATACCGGCGTACCCGCCGAGGAGGTCCCCTGAACGTCACGCTCATGTCCCTGACCGCTTTCGCTGCCTTCGCGCTCACCCGCCGCTGGTCCCGCGGCCGCGGCTCCCGCCTGCGGCTCCACCGTGGGCGGACCGGGACAAACCGTCGTGCTCGACGGCGACGTTGGTCCGTGTGCCGGCACGGCACTGGTGGTCGCCGATGGCACCATCGCGGTCGACCTCGGTGGTCACACCGTTTCGTGCGCCTCCAATGCGGCCGAGCGCTACGGCGTCGATGCCAACTCGGTGACCAACCCGATCACGGTCAGGAATGGCACCGCCAGTGGCTGCACCGCAGGCATCGCTGGCGCCAGCGTGACGGCGCAGCAGATCGTTGCCGATGGAAACGGCAGCGGCCTGATCGTCGGCAACTGCGTCGAAAGCACGGCGACCAATAGCTCGCACACGGGGATCGTTCTCTACGGCGAGCTCAGCAGCAGTTGCGCCTCGAGTGACAATGCACAGAACGGGTTCGCGATCGCTGGGCCGCACACTGGTCGACTCGACTGCATCGGGCAACGGCATGCACGGCGTCATCGCCTCTTCCGCTGCGGCCCTGCACAACGTCGTTGCGGAGCACAACGTCGATGATGGCATCGTCGTGTACGCCGACGGTAAAAGCGCCGTCGCGAATTGCACCGCCAATTACAACGGCCGCTTCGGAATACGGGTCGGCTCCGGGGATAGCCGTGTCCGCCTGACTCGAAACACGGCGAACGGGAACGAAGCCAGCGGAATTCTCCTCGAGGCAGGGGTGGTCCGCGCCCGCCGCAATCTCACGGACGGCAATGCGGTGGCCGGGATCCGTCTCCAAAGCGCAGCGGGCAAACTCCTGAGCAACGTGGCCACAGGCAACGACCACATCGACATGTACGACGGCACCGGGTGCAGGCTCGCGCGCTGGAGAGGGAATGTCTTCGATGTGGCGTCGCCCTGCATCGACTAGCGGGAGTCGGGGCACCCGGGAACGCTGATCATCCGCGGGCGGATCCGCTCGAGTGCCTCCGGCGACAGCTCGTGGTTCCAGTGCGCGGCAACGGCGTGCCACCGCGGCGGATCCCTTCCGTCATGTCCAGTCGATGACCGTCGCCTTCAGGCTTTTCAACGTCCAGCCATTCTCGTCCCGATTGCGGCAGTCGCAAAAAAAAGGGGATTATCCGGGACTTGACACCAACCCAAAACGGGTCCATATTCCCTCCATGACGTTCCGCGAACTGGAAAAACGCTTCCCGACCGAAACCGCCTGCCTGGACTACCTCGTCTCTATGCGCTGGGCCGATGGCGTGGCCTGCCCGCGCTGCGGCAACGCCAAGGTCTACAAGCTGAAGGCGGCGCACCGCTGGTCCTGCAAGGCCTGCAACCCCAACGGCTACCGCTTCTCGCCCATTGCGGGAACGATCTTCGAGAACACGAACATCAAGCTTCGGACGTGGTTCCACGCCATCTTCCTGATGTGCCAGTCCAAGAAGGGCGTCAGCGCCCTCCAGGTCCACCGCATGATCGGCACGGGCAGCTACGAGACCGCGTGGTACATGTGCCACCGCATCCGTGCCGCGATGCAGGACGGCACGTTCGGCAAACTGATGGGCGAGGTCGAGGTTGACGAGACCTACATCGGCGGTCGCTCCACCAACCGCCACGCGAAGGACCGCAAGCGCCTGGACCGTCGCTCGGAAAGCGGCAAGGTGACTGTCATCGGCGCGATCTCGCGCAAGGGCAACGTCGTCTGCAAGCTTATCGAGCGCGCCGACCGCAAGACGATGGAGAAGTTCGTCAGTGAGACCGTCAGTGAGCGCGTCTCCCTTCTGGCCACCGACGAACACTCCGGCTACGCCAAGCTTGGCAGCAAGGGCTACAAGCACGAGGCCGTCACCCACAGCGGCGGCGAGTACGTCCGCAAGGGCGTCTACGGCGTCGTTCACACCGCCAACCTGGATTCGTTCTGGGCGCTGCTGAAGCGCGGCATCGTCGGAAGCTTCCACCACGTCAGCAAGGATTACTTGCCGCTGTACCTGAACGAGTTCTCGTTCCGGTTTAACCGCCGCAACGACCGCGCCATCTTCGACGCGATCGTAGCAGGATGCTGAGGACGCGGCCGTGGCCCGAAAGCCGACCAAAAAGACAAAGCCCCGCGTTCCAGCAACTAAGGCTAAACTTGGTAGAGAGAAGCCGCCCGAGAGGCTTAAGCCACTCTCGTTGGCGCCGCTCACGTTCGATGAGGCGATGCAGGCGCTTATGACTTCAAAGAAGCCGTAGCCCGCGCTCGCGTTATGAGATGCGGCGAAGCCGACCACGGCGCTCCTCGTGTTGAAGGAAATCTTCCGTTGTAGTGTATCCGCTGAACACGGACGCCAGCGCGCCGAGAGAGTCGACCAACTCCGTGAATGCGTTGAAATCCCGCGCATTGCGAACACGCTCGCGCAAAAGTTCTGCAATCATCTCGCCGGCGGCGTAGTAAAACACTTCGGCGTGAGTGACTACGCCGCTAACCCGATCCGCAAACCTTAGGCGCGCGGCTTGCGCGCACGTCCTCTCGTAGTTGCCGGGGTCGCCCGTGTGCCTAGCGCGACCCTCAAGCGATTCCGCCAGCCACATCTCGATATCCCTGCGAAGCGCCGACGCCTCCGACGCGGCGGAGCCAGCTAGCGTGGTCTTGGTGACACCACTGGACGGCGCGGGAGGCGGAGAATCGGCGCGCTGTAGGTAAGCCTTGATGCGGTCAGGCACGGCGACCAACTCAGGTAGGAAGGCGACGGCTAGTATCAACACGCAAAGCGCGGCTGTCCACATGTCGATCTGCTGTTGACCCCACGGCGATTCCAAGAATTCCCGGGCGCGCCCTGTCCACAACCAGTCAACAACCTGCACGATCGCGTCGGGGTAGAACGTCTTTACCGCCCAAGTCACGACGGGAACCACCAAACCCGCGGTCCAGCGCCCGTGACGCCGCAGCCAGTCCATAGGATTCGCCATGCCCACCGCTCTACCAGTCCACCACCGCCGACAGGAGTGTCGTAGGATTCACCTTGGGCCGGATTTAGCGCGGACTTCCCCGGTGTCAAGTCCCGGATATCCCCAAAAAAAAGGGCTGGCCTTTCGGGCCAGCCCTTTGGTTTTCGGCGGCCAGTGGCCGCCGGGCTACTTCGTGCCGATGGCGGCGACGCTCTCGGGCGGCTTGCCGGCTTCGCGCATGATGAAGGCGGGCTTCATCGTCACGAGCAGGACCGGCAGCAGCGTCTGGGCGCCGACGTAGCCGATGCCCATCCAGATGGCCAGGAGCAGGCCCATCTCGGCGTTGAAGCGGATCTCGGAGCTGATCCAGAACGACGTCGACACCACCATCGTCACCGCAGTGAAGGTGATGGCCTTGCCCGTGGTCACCATCGCCTCGCGGGTGGAGTCGACGATGTCGTTGCGGACCCGGATCTCCTCGATGATGCGGCTGACCATGTACATGCCGTAGTCCACGCCGAAGCCCACGCCCACGGTCACCAGCGGCAGCGTGTGGATGTTGATGCCGGTGCCCTGCAGCGACATCACCGCGTTGCAGATGACGTTGGAGCAGACCATCGGAGCCAGCAGGTACAGTCCGCAGCGGAAGGACCGGTAGGTGAACAGCAGGATGATCCAGATCGTGAAGAAGCCGAGGAAGTTCATCAGCAGGTCGTTGCGGAGGATTTCCTCGTTGGCCGCCGCGAGCACGCCGATCAGGCCGCCGGCCAGCTTGAACTGCGCCTTCCAGGGCGGTGCAACGGTGGCCTCCACGGTCTGACCGCCGCGGTCGACCTTGACCGCGATGCTCTTGGATTGCGCAGTCTCGTCCTGCAGCGCCTCTTCCAGGCTGTGCATGTCGGTGACTTCGTGGTCGCCGATGCCGATGATGCGGTCGCCGGGCTTGAAGGGACCTTCCTTCTTCTCACCCATGCTCAGGCGCGTGCCCTGCCAGGTCGAGCCGGCCTTGATGTAGGCGGGCTCGTCGAGCGCGCCCTTGACCACGACCTTTCCGTCCTCTTCGGCCACCTCGACGCCCATGTCGTCGAGCTGGGCGCCAGTGATGAACTCCTTGGCTCGCCCGATGACGCGGCGGATGTTGCTGCCTTTGTGGTCGCGGCAGAAGAAAGTCACGTGCGCGGTGGCGTAATCGGTCGAGACGTACTTGGCAGTCTCGGTGGGCGGGGACCCGGAGAAGAAGATGAAGAACAGACCGCCGATGTCGACCCAGTTGGCCGGGATCACGCCCCACTTCGGTTCCAGCTCGTGGAACACCGAGTTGACGGCGCGCAGGATGTCCGAGAGCGAGAAGCTGTAGCCGACGCTCGGGTCACGCTCCAGATAGCGCTGGAAGCTCTCCATCGTCTTGAGCGTCTGCGGGTCCTTCATGGCGTTCTTGTCGTAGCCTTCGGCCACGATGATGAGCGGCTCGACGCCACCGAACTTGCCCTGAATGGCTCCGTGCGAACGGTTGTAGGGAGAGTCCTCGAACAGCAGAGGCGAGGCCGAGCCCGGATCACCGATCTGCAGGCCCTGCAGGTTGTAGCCGGCGATCGCCATGGCCACGACCCAGCCGATGATCGTCACGCGCCGTCCCATGGGCGTCAGCAGCTTGTCGACGAAGCGCTCGGTGTAGTACCGGAACGCGCCGCGCTCGCGCAGCATGACCAGCTCCGGCTCGGGAGCCTTCAGGTAGTAGTAGACGATCGGGTTCAGGAGCATCTCGGAGACGGTGATGGCCAGAATCCACCACGAGGCCGTCAGCGCCAGCTTCTGCAGCATCAGCACCGGCACCAGCAGGATGACCAGAACGCCGATGGCGTCGGTGACCACGCCCGAGAACGTCGGCACGAAAAGCTCGGCGAAAGAGGCGACGATGGCGCGGCGTTTGTTCCAGCCGCACTTCTCGAACTCTTCGTAATACCGGTCGTGCATCTGGATGGCGTGGCTGACTGCACGGGCCGTGATCAGGAACGGCATCACGAGCATGAGCGGATCCAGCGCCAGGCCGATGAGGTAAATGAATCCGAGGCCCCAGAAGGCCGCGATCAGTCCGGTGATGGTGGGCCGCAGCGCGCCTCGCCAGTCATGGAAGTACATCCAGCGCAGGACCCACTCGATGCAGTAGGTGATGACCAGGATGAAGAACACGTCGCCGGCGTAGCTGTAGACCCAGCCGTAGAGGCGGGGCTCACCGGCAACCCACAGCTTGATGTCGGAGCCGCCGCCCTGAACCGTCAGGTTGGCCGGCTTGCCGCCGCGCAGGTAGTCGATCTGCACGCCGGCGGGGTTCTTGGCGGCGATGGCGTTGCTGACTTCCCACCGCCTGGTGACTTCGACGCCGTTGACCTTGGTGATGACGTCGTCCTGTTTGAGGCCCGCCGCGCCCGCCACGCTGTCCGGGAACAGCCTGGCCACCAGGACGCCCTTGCCCTTTTCGACGCCGAAGGCTTCGGCACGGTCCGGGTCGACCTCCTCCAACGCGGCGCCCATCCAGCCGTCGGTGAAGGGCCGGATGACGCGCTCGTTCATCTCCTCGAAGATTCGCCGGTAGTCGAGGCGTCCCTCGATGAAGTTCGCGCGAATGATGGCGGCGCGATCATCCAGGGAGACCAGGATGCCGAAGACATTCTCGGAGCTGTGGACGATGCGCCGGATGTCGGCGGCTTCCGTCTCGTTGCGCGGCAGGTCGACCATGATCGGCTCGGAACGCAGGGTTCCGGCGGCCGCCACTCGAAGGTGACGGGTGGTGCGATGGCCGATCGAGTCGATCTGGTTGTGATTGACGCCGTAGACCTTGTCGATCTCCTCGGTCATCAGGTAGATCTGCGCGAGGTTTTCGACGTTGAAGAGGTGGCCTTCTTCCACCTCCATCATCATCACGATGTTGTTGGCGCCCCCGAAGTCCTTTGCGTACTTGTTATGGATCTGGACGTACGGGTGGGTCTGCGGCAGCAGCTCTCCGAAGCTGGTCACGAGCTGGAGCTGGAAGCTCCAGTACGCAAAGAGCCCGGTGATCACGAGGACGAGGATCGAAACCGGATGCCGGTAGTCGATCAGCTTGTCGCCGAGCCAGTAGAGCAGCCGCTTGTCTGAGGGGACCTCGTAATCGATCGCCATCGACGTTCCTTTTTCCTGTTCCTGCCTGACGTTCCGTTGCTATCCGGATGCTTCGCCTGAGCGGCGCCGTCCGGAAGAAGAACTTCGAAACCCGCCGCGCAAGGCTCGCAAGACGCGACCCCACGGCTTCGGAAGCCCTTGTCATCCCATGTCTTTCTTACGATGCGGCGAGCGCGCGCAGCCTACGCCCGCGTCCACCCTGTCTCAAGAGCAGCGGACTGCTCCGGAGCGGTCTCGGGATGGCACGAGCACAGATTGCCGGGTGCACGTACGGACGAAACTGCAGGCTCTGCCGTCTTGTCCCCACCACGGCCCTCCGCCAAACCTGGGCCGGGTATGTCAGGCGCAACGCGAAGTCGAATGGGCGACGCTCATGCTGCCGGCTGTCGGCTGAAGCGTCCGGCGAGCGACACGAGAAGCGTTTTCGGGATCAGATTGGTCAACGCCATCGTGACCCGATTCTGCATGCCGGGCACCAACATCGCCTGGCCCTTCCGGTATGCGGCCAGCGACTCCAGGACCACGTCGTCGGCGGTCTGCCAGACGAAGGAGGGCAGGGCGCTGGTGTCGTACTGGGCGCGGCTCTGAAACTCGGTGCGGGTAAAGCCCGGGCACACCACCAGGACGCGGACACCGAGCGCTCGCGTCTCTTCGGCCAGGGCCAGGCTGAAGTTGACGACATAAGCCTTGGTCGCCGAGTAGACCGCAAGCGCCGGAGTGGGCAGGAAGGCGGCGCCGGAGGCGATGTTGATGACGCCGCCCTGGCGACTCGGCTTCATGTGCGAGAGCGCGGCGTGGCTCAGGCGGGTCAGGGCCACGATGTTGCAGTCGATCTGGCCCTTGGAACGGTCCATCGGAAGATCGGCGAAGCTGCCCGTGACGCCGTAGCCGGCGTTGTTGACGAGCAGGTCGATGCGCGTGTCGGTGCGCAAGAGCTCCTCGACGCGGGCCAGGTCAGGCTCGCTCTCGAGGTCGGCCACCAGGACCTGGACCTCGCGTCCATGGCGGGTGCGCAGGGTTTCGGCCAGTTCCTCGAGCCGTTCCTGGTTGCGGGCGACCAGGATCAGATCGCAGCCTTGGGCGGCCAACGCGGTCGCGAACGATTTGCCGATTCCGGAAGAGGCGCCCGTAACCAGGGCGCGGGTTGGTTCGACTGCCATGACTTGCCTCCCGGCGGGCCCGCGCGGCGCGAGCCATTTTCTGCATTGGCCGGTCGGGCGCTGGCTCCGGAGTACGGGACGTACGCCTTCGCTCGCTCGCCGCTCCGGCGCCTTGCACTGGCCACTGCGCGCGGCCCGAGTTTCCCGTCTGTGTACCACGCAGCGGCCACGGGGAAAGCATCCGGTAGCGGCTGGCTGGGGTCGCAGATAAAGGGCGAGCCCATGTTGGCGCGCGAAATGCGGGCGGCGATGCCGGAGGATGCCGAGCGACTGGCCGAGGTGCTGGTGCGCGCGTTCTCGACCGACCCATTTCACACCTGGCTCTTTCCCGATCCTTCCACGCGCCGGCGCCGGCAGCGCAAGCTGTTCGAGCGCGTGCTTTCGCTCTATCTGCGCAACGGCAAGGTGTTCACCACCGCCGACGTGGCCGGCGCCGCGTTGTGGGACCCGCCGCGAGAGACCTCGCCCTCGTTCGGCGAGCTGCTCGAGTTCGCGGTGCGCGTGCTGCCGGTCTTCGGGGCGCGCGCCGGCCGGATCGCGCGCGGGATGAAGCCGATGGTGGGGATGCATCCGACGTCCCCGCACTGGTATCTGTCCATCCTTGGCACCGATCCGCGCCAGCAGAAGAGCGGCGTCGGGCGCAGCCTGCTGCTTCCCATCCTGCGCCGATGCGATCGCGAAGGTCTCCTGGCCTACCTGGAAGCATCGCGCATCGAGAACGTCCCCTACTATGAGCGCTTCGGCTTCGAAGTGGTCGCACCCCTGACCATGCCCGAAGGCCCGACGATCTATCGCATGGAGCGCCGGCCTCGGCCGGTACCGATGCGCGACGATGCATCGACGGCGATGTCATGAGCGGCGCCGGATGGGAGATGCCGTATCCTTCGCGCCGGATGCCGGTTCTGGCATCCAACGTCGTCGCGACGAGCCAGCCGCTGGCCGCGCAGGCAGGGCTGTCCATGCTCGCGCGCGGAGGAAACGCCCTCGACGCGGCGCTGGCAACGGCGATCGCGCTGACGGTAGTCGAGCCCACCAACAACGGGCTAGGCAGCGACGCTTTCGCGATCGTTGCCAGCGACAGCCAGCTGCACGGTCTCAACGCTTCGGGACGCTCTGCGGCGGCCATGACGCGGGAACGCATGGATGGTCACGAGCGGATGCCCGCCATGGGCTGGGACTCGGTGACGGTTCCGGGCGCGGTCTCGGCGTGGGCGGCACTGTCGAAGCGTTTCGGCCAGCTTCCGTTCGATGCGCTGTTCGAGCCAGCCATCCGGTATGCTCGCGACGGCTTCCTGGTCTCGCCGGTGGTGGCCGAGCAGTGGGCGCTGGTTGCCGGCATCTTCGGCGCCTTCGATGAATTCTCGCGCGTCTTCCTGCCGCACGGGCGTGCGCCGAAGGCCGGCGAGCGTTTCTGCCTGCCCGACCTCGCACGCAGCCTCGAGAGGATCGCGGCCAGCGAAGGCGAAGACCTCTATCGCGGCGAACTGGCAGAGGCGCTCGCAGCGCATGCCGCCGAATGCGGCGCCGCGCTGGCACGGTCCGATCTCGAGGAGCATCGCGCGGACTGGGTCGATCCCATTGCCGCCGAGTTCGCCGGAGTGCGCGTCCACGAGATTCCGCCCAACGGTCAGGGCATCGCGGCCCTGATGGCGCTGAAGATGCTCGCGCACACGCCCGTGCTCGAGCATGAGATCGACAGCGCGCCGTGGCTGCATCTGTCCATCGAGGCGATGAAGCTTGCGCTGGCAGACGTGCGCCGCCTGGTGGCCGACCCCGATTGCATGAGCGTGTCGAGCCAGGACCTGCTGGGCGATGCCTATCTTGCCGAGCGCGCTCGCTGCATCGACCCTCGAAGGGCCAGTGATGCCAGGCCTGGACCTCTCGGGACCGGCGACACGGTCTACCTTTGCGCGGCCGACGCGGGCGGCATGATGGTCTCCTACATCCAGTCCAACTACTTCTCGTTCGGTTCCGGCATCGTCGTTCCCGGCACCGGCATCAGCCTCCAGAATCGCGGCTCGGGCTTCGTCCTGGAGCGTGGACATCCCAACTGTGTGGGTCCGCGAAAGCGGCCATTCCATACGATCATCCCGGCGATGGCCTCGCGCAGCGGCAGGCCCGAGGCAGCTTTCGGCGTCATGGGCGGCCCCATGCAGGCACAGGGACACGTGCAGATGGTCCTGCGGATGTTCGGACACGGTCAGAACCCGCAGGCCGCCGCCGACGCGCCGCGCTGGCAGGTGACCGACACAGGCAGCGTGCTCGTGGAGGAAACGCTAGGCGAAAACGTACGCGACGAGCTGGTTGCGATGGGTCACGGCGTCGCCACCGCTGCGACGTGGACGTTCGGCGGGGCCCAGATCATCCAGCGCATCGAGGGAGGCTACGTGGCCGCCAGCGAGCCTCGCAAGGATGGCCAGGCCGTCGGCTTCTGAAGCCGGATGCAGAGCCGCTGACGCGACGAAAACGCTTCGATTGCGAGACATCATCGGCGATACTGAAGCGTGCAGGCGAAGCCGAAAAGCGGCCCGCGGGAAGCGGAAGAGGCGTTGCGGGACGGGGAACGGCGTTTTCGCGCACTCTTCGACTCGATGTTCCAGTTCACGGTGCTGCTGTCGGCAGACTGCACCGTGCTCGAGATCAATCAGGCCGCGCTCTTCATCTGTGGCCTCTCCAGCGACACCGAGGTTCTGGGGCGGAAGTTCTGGGAGGTGCCCTGGCCCGCCAGCCAGGCCGTGATCGATCGACTGCGCCAGGGTGCGGAGGCCGCTGCGCGCGGCACGTTCGTACGCGAGGAGCACGAAGGCTACCGCGGCGACGGCGGACGGCTGATCGTGGATGTCTCGACCAAGCCTGCCTACGACGATGCCGGGAACCTCATCTACGTCATCGCCGAGGGGCGCGACGTCACCGACCGCAAGCTGATGGAGGAATCGCTCGGTGAGAGCGAGGAACGCTTCCGCAGCGCGATGCAGTTCT
>DASPNH010000053.1:0-2821 GCA_035626675.1 Binatia bacterium
GGCGACGTCTTGGACTACCGTAAGATCACCACCTTAGGCGGTTGTGACGGTCTTGTACAATCGATCGCTGACGGCGATCAGGCGGCCGTACATGCTCTTTACGATCGCTCATACCGGGCGGTCTTCACGCTCCTCCGGCGCCGTACCGCGAGCGTCCGTCTTGCCGAAGAGCTGACGATCGAGGTCTACGCGGACGCTTGGAGTATTGCGCGGACGGCTCGCAGAGTTGGGCCATCGCCTCTCGCGTGGATCATGAACCTCGCCCGGCGCCGGGTTACCGAGCGCCTGCGCGCCGTCAGTCGTCGGTCTGCCGATGACCACTGGATCGACGATCTGCTCGGCTTGCAAAGTCCGCACCCCAGCGATGTTGCCGGGGGCCGTCAGATTTCAAGTGCGATGGCGGCGTCGATTGCGGGTTTGCTTCCTGAGGAACGTGCGGCCGTCGAGGGCACGTTTTTCGCCGGACGTAGCTACGTGGAATTCGCAGACGCGGTCGGGAAGCCTCGCGAAACCGTGCTGGGATGCCTGTTGTCCGCGGTGCGCCGCCTGAAGGGGGATGGGCGCGCCATCTCCATGTGCCGTGAGGCGGCATCAGTCGCCGGATACTCATTGGACGCGTTGCCGCGCGGTTCGGTTGGAGCGGTGCAAGCGCACCTCCAAGGTTGCGGTGCCTGTCGCGGCGAGCTCAATACGTTTCGCGATCTTGTGAAGCGACTCTCGTGGTGGCCGACGGATCTCCTGCGACCCTGCGGAACGCTGCGCGAGCGGGTGATTCGGCGGATCGGCGACCTGTGCGAAGATGGGCCGAGGCCGCCGGCCGTGCGCGACTGGACGGAGCCCGCATGGAGAGACGTCGCGCCTGGAATTGCGTGCAAGGTTCTCGAAATCGGCTCCGCCGACGACACGGTCGGAATGCTCGTCCGACTTGCTCCCGGCGGCGAGTACCCCGCTCATACACATGCCGGATTGGAGGAATTGCACCTTTTGGACGGAGAGCTTTGGATCGATTATCGCAAGCTCTATGCCGGCGACTACAACCGCGGCGAGCCCGGCGGACGCGATAAGCACGTATGGAGCGAAACCGGTTGCATGTGCGTGCTCGTGACCAGCGCGCGCGATCGTCTCGGCTGATGCCATGAGTCCGTCGTTCATTACCGAGCTGGGGCTTCCGGGCATCAGGCAGGTACCCTACGGTTTGCACGCGTGCCAGCTCTATTCCGATGCGCAGCAGCTCGTCGCCGCGCTCGTGCCGTTTTTTTCAACGGGTCTGAAAAGAAACGAACTCTGCCTGTGGACCGTTTCGGACCGGATGTGCGCCGAAAAGGCGCACCAGGCGCTCACGAAGGAATGGCCGGACTCGAGTCGCGAGATTCTCACCGGTCGTCTGCGCATTCTCGACTATGCCCGGTTCGACGGTGACGCCGGAATGAACGGCTCGGAGATGGTTCAGGTATGGCTCGACGAGGAGCGAAGGGCGCTACTCGGAGGCTACGAAGGACTTCGTATTGCCGGCGAAGTTCCCAACCTCAGCGACGGGAAACAGTGGGGCGCTTTCATGGACTATGAGAGACAAGTGACGGCCGCATTTGCTGATCGACGCATTGTCTCTCTTTGTAATTACCATCGGCCGCGATACAGCGATGTGCATGCCGCCGAGATCCTGCGGGCGCACCACTGCGTGCTCCGTCGAGCCGAAGACACGTGGGAAGTTCTCAGCTCGCAGGGTGCTTACCTAAACTCTGGTAACGCTCAGAGCTCGGCGATTTGCCCGATGAAGCCGTGATCGAAACGGACGTCCGGTCCGCGGGAAATAGGACCATTGCGACTGCAATCACCGTTGGCGCAGCCGTCCGGCAATTGACGGCGCATCTGTAGACGCGCACACCGCGCTGGGGGCGAACAAGGTTCCGGTCGACGCCGCGACCGCGCCGAAGCGTCGCTTCTTCACCCGTCGCTTTCACCAGCACCACACGACGTCCTCGGAACGCTTTCCGTCCGCTCGGACCGCATGATGGCTCGCCGGCCTGGGGTCTCGGCGAAAGGTGCCTTCAATCGGAGCTGCGGCGGTCTCGCAAACATTCAGAAGAAAAAGGGGCTTCCGGCTTCCGTGTGGGTATCCGGGATCGCCCGGCCGGGTCGTGGGATACCGTCGCGGCATGCACGACCGCGACCTCTACGCTCATATCCTCGGGACCGCGCCTTTGACGAACGTCGACCTCAATCTGAAGGCGTCCAAGGTCCACGTGCGGATCGTCTGGTCGCCCGAACATTCGACCGTCTGCCCCGAGTGCCGGACCTCGCAGCGGGGTTACGACCGTCGTGAACGACGGCGCGGCATCTCGACACGTGCCAGCTCCGCACCGTCTTGGTGGTCTATGTGTTCCGCGTCGAGTGACCGGAGCACGGCGTCAAGCAGGTGGCCGTACCTTGGGCGGAGCCCGGGTCGAGGTTCACGGCGTTGTCCGAAGCGGTGGCGACCGATTGGCTGCATGAGGCGACGGTCTCGGCGGTCGCCGAACGTCTTCGGCTGACTTGGGCGAAGTCGACGGATTCAAGCGACGCGCCGTCGAGTGAGGCATTTCCCGTCGCCGCCGCGAACCCGCCGCAAGGCTGCGCGGACGAGCCCTCCTATCAGAAGCGCCACCAGTAGGTGACAGTGCTGAGCGACGTCGATTAGCGCATCGTGATCGACGTCGCGCAGGAACGGTCCCGGGCCGCCTTGGAAGGCCTCCTCGACGCGCTCCCCGAGGATCACAGGAACAAGATCGAAGCGATCGCCATGGACATGTCCGGACCGTACGCGGACGCGATCAGGGAAGGT
>DASPNH010000054.1:0-15342 GCA_035626675.1 Binatia bacterium
GAAACTCCTTTCCTGGCTCGGTGCTGACCACCGAATTGAGCTCGAACTCCGGAATCCTGTCGCCTACTGTGAGCATCTCGATCTCCTTGTGCTTGCGCAGGATGCGCGATGCCGACGACCTCAACACGCTCGGGCGCAATCGTAAAGACGGCGGCGGTGGAAAAATCGGAGGTCGGCGGCACGCAGCCCGCCGCGCCGTCGCGGGCTGGCGCTGTGTCGGATCGGACCCGGCGGCGCCCCCGCGTTTGAAACGCCCTCGCGACGACATCTAAAGTCCGCGCATGCCCGGCTCCTTCAGGTCCGGCCGTGCGGCAACCTTGCCCGTGCCGCGCGGCGCCCGAGGCACCGCCGCCGGCGGTGACGCCCGTTGAGCGTGCTCGGCCGCTACCTGGTCGGCCTGTACCTGAAGGTCTTCGTGCTGTGCCTGACCAGCGGAGTGGGCCTGCTGCTGGTCGTGCAGTTCTTCGGCCGCATCGGCGATTTCGTCCAGTACGACTCCAGCGCCGGCATGGTCGCGGCCTACTTCTTCCTGCGCATCCCCGAGGTTCTGGTCGAGGTCTTTCCCGCCGCCGCGCTGCTGGCGGTGATGCTGAGCGTGGGCTCTCTCGTGCGATTCAACGAGGTGCTGGCGCTGCAGAGCTGCGGCGTCAACGTGTTTCGACTGGCGCGGCCGCTGCTGGCCGCCAGCCTGATCCTCAGCGTGGTCACCCTCCTGTGGAACGAGACGATCGTGCCGCCATCGGCCGCGCGCGCCCGCAACGTCAAGGACCTCGGCATCAAGGGGCTGCGCGATCGCGGTCTTCTCGACGCGACCTCGCTGTGGTTCCAGCTGCCCGAGGGGTTTTTGAAGATCGAGTACTTCGATGCGACGCGCGAGATGCTTCACGGCGTGACGCTGCACGAGCTCGACGACACGTTTCGCGTCTCGCGCCTGGTCGAGGTGACCACCGCCGCCTGGCGGGGCGGCCGCTGGGAGCTCGGCGAGGGAACCGTTCGCAGTTTTACGCCCGAGGGCGGCTTTGCCTACCGGCCTCTCGGCAGCGGCGATCTGGAGCTGGTAGGAACGCCCGCCGAATTCCGGCGCAAGACGCCGCGGCCCGACGAGTTCAACTACGTCCAACTCGCCCAGCGCATTCGCGTGCTGGAGGCCAAGGGCCTGGATCCGGCCGAGTTCCAGACCGACCTGCAGTTCAAGCTGGCGCTTCCGATGTCGGGCGTCATCACGGTGCTGCTCGGATTGCCGCTGGCGCTTCGCAGCTCGCGGCGCGGCGGCGGCATGACGTCGCAGATCGGCACCGGCATCGTCGTCGTGTTCCTGTACTGGCTGACGCAGGCAGTTTCGGTTTCTGCCGGACACGCCGGCGCGTTGCCTCCGGTCATCGCGGCGTGGACGGCGAACGTTCTGTTCGTGCTGGTCGGCGGTCTGCTGGCGCTGCGGACTTCTTGAGGATGCAGGAGACGCGCTGCAGGGTGCGTGTGCGCGGACAAGCACGCTGGCCGCAGCTGCGGGGCGCACCCGAGACGCCGGCTGCGGCTGCGTACGCGCCGCACGCCTAGGCCGGCTGCAGCTGAGCTTCCGCTGCGCCGCCCGCCATGCCGTCGAGCTCGGCCACGCGTCCGTCTTCCAATCGATAGACGCGGTCGGCTACTGCCAGCAATGCCGGCTGGTGCGAGATCGCCAGGATGGTGGTGCGGCCGCGCAGCGCGCGCACCGTAGCGTAGATCTCTTCCTCGCTGCGCGGATCGAGCGCGGCGGTAGCTTCGTCCAGGATCACGAGGCGCGGCCGGTGCACGAGCGCGCGCGCGATCGAGATCCGCTGGCGCTGGCCGCCCGAAAGGCGTGCGCCGCGCTCGCCGAGCGGCGTGTCCATCCCCTGCGGCAATTGCTGGACGAATTCCCACGCGCCGGCGGCCTCGAGGGCCTCTACGACGTCGTCCTGCGAGAGAGCGGGGTCGCCGAGCGTCACGTTGATGCGCACGCTCTCGTGCAGCAGCAGCATTTCCTGCGGAACGTAGCCGACCATGTGCCGCCACGCGGCGACGTCGATCGCGGCCAGCGGGACTTCGTCGAGAAAGACCTCGCCGCTGGACGGCCGCATCAGGCCGAGCACCAGATCGGCGATGGTGGTCTTGCCGGCGCCGGAGGGCCCGACCACGGCCGTGATGTTTCCGGCAACGATCGACAGCGAGACGTCCTGCAGGATGGGACGCTCGCCGTAGGCGAAGTCGACGCCGCGCAGCGAGATGGAGCGCTGGAAGTCGGGCGCGCGCGTGCCGGTGTTGGTCTCGGCTTCCTGCTGCGACTCGGCGATGGTGCGGCGGATGGCCCAGAAGGCGCTCTCGCTGGTGGTCATGGCCTGGTAGAATTTCTGGACCTTGTTGAGCGAGAACAGCGCGCGCGCGAACAGCAGAGCCAGCACGATGACGCTGTCCAGCTGCAGCTCCCACAGCTGCGTAGCCGCATACAGCCCTGCTGCCAGCGACACGACGATGAACGGCTCCTGCAGCGCGCGCACCGCTTCCTTGCCGAGGACCTGGCGCTGGAACACGCGGTTGAGCCGCTGGGTCTCGCCTTCGAGCAGGGGCGCGACCAGAGTCTCGCGTCCCATCGCCTTGAGCGGCTTGACCGCGTAGAGCACGTCGGAGAGGCGTCCGAGCACGGCGCGCATCAGCGTCGTCTGCTTGGTGCCCGCCCGCTTGGTCTTGCGCACAAGGCGTCCGAGCGTGGTGACCGAAATCGTGCCGACCACTGCCGAAGCGAGCGCGGTCTGCCACGAAACCATCGTGGCGATGGTGATGTAGAGCAGCGTCTCGATGGCCGTCGAGACCATCAGCGCGCCGTTCAGATAACAGTCGGAGGCGCGCGTGGCTTCGGTGGCAAACGCGTTGGACAGCATGCCGACGGGCTGGCGCACGTAGTAGGGCCAACGCGCCGCGAGTACGCCTTCGAGCAGCGCCAGGCGAAGATCGGTCGCCACGTGCGCGACGGTGTATCCCACCTGTTTCTGCGCGATCAGCACCAGCAAGGCTTTGACGATGCTGCCGGTCATGATGACGGCCAGCAGCACCTTGACGGTGGGCTGCAGGCCGAGGCCGGCCAGCGCGCTGCGCAGGGTGGTCTCGAGAGTGGACGGCTCGCCGCGCGACTCGGTCACCATGCCGAGCAGCGGAAGCATGCTGGAGAGGCCGACGCCTTCGGCCACGGCCGCCAGCAACAGGCATACGAGCATGACGAGGCTGCGGCCCGGGTAGCGGCGGCCGAAGACAAGGAGAAGACGCATGAGGCTGTGGCGGCGTATAGCTTGCGCCGCCGGCCGTCAACCCGTTTGGTGACGGCGCGAAGCGTGCGCAGAGTCGCGCGCTCGCCACGCCGCAAGTTGCCGATTAAGATGCGCTCGCTGCCGCGGCCGAAGAACGAGAGTCGGCGCGCAGGGATGATCGTCGATGTTCGGCCTGTTTTCGGGGAGTCTCGTCAAGGAAAAGATGTTCGGTCGAGGAGTCGGTCGCGCGCAGGGGCGCCGCTCCGCTCCCGACCGCATCGTGCTCGAGCCGAAGGCCGGAGTCGCCCCGAGCCCGCTTGCCGCCGTGCGCATCTTCGTCGGCACCGAGCCGGGCCAGTACCGCGCCGAGCGCGTCTTCGTCTATTCGGTCGAGCGTGTGCGTGATCCTGCGCGGCGCTACGAGATCCACCTGATGCGCGATCTGGAGGGCTTCGACCGCAGCCGCTGGCTGACCGGCTTCACCAACTACCGCTTCGCGATTCCGCACTTTGCCGGCAACGCCGGCCGCGCCATCTACAACGACGTCGATCAGATCTATCTGGACGATCCCGCGGCGCTGCTCGACATCGAGATGGGCGAGCACGGCTTCCTTGCGCTGAGCGACAAGGACACGGCGGTCATGGTCATGGACTGTGCGCGCATGGGGAAGGTGTGGCGCATCGACGAGGTTCGCCGCGAGCGTCGCAAGGCCATCGAGGCCAAGGCCCGCGCGGTGCCCGGCCTGTGGGGTCCGCTGCCGGCCGCCTGGCACTGCCGCGACGAGGAATACCGGCAGGGCTGGTCCAGGCTCCTGCACTACACGACCATCCATTCGCAGCCCTGGCAGCCCTTCCCCGAAGTCTTCGCCTATCAGCCCAATGCCGTCGGGCACGTCTGGCTCGAACTCGAGCGCCAGGCTCGCCTGGCCGGTGTGCACGTCTTTCGAGCCGAGCAGCCAAGCCCACGCTTCCTTGCGATGCGCGAGACCAGGCGCGACCGCGCTGCGGATCGCGCCGCGCCGAAAGTCTCCGGCGAGCTCGCAGTGACGCTTCGCGAGGAGACGGTGACGAGCATCGTCGAGTATTCGCTGCAGGGGGTCGCGGCAGGATCCGATCTGGCGGCCGCAGCTGGCGGTGACGCGCAAGCCGCGAGCCTGCTCGATCTGGGCGCGACGCCGAATGTCGCACTTCCTGCTCGCCGGTGGGATCTCGTCGTCTGCCGGCGCGATCTCGAGCTGCTTCCGCGCGAGGATGTCGCGTGGGTGATCGATGCGCTGTTCGAGCGCGCGGCGGTCGCGCTTCATCTCGAAGTGTCGACGACAGATGCTCTGGTGCATGACGGCGAGGACGGAGCGCGCAGCGAGGGCTGGTGGAGCGACATCGTCAGCGAGTCGGCTGCGCGTCATCCCGGCGTGCGGTGGAGCCTGGTCGCTGGCGCTGCACCGCCTGCGCGTGTCCGTGTTCGCCGCGGCGGGCCGCGCGCCGGTGGCCAGCCGCCGCGGGTCTGGATCCTGGCCGATCACAAGCTCGGGCACACCACGCAATCGGTGGGCCTGGCCGCCGCGCTCGGCTTTCCCTACGAGATCAAGCAGCTCGCGTTCAACCGGCTCGAAGCGCTCGACAATCGCATCCTCGGCGCGAGTCTCTCGAGCCTGGACCGCAGCCGTTCCCAGCCGCTGGAGCCGCCCTGGCCCGAACTCGTCATCGCGACCGGACGCACCGTTTCGCCGGTTGCCAGATGGATCGGTCGGCGAAGCCAGGGCCGCACGCGCATCGTACAGATGGGACGGCGCGGCGTGCATCCACGCGCCGATGCCTTCGACCTGAGCGTAGTGTGCGGTTTCTTCGGTTGTCCCGTGCACCCGCGGCGGATGGAGACGCTGGCGCCGCTGACCGCCATCGACGATGCGCGGCTATCGCAGGCGCGCCAGCGATGGGACGGCATGTTCGCCGGCGAGCCCGCCCCGCACGTCGCGCTGCTGGTGGGAGGATCCTCGGCCGTGCACAGCATCGATGCCGAGACCGCTTCGCGCATGGCAGCCGACGTCTGCGCGTGGACGCGCGCCAACGGCGGCAGCCTCTACATCATCACGAGCCCGCGAACGGGTGCGGAGGCGGCGGCCGCTCTGCGCAACGCCGTCGAGCGAGAAGCCGGACACGTGCGCCTCTACGAATGGAAGCGCGGCGATGGCGCCAATCCCTACATGGGCGCGCTTGCCGTCGCCGACGTGCTGGTGGTGACGGCCGACAGCGAGTCGATGCTGGCCGAAGCCGCAGCCACCGACCGGCCGCTCTACATCTATCCGGTGCCACGGGTGGAAGGCGGACCGATACGCAAGCTGCGCGCCGGCATCGTGGCCCGGGCGACCAGGAAGGTTCGCAAGGCCAAGGGAACCGTTCGGCCGCAGCAGGGACTCGAGTACGCGTGCGCACGACTGATCGAGAGCGGCGTGGTCAGGCCGCCGCGCAACATCGCCGAGCTTCACCGCGGTTTGATCGAAGGCGGCCATGCGCGCGCGTTCGGCGAGCCGATGGATCTGTCGCGCAGGACGCCGCTGCGCGAGCTGCCCGCGGTCGCCGATCGCGTGCGCGCTCTGCTCGGCCTGCCGCCTGTCGCCAGCGGCGGTTCCGTCCGATCCGATTCCGCCACCGGTGACGTGGGGTGCGTGACCAGCGGCTTGCCGCCCGAGCAGTCGTCAGGGGACGAAGCTCGGTGTGCCGGCGATTGCCTCCGTTCCGATCCAGTTACCGCAGTCCGTAGCAACGGTGAGCGCGCGTGAGCGGCGGCACGCTGACGCTGCTGCGGCACGGGCAGAGCGAATGGAACCGCGTCGGGCGGTTCCAGGGGTGGACCGACGTGGCGCTGACCGAGGCCGGCGCGGCTCAGGCCGAACGCGTCGGCCGCATGCTGCTGGCCCATGGCTACCGTTTCGATTCGTGCTCGTCGTCGATCCTGCGCCGGTCGACCGATACCGCGCGCATCGTGCTCGAGACGATGTCGCTCGGGCACGTGCGCGTGGACGAGAGCTGGCGTCTGAACGAGCGACATTACGGCGCCCTGCAGGGATTGGGGCCGGTGCGTTCGGTGCTGCGCTACGGGCTGCGCGTGCTGCGCTGCCAGAGAAGTTTCACCTGCGCGCCGCCGGCGCTGACGCGGAACGATCCGCGATTCCCGGGCAACGATCCGCGCTACGCCGACCTCTCTCCCGAAGAGCTGCCGATGTCGGAAAGCCTGCAGGACACGTTCGAGCGCTTCGTGCCGTACTGGCATCAGAACCTGGTTCCGCAGCTGCGGCGCGGGCGCAGCGTGCTGATGGTTTCCCACAAGAACGTGCTGCGTGGTCTCCTCAAGCTCCTCGACGGCCGCGACGACGACGACATCAAGAGCATCAAGGTGCCGACTTGCGTGCCAATCGTTTTCGAGTTCAACCACGAGATGAAGGTGGTGGGTCGCCGCCTGCTGCGTGAGCCGGCGTCGCAGTCCGGCGTGCCCGTGCCCGCGCGAGGATGAGTATGGAGAATCGCCAGCCTTCGGGGCAGATACCCATCGCGGTCATCATCGGACGCTGTGCCGTGCGTCTGTGGGGACTGACGGGCGAGGAGCGGCTGACGCGCCAGCTGCGTGCAGCCGGTATCGCCAGTGCGATCGGCGGCGGAGATGGCGCTCTTTGCAGGCGCGACCGTGAGGCGATCGCATCCAATGGCGCCTTGCTCCTGCGTGCAGACTTCCTGTTCGACCAGCGCACGCTGCAGCAGATGCTGTCCGGCCCCGATACGATGCTCGAAGCCGCCGATGGCGAAGGGCGCACCGTTCTGGTTGCCGCGTGCGTTGCCGCCGCGCACGTGGCTGCTGTGATGGAGGCGATGGTGGAGGGCGGCCCGGCGCCGCATCTCGAGGGCGTGACGCGTCAGAGCGCTGCCGAGCTTCGCTCGAGCTATGTAGCCGGAGTGCTCAAGGCCGATCGTCCCCTGCTGCTGCCGATCCGCAGGGAGCGCGTTGCCGAGCTCGAAAGCTATCTCTACGCCGCATCGTACAAGGGCGTCACCGACCTGGTGACGAAGTGGGTCTGGCCGCTGCCGGCCATGCAGGTGGTGCGCTGGTGCACGCGCTACCGCATCACTCCCAATGCCGTGACGACCACCGGTCTTGCGCTGGTGATCGCGGCTACCTGGCTGTTCGCACACGGCTACTTCGCGGCCGGGCTGGTGCCGGCATGGCTGATGACGTTCCTGGACACGGTGGACGGAAAGCTGGCTCGGGTCACGGTCACCTCCACGCGCTTCGGGCATTACCTGGATCACGGGACCGATCTCGTCCATCCGCCGCTATGGTACGCAGCCTGGGGGGCGGGAGTGGTCGGCGGGATCCAGCATCTCGAGGTGCTGACGCCGACACTGCTCTGGATCCTGGCCGGCTATGTGGCCGGCCGGATTGCCGAGGGCGTCTTCAAGCACCTGGTCGCGGGCTTTTCGATGTTCACGTGGCAGCCGTTCGACTCCTACTTTCGCCTCGTGACCGGGCGTCGCAATCCCAATCTCATCCTGCTGACGGCCTCGGTGATGGTGGGCGATCCCGCCGCCGGTCTGACAGCCGTGGCGGTGTGGACCGTGGTTTCCACGCTGATTCTCATCGTGCGCACGTGCCAGGGGATGGTCGTCCGGCTTCAAGGACGTCCGATGTCGCCCTGGCTGGAGGCGTTCGGACCCGCGGGCGGACATCGCCCCCGCTATGCGCAACCTTTCGTTCCCGACGGTGCCGCACTGGCACGACTGGCGCGCTGAGGGTACACCTCTGCCTCAGTGACCCGGTCACAACGATTGGAAGGGGAAGGCGGGTGAGGGCGATCATTCTGAATGCCGGCCAGGGGCGCCGGCTACTGCCGCTGACGGCGGACCGGCCCAAGTGTCTTTTGACCCTGCACGGTCCGACCATTCTGGAGAGCCAGCTTCAGGCCCTGGCCAGCGCGGGGGTAGAAGAGGCGGTGATCGTCGTAGGCTTCGGCGCCGCACAGGTGGAGGCCGAGCTTCGAAGGGTCTGCCCTCCCGGGCTTCGCGGCGTCACCGTTCATAACCCTCTCTTCGACCGCAGCGACAACCTGGTCAGCTGCCTATCGGCCCGTTCCGAGATGACGCAGCAGTTCCTGCTGCTGAACGGCGACACTCTCTTCCAGCCTGGAGTGATCGGCCGTCTGCTCGACAGCACGCCCTCGCCGGTGTCCATCGCGGTGGCATGCAAGGAAGGCTACGACCACGACGACATGAAGGTGCAGTGGCGCCGCGGCGGGCAGGTCCAGCGCATCGGCAAGGATCTGCCGCCCGACATAGTCGATGGCGAGGCCATCGGAGTCTCCCTGTTTCGCGGCAAAGGGCCCGACATGTTTCTCGACGCTCTCGACGAAGTGGTGCGCAGGCCCGGAGGCCAGGGCCGCTGGTATCTGTCGGCCATCGACCTGCTGGCGGGACAGGGGCACGTGCAGGGAGTCAACATCGACGGTTTCCGCTGGATGGAGATCGACACGCCGCACGATCTGGCGCGCGCACGCGAGCAGATGCCGCTGTGGGCCGACGTGCCCTCGATCGCGGTGGAGCCGCTGCAGGCCGAGCTCGAATCGATCTGAGTGCGGCGCGCGGCGGCGGGCGACTGCGAATGCGGGCGCAGTCGGCGCGGGGGCGGCGCAAGTGATGGGGCCGGTGCGAGTGGCCGGGCCGGTGCGAGTGGCCGGTGCAACCGCAGCGTCGGGTAATCCCGAGACATCAGGGTGATGGCCGAGGGTAGGATCTTCACCGGTATCGGAGGGTGGATCTACCCGCCGTGGCGCGGCGTCTTCTATCCGCCCGAGCTGCCGCATTCGCGCGAGCTCGAGTTCGCCAGCCGCGCGGTGACCGCCATCGAGATCAATGCGACGTATCACCGGCTGCAGACGCCGCGTGCGTTCGCGAGCTGGGCGGCAGCGGTTCCGCGCGGCTTCGTGTTCACCGTCAAGGCGTCGCGGATCTGCACCAATCGACGAAATCTTGCCGACGGTGCCGAAGCGATGCAGCGGTTTTTCGCGCAGGGCGTAACCGAGCTGGGACCGGCACTGGGACCGATCCTGTGGCAGCTGATGCCGACCAAGCGTTTCGACCCTGACGAGATTCGCGCGTTTCTCGCATTGCTGCCGCGCGCGATCGATGGCGTGCGGCTGCGGCATGCGCTCGAGGCGCGGCACGAGAGCTTCTGCAACGCGGAGTTCGTCGCCATTGCGCGCAAGGCCCGTGTGGCGATCGTGGTTGCCGATGCGGAGCAGTATCCGCAGATCGCGGATCGGACGGGCAGCTTCGTGTACGCCAGGTTGCAGAAGGCGAGGGCGGAGATCGAGGCCGGGTATGACTCGAGGTCGCTGGGGCGCTGGTGCCGGATCGCCAAGGAGTGGTCGGCGGGCGAGGAGCCGGCGGGTCTCACCTATGCAGGCGGCGGGCACGCCAAGGTGGCGGAGGCGCGGGCGGTAGCGGCGAGACCAGGACGTAGCTTGGGCGCGCCGGGGCGTCGCGTGGCGGCGGCAAAGGCGCCGGCGCCGGATAAACCGCGCGACGTGTTCTTGTTCTTCATCGACGGAGCCAAGGAGCGTGCGCCGGCGGCCGCACGGGCGCTGATCGCGCGCCTTCGACGCTGAGGCATGAAGACGTGCGCGAAGAACCCCGTGGCGGCTCATTTCCGCAGATACACATCGCCCCTCAGTCTCATGACCGGCTCCTGGCCCGGCCGGCATCCGAGCTCCCAGACGAGGCCGTCGGGCGCGCAGCCTTCGACGCGGATGTAACCGCGGTGGATGTACTCGCGGTGATGATCGTTGCAGACGGTGGCCAGGTTCCAGGTGAAGTCGGGGCCGCCGTGCGAGCGATACCATACGTGATGAGCGTGCAGCATGCCGCGGCGCGAACAGCCCGGGACCTGACAGCGGTAGCTGTCACGCGCGAAGACGGGGTTCTTGTGCTCCGGTAGCGACATCCAGGTCAGATAGGCGTGTGCGAGGATGCGTTCGAAGGCCCTCCAGCGCGGCTCGATGGCGCGGCGGCAGCCCTCGATGGCGTCTTCGAGGAGCGAGACGACGCTCGTCGGAATCGCGATGCTGATTCGCGCGCCGACGCGGCGACTGAAGCTGCCAATGTCGCTCGTGGTCTGCGCACGCATTTGGACCTCGGCCTCATCGATGCGAGCCATCGCGTCGGCCGTGACGTCGAGGTCGAGGGGCGGCGGCGGCTGAAGGAAATCACCGCGCCGGTCGTCGGCGCGGTCGAGCGCCCAGCTGACGTCGGCGGTCAGGCGCCGCAGCGTTACCGATTCTGCCCGCTCCACCCACGCGTGTTCATGACGGCGGCTGATGACCGGCAGCAGGGCGGTCGAGGCCAGCCAGGTGACGCGGCCATTGCGATACGCATCCAGGAGAAGGGGGGACTTGCGCTGACACTCGCGTTCGAGTCGCACCAACGCGCGAGCCTTGCTGCCGCAGATGCCCAGGCGTGCTTCGGCATAGAGACGCAGGTTGGCGAAGCCGAGCAGGTGATGAAGCTTGCGGTCGGCGAAGGTGCGCAGGATGGCGCTCAGCTGACCGTCGATGCGTTGCATCGTCTTGCGCACGATGCGCAGGCGGTTGTCGATTTCGTACGCGTCGGCTTCAGCGAGATTTTCGGCCAGGCGGTCGAGCTTTCCGATCCGCGCGTTCGGCGGCGGTCTGAGACCATCGAAGCCTTCCGAAGTACCGAAACGCGCTTCGAAGTAACGGATGAAGGCCTGTTCGCGATTGGCCCGGGCAGCGTGCGGCGGCAGCTGCGGGCTGGGCGGGTCGCAATACGGCCAGCTCATTGCTTCGGCTGCCACCGCTTCGGCGACGCGGTTTGCAGGGACGTCGGCACCGGACATGCGCGAAGCGAGATCGCCCAGCATCCGCCACAGCTTTCGACCATCGCGTGAGACCGTGATGACCCAGCGGACGAAGGGGTCGTCGGGGTCGTCACCGGCCGTCGTGGAACCGCCGGACTCGGCCGATTCGCAAGCTCGCGTTTCTGCCGAGGATGCACCGCCGCACGATTCGCACGCATTTGCATTTGGGATCTCGCCCGCGCCGCCAAGATTCGTCGCACACGACGCGCACGCATCTGGACTTGAGATCGCGCCCTCGGCGCCACGATTCGCCGCGCCGCACGACGCGCACGCATTTGGACTTGTGGTCTCCCTGCCGGCGGCCGCAGCCGCCGCCTCAGAACCCGCGCCGCACGACGCGCACGCATCTGGACCTTCTTCGTCGCCGGGTGCGCGAGCGCCGCGACGCTTTCCTTTTACCGCCTCTGCCAGCCGCCTCGTCGTGGAGGTCAGCGCGAACCGCAGCCAACCCCGCTCCGTCGCAGGCGTGGTGATGCCGGCCAGCGAGCGAAGGTGTGTCCAGTGAATGGCTCTGCTGACGAACGCCTGGCGCAGAAGCGGCAGTGCCGCGAGCGCGGTGACGATACGAGCATCCTCTTGGACGCTGTGTCCGGTTACACCGAGACGCTCGGCGGTGAAGTCGTGCAGGCTACGGAAGCCCAGCCGACGCCAATGTTCACGTGTCACGAGCTGAGTGACGATCTGCGCCTGGATCAGGCGACAGTGCACCTCGAGAGCTGCCGCTTCGCAGGCTTCGGCATCTGCCTTTTCCGCCTCGGCGCGTGGACCCACAGGTGTGCTCGTGCGGCCTGTGCGGTCGAACGCCGGTCGCGCACCCGGCTCGCGATCGGATCTCCAAGCGCACCTCTCCGCTGCAATCGAGGCGCCGGCCATCGGAATGCGATTGGGCTGCGAAGTCGCGGCCTGGAGGATCGCGGCAGCGTCGAGCATGGAGCGAAAATATTAGGGAATTATCCGGTTAACGGACCACGCTGCTACTGGTAGTATTCGGGCGTGATGCGTTACGCGCGCGGGCCACCGGGAGGTGCAGGTCGCATTGGGGACACCGTAGCCTGTAGTATCGCAATCGCCATCATGGATGGCTACGCGCTAGGAGGTGCGGCGCTCATGCCGAAGGATATTGGTTCGTCGCTGATCGGACTCGGGGTCTATTCGATCAATGACGCTTCCCGACTGACTCGAATCGGCCAGCGCCGTTTGCGACGCTGGTTCTCCGGTTACGAGTTCAAGCTGAAGGGCGAACGCGTCACCTCAGAAAGAGTGCTTGCGGGCGAGTTGCCTATTATGGACGGGAATCTCGCGCTGAGCTTTTTGGATCTTCAGGAAGCGCGCTGCATTGCGGAATTTCGTCGCCGGCGTGTTGGGTGGAAGGCGTTGCGGCGCGCCCACCAGCAGGGACAAAGGGAACTAGAAACGACGCATCCATTCTGCAGTGGCCGTTTCAAGAATATTGGCCGTACCATGATGTACGACGCCGGGACTCGTGAGCACGACGACATCCTGCTCGATATCGCCAGGAACCAGACAAGCTTTCGGTCGGTCCTATCGCCCTATCTCCATGGGCTAGAGTTTTTGAATGACAAACCAGTGCTCTGGTTTCCACTGAACCGTAGCACGCGAGTAGTCATCGACCCGCGAAGGTCATTCGGTGTGCCGATTGTGCGCTCGGAGGGGGTGCAGACCGGCATCCTGGATCGCTCATATCGGGCAGAGGGCTCGCTGCGTCGCGTGTCGAAGTGGTACGAGGTCGATATCAGAGACGTTAAGGATGCAGTGAGATTTGAAGAATCTCTCGCTGCTTAATTTCTTTCTCGATAACACGTTCTCCCCCAATCTTGCGCGGGCGCTCGTTCTTATGGCGGATGCGGACCCTGATTCGATCCGCTGCGTACGCGACCACTACGGCAAGGACCCCGGCGACGACGTGTGGTTGCGCGACGTGAAGCTCTGGAGCGGGGATTGGATAATCCTCTCAGGCGACGGACGCATCACGAAGAACCCGGTCTTGCGGGAGATCTATCTGAGTAGCGGGCGGCCGATGTACGTCATGCCATCGGCCTTTCAGAACAAGACACGCTGGCTCCAAGCATCAAGCTTCTGCAAGTGGTTCCCCGACATACAGAAGCACGCATCCAAGGTGAGTGGAGCGATGTGCTTCAACGTGCGGGA
This sequence comes from Binatia bacterium, assembly GCA_035626675.1. GTDB lineage: Bacteria > Desulfobacterota > Binatia > UBA1149 > CAITLU01 > DASPNH01. The sequence continues at coordinate 13,350 of DASPNH010000054.1, forward strand.
AAATGGCGCTATCGAAGCGCGTAATATCAAGTCGTAGTCTTTTTCGGTGCAGTAGCTGGCGGCAGGGGCGTCCCCAGCGCCTTGCGAAGCGCATCATCGAGCGAGACTGAATGCAGGCTGAGCGGCTTGAGGCGCGGGCGCTTCGGCGCTGGCTTGGCCTTGGCCCGTGGCGCTGGTTTGGTCGCGTTCTTCATGGCTGGCCGACTGTAGCACTCCATCGGCAACCCGGCACGCGCCGGACGCACCACGGCACTATATGGGGTGACCCTGTGCCTTCGCGGCAAGTTATGAACAGCCTAATGGGCCGTTCGCCGCTTCTTCTGTGTTTTCGCTGGCTTGCTATACACCATCGGCGGGACCCTTGTCGTCAACGCCTTCTTGAGCACATCCGCTAAGGCTAGATGGTGCAGGCCGAGCGGCATCAAGCGCGGTGTTGAGGAAGGGCGCGATGACTGCTTCGGCATAGGCCGCCGTCCTGCCCCGAAGTGGCCGTTACAAGCGGCTTTTCGTGCAACGGGTTGCAAGTCCACACATGTAGGTTCCGCAACTCAGCCTGTTTGCCCGGGTCGGCCGGGGCAACACAGCTGCCGTGGCGTGTGTTGTTCGTGCGAATTTTGCCGTTCGAGGGATTGCGGGTGTTCGCCGCATATGGTCTACATAGAGAGACGGCGGAATCCCGGACTCTCTTGCTGCTACGCCTGAGACCGGAAAACCGCCGTGTGGGAGGTGTGAGCCTATGTGGCCTCACAATCGGTCGCCATAGTGCGACCTGGGGGCGGCTCGGGGGACGAAGGTCCCTCGGGTCGCGTCCCGCCTCTGCGTTTTAAGTACCAGAATCAGGGAGGAACGGCAATGAGCGAAGACGTTGCGACTATCGACTACCATGCCGTTTTGGCCGACTTGGAAGAGAAGCGCGCACGATTGGATGCCGCGATTGCCGCGATCAAGATGATCGCCTCTGGCGTCGCTGGCGCTGCTCCCGAGGGAAGCCCGAACGGTACTGCCACCACTGGACGGATCTCGCCCACAAGCATTCCCGAAGATGCGTTCTTCGGTATGTCGGGCGCTGACGCCGTGGCCAAATTGCTGGGCATCATGAAGAAGCCGCAGAGCACGCCGCAAATCTGCGAGGCTCTTAAGGCCGGTGGCTACACCACTGCGTCCCGGAATTTCACGACGACGGTCCATACAGCCATCAAACGTCAGGAGCCTGAGAGGTTCGTCCGGGTCGGCAAGACGTGGGGCTTGGCTGAGTGGTATCCGGGCGCGCGCAAGGCCGCCAAGGGGAAGGCCGCGGGTGCCACGACCGCGGCCGACCTCATCGGCGATGACGAGGACGAGGAGGATTCTCCGCTGTAGCGCGGGGCTTCTTCGCCAGACGTTGCCGCTCTATGCGCCCGCGTTCGATGGCTGCTTGTACGTGAGCCGCTTGCCTTCCACGGCCTTGAGCGCAACCACGAGGCGATCCGCGTCGCTCACCTTGCGATGCGACCAACGGAAGGAAAACTCGTTGCAGTACCGGTGCATATGCTCTTTCGAGACGTGGTGGAACGCGCCAACGATGCCGCGCTTTAGCAGGGCGAAGTAAGCCTCGATTTCGTTGGTCGTAATCACGTCGTCGCCCACCTTGCGGACGTACTCGCCGTCGCCGTGGTTGACGCTTTCGTGCCCGCCCTCGAACTGCTCCCCGAGGCGCTTGAAGTGGTTCGCGGCGTCCGTGAGGAGCCGGCACTGGCGCGAGACACGCCCGCTGATGATTTCCTCGACCTTGGCGCGGGTAACGTCGGCAATGGGCATAGCGAACGCCCGCCCGCCGCGCTCTACCAGAGCAACCACAGGCGTCTTGTGGAGACCTCGGGCGACACCCAAATCCGGCCAGTTAGCGACACCTCAAAACCGGCCAGTGTAGTGCACTCCGGGATGTTGACGCGGCGGCGAGAGCAAAGGCCCTCGCGCGGTCATGAGCAACATCTTGAGCGACGACAAACAGCAC
>DASPNH010000055.1:0-13211 GCA_035626675.1 Binatia bacterium
GCCATCACACCGGCCGACCGCGTGCTGTGGCTGCTTCCGATGGCGCATCACTTCGTCGTCTCCATCCTTCTGTACCTGCGTTACGGCGCGACCATCCTGCTGCCGCGGAGCTCCCTGGCACCTGCCGTTCTCGACCTCGTCGAACGCGAACGGGCCACGGTGCTGTACGCGTCGCCGTACCACATGAAGCTGCTGGCCAAGGAAACCTCGGCGCGCCGGCTCGACAGCATGCGCCTGATCATCTCGACGGCCGAAGGCCTGCGGAGCGAGGTCGCGCAGACGTTCGCGCAGCGCTACGGGCGGCCCGTGGTCCAGGCACTCGGCATCATGGAGGCCGGCCTGCCGGTGATGAACACGGCCAGCGCGGCCACCAAGCCCGAAGCACTGGGGCGTCCGCAGCCCGCCTACCAGGTGTGGCTGCGCGCCGAGGATGGAACGCCCGCAAAGGGCGACGGTCCGCAGAGCAGCGGCGAGATCTGCATCCGCGGTCCGGGCATGCTCGACGCGTACCTGGACCCGTGGATTCCGTCGTCGCAGATCCTGCAGCCCGACGGATTTCGCACCGGCGACCAGGGCTGGTTCGACGCCGACGGCGACCTGCATCTGGTGGGCCGGCGCGCAGCGCGCATCAACATGGCCGGCATGAAGTTCTTCTGCGAAGAGGTCGAAGCCGTCCTGGACGCGCATCCGGCCATCGAGAGGAGCCGCGTCTTCGCCACCGTGCACCCGCATCTCGGCGAGCTGCCGGCGGCCGAGATCGTGCTGACGCCGGGAGCCGACGCACCATCGGCGCGCGAGCTGACCGCGTACTGCCGCCAGCGCCTTGCCGCCTACATGGTGCCGCGCAAGTTCGAGGTGGTCGAAGCGCTGCCGCTGACGCCGACGGGGAAGCTCGCTCGGACATGATCAACGTCCTCGTCGTCTGCCTGCTGGCCCTCTATCCGATCCTGATGTGGCTGGCGCTGCAGCAGGCCAGCGCGCGGTCGATCGCCACCGCCATCGTCGCCTTCCTCCTGGCGGCGATCGTCGTCAATTTCCTGCGCACGCACCAGCTGCTGCCGCTGCTGCTGCGGCGCTTTGGAGTTCTCGTCGCTTTCGCCCTGGCCGCCTTCGCCTTCGACAGTCCGCTGGCGCTCAAGCTGCTTCCCGTCGTCACGCAGATATGGCTGTTGGCGACGTTCGGCATCACGCTGGTGCGAGGGCCCACGCTCGCCGAGCATTTCGTGCGAGCGGCGCATCACGGCGAACTGCCGGATTTCCTGCTGCCCTATGTTCGCGCGGTCACGATGGTGTGGTGCGGGTTCTTCGCGTTCAATGCCGTTCTCTACACGTACCTGGCGCTGCGGGCCTCGACCGGAAGCTGGGCCCTCTACACCGGGTTCGGCGCCTACCTGGTCGCCGCGGTGCTGATCGCGGGCGAGTACGTCTTTCACAAGGCGTACTTTCGCTTCTACGAGGACGGCTGGACCGACCGGATCTGGCGCCGCCTGCTGCCGCCCGAGCGCAGCCGCAATGGCCGCCGCAGCCTGGCGTATCAGGCCTCGCGGCAAACGCTGCAGCATCCGGGCGCCTGATTTCGGCCGCTGTCGCAGTGAAGCAGGCCACGCATGATGGGCCGGTGCGGCCGCGACCAAGCGTCCCGATCACACGGCGGTTCGGCACGCCGACGCCGCGCGATACGTCCGTGTTCTCCTTCCGTGAGCTGTCGCGCACGGGTACGTTCGCCGGCCTGGTGCAGCGGCGATGACTGAGAAGTGCGACGTTCTGGTGATCGGCGGCGGCCCGGCCGGCTCCACTGCCGCGGCGCTGCTCGCCGCGCGCGGACGATCCGTCGTGGTGATCGAGAAGGACCGGCACCCGCGCTTCCACATCGGCGAGTCCCTGCTTCCCTCGACCATGCCGCTGCTCGAACGTCTCGGCGTGCTCGAGGAAGTGCGCAGGATCGGAATCCCGAAGTACGGAGCCGAGTTCATCCGCCCTGGTGACCAGCGCACCGTCACGTTCGATTTCGGCGACGCGTGGCACAAGACCTGGACCTCGACGTTTCAGGTGCGGCGGTCGGAGTTCGACCACCTGCTGCTGCGCAATGCCGCGGCCAGCGGCGCCAGCATCCACGAAGGCTGCCGCGTGACTCACGTCCGGACGCAGGATGGCGGCGCCGACGTTCACGTCCGCCAGCCCGACGGCCTGCGCCGCTACTGGCGCGCTTCCTGGGTGATCGATGCGTCGGGACGCGATGCGCTGCTTGCCACGCGCATGAAGCTGAAGCGTCGCAATGCCAGGCACGCCAGCACCGCGATCTTCGGCCACTTCACCGGCGCCCGCAGACTGCCCGGCAGGGCAGAGGGCAACATCAGCATCTTCTGGTTCGCGCACGGATGGTTCTGGTTCATTCCCTTGAGCGACGGCACGACAAGCGTCGGCGCGGTGTGCTGGCCCTACTATCTGCGTTCGCGGCGGGTGCCGACCTCGCAGCTGCTCCTGGAAACCATCGCCCTGTGCCCTGCGCTTGCGCAGCGGCTGAAGGATGCGCGGCTGCTGGAGCCGGCGGTGGCAACCGGCAACTACTCCTACGCTGCCGAGCGCATGCATGGCGAGCGTTTCTTCCTGGCAGGCGATGCCTTCGCCTTCATCGATCCCGTCTTCTCGAGCGGCGTGCACCTGGCGATGAACAGCGCCGCTCTTGCCGCCGACGCCATCGACGTCGCGCTTGCCGATCCGGCGGCGGGGCGCGTAGAGCTCGACGCGGTCGAGCGCCGGGTTCGCAGGGGCCTTCGGACGTTCGAATGGCTGATCTACCGGATGTCCACGCCGGCGATCCAGCATCTGTTCATGAATCCGAGCGAGAGATTCGGCCTGCAGCCGGCGATGACCTCGATCCTTGCCGGCGACGTCTACGGCGACCGCGCCATCGATCTGCGCATGCGCATCTTTCGCGCGCTCTACTACATGGTCGCGCTCCGCTACCTGAGGCGAACGGCGGCGCACTTCTTCCGGCGGCAACGATGGCTGCGCAGCGCCAGGGTTGCCGAGTCTGTGGAGAGCGCTTCGTCATGAGCAGACATCCGCGCGAGCTCGACTGGGCGAACGTCTCGCTTCCCGACACCTGGCCGGACCGGCTCGACATGAAACGCCTGCGATCGGTAGCGCGGCTGCTCGTGCACCTGGCTCGTCGCAGACACGCGGTGTCGATTCCCAGCGACCTTCAGGGTCGCGAATACATCCCGGCCTACGTGCTGCAGGAATTCCACAACCTGCCCAACGGCAACTATTCGAACCTCTTCACGCGCGGCTACATATCCGGCTTCGACCTGTCGATGCTGGGGCACATGCAGCGCATCCGGCGGCTGATCGGCGAGAAGCTTGCCGGATGTGCATCGGTGCTGGATCTGGGATGCGGCGGCGGCGCGACGGCGGCGGCAATCCACGATGCCGGCGCCAGCGAGGTCTGGGGACTCGATCCCTCGCCGTATCTGCTGCGGCATGCCGCAAAGGATCACCCGGCGATAAGGTTCGTGCACGGCGTGATGGAAGACCTGCCCTTTCCCGACGCGTGCTTCGACGCGGTCTCGGTCTGCTTCGCCTTCCACGAGGTGCCGCCGCCGAGCATCCGCGTCGCCCTCTCCGAGATCGCACGCGTGCTCAGGCCCGGCGCATGGATGATGATCGCAGAGCCGTCGCCGGCGCAGTTCCGCACTTCGCTGGCCGGCATGATCTATCGTTATGGCTGGCAGGGCCTGTGGTTCGGGATGCTCGCGCGACTCATGCACGAGCCCTACCTCGGCGCCTGGCACGAGTTTGCGCTGGAGCAGGAGGCTGCGGCTCGCGGGATGCGCGTCGTCGAGGAGGTCGATGCCTCACCGGTGCGGTGGTGGCTTCTGCGGCGCGACGGCTGAACGGCTCTCGATCGGGGTGCTGCTGCCCGATTCCGAAAACCGCGTTTTCAGTACCTGACCCCGTTCCTAGGCCGGTTTCTTGCCGATGTATTCGCAGAAAGCGCCGGGCATGACGACCTTGTAGCGCGCGTCGAAGCCGACGTCGCGCATCACCTGCACGATCTGCTCGGGCGGCAGGCACTTTTCGACGGTGTCCCAGTAGAAGTCCATGAGCAGCTTGGCGTCGTGGCTTCCGGTGTAGAGCAGCGTCATGCCGGGGATGACCTTGGCCCAGACGAATTTGGTCACGTCGTGACCGATCTTGGACTCGGGCACGTGGCTCTCGAGAATCCAGCAGGTGCCGCCGGGCTTGAGAACACGGAAGTACTCGCTGAACGCCGCCGAAAGATCGGCGACGTGGCGCAGCGCGATGCCCATCGTGACGAAGTCGAACGTGTCGTCGGCAAAGGGAAGCTGCTCGGCGATGCCGCGGCTGATCGGGCCCTGAAAGTGCCGGCGCGCTTCCTTGATCATCCCCGGACTCGGGTCGCACCCGATCACCTGCCCGGTCGGTCCCACGATCCTGGTCGCGCCGCGCGCCACGGCGCCCGTGCCGATGGCGACGTCGAGCACCTTCATGCCGGGCTTGAGCCCGTTGATCTGCAGCGACAGGCGCCGGTACAGCAGGCCGCCGTTGAGGAAGATGCCTTCGATGGTGTTGTAGAACCTGGCGGTGCGGTTGAAGAGGTCGATGACGTAGGGATGGCGCTTCTCGTCGGCCTCGTAGTATTCGCGCAGCGGAGTGTGCGGCGGTACGGGGTGGTGGGGCTTGGGCGTCTGCGGCGTTTCGGGGGAGGTCTCGGTCATCGTCCTTCCTTCCAGTAGGTTTTGGCTCAGTGCAGCGGCGGAGCCTATGGGCAGAAGCGCGTGCAGGCAATCCGCCGCGGGCGCCGCGACGAGCCCGGCTTGCCGTCACCACACCATCGGCAATATTGCGCGCTCTCGAATCGCAGTTGCAGGAGCAGCCGATGGGCCGTTGGGAAGAGCTTCGATCCGCCGCGCAGAGGTGGCGCACCGTCAAGGAGCGGGGCATCGAGCCCGAGCCGGACCGCGCGGGTTTTCGCGCTGGCTTCGAGCGCATCGTCAGGAACGGCGCCGTCGCGGCACACGCCATCGTCGAGATTCCCTCGCACCGGCCCCCGTGGACCGACACGCACATCGACGTGGAGCCAGGCCAGCACGTGACCGTGTTCAGCCGCGGCCGCACCTATCTGTCGCGCGCGCTCGATATCTGGGTCGGGCCGCAGTTCCAGCTGTGGGCACGCGTGGGCGAGAACGGTGAGATCTTCAACGGTACGCGCGCGAGCAACTCCTTTCCGTGCGAGGAAGGCGGCCGCCTCTATCTGGCAAGCTACTTCCCCGGCCAGTGGGGCGACCGGCATGGCCGCGTCGGAACCGACATTCGAGCCTATGCGAAGGTCGAGGGCGGGCTGACGGCGGTGGTGCTGGTGTGGAAGCAGGATGCCGCGTCGGGACTTTCGGCGCTGATGCGAGCGTGCGAAGGCGACGGTGCGCGTCCCGACATCGCGGCGGAGGTTGCTGCCGAAGCGGCGCGAGCGGCCGAGCCGCCCCTGCCGCCGCGCAACTGGCACTACCTGTGGTTTCTCGGCCGCTCCGACATCTATCGCGAGCGTGACGGCTGCATCTCCTGCAACACCCACGCAAACGTAGGCATCCTCCAAACCGAGACGCCGGCAGAGCTGACGCCGCAGACGCGGCTGATCTGGGACTGGAAGGTCGACGAGCTGCCCTCGGAGTTCGCCGAGGATGCCGTGGCCACGCACGACTACATGAGCATCGCCGTCGAGTTCAGCGACGGCCGCGACATCACCTACTACTGGAGCAATCGCCTGCCCCCGGAGATGGGATACTGGTGTCCGCTGGACGGCTGGAAGGATCGCGAGTTCCACGTCGTATTGCGCTCGGGACCGATCGGTCTGGGCGAGTGGTTGTCGGAGAGCCGCAACCTCTACGACGATTACCGTCGCTACATCGGCGATGCCCCTTCGCGCATCGTGCGCGTGTGGCTGATCGCCAACAGCCTCTTCCAGCGCCGTGCCGGCGCCTGCACGTACCGCAACATCCGCCTGACCGGCGGCGGGCCCGCGATCGTCGTGGCGTGATTCGATCCGTGGCGCTGCGGCTCGACAGCCGCACGCCCGGCCGTCCTCGCGACACCGTCGGCATCGCCCGGCTGCCGGACCGGCCGTAGACCCCGCACCCGGGGCTCTCCCTTCGCGGCGACGCGCCAGGGGTGTGGCTGTCGGCACCGAGCCGTTCCACACTTCGAGCGAATCCCGGAGGGTTCTTCATGAAGCCATTCCGCACTCTCGTGCTGTCTTGCTTGCTCGCGTTCGCGACGAGCGCCGCAGGCCAGACCTCGCCGGCAACGCCGTTTACGGAGCCGCCATTCGAAAGCCAGTGCGTCATCCATCATTTCGATGAGCACGAGGTGCCGCCCATCGAACAGTGCACCGACGATCCGCTGTGTGTCGAGTACGAGAAGCGCGACATCACCGTCGCCAACGGCGGAGCGGTTCGCTTCCTTGCCGCCGAGCCTGCGCGCTTCGCGATCGCGATTCCGAAATGCCGCTACTGGCAGCAGGACCACTGGCGCATCCAGGCACAGGTCGGCGAGGTTCCGCTGGTGCAGTGGGACGGCAGCTACTGGTTCAACAAGGCCAACGCCACCGGCGCTGCCCGCCTGAAGAACTTCGCGATCCAGGGGCAGCCCGCCGATCCGGAGCAGGTGGCCGCGATCGTCGAGCTCATCGACCCGCAGATGGCCGACGTGATCCGCACGTACGGCGAGAGCCCGGGTGGCGGCGGGGGCGCGACGTTCACGCTGGGTGAAGGCGACCCGTCGTGCGCGGCCGAGCCCGGCACCGAGTGCAGCGAGGACCCGGCCGTGGCCGCTGCACGCGCCGGGGCCGACGAAGCATGCCCGTGCGATGCGGCGCGCAACCGGCGCGAGCACCAGCGCTGCGTCTCCGAATTCACCGCCGGCGAAGTGGCGGCCGGGCGTCTGGCTGCCGAGTGCGAGGCCTCCATCCTGGAGTGCGCACGCAACTCGACGTGCGGTCGCGGCCAGGAAGCCACCGTCTGCTTCCTCGAGCGCGGCGACGACAAGAGATGCGTGGTTCGCAGGAAGGCCAGCCGCTGCCGCGCGCCCTCGGGCGGTTCGGCCACCGTCGGCGCCGGCGACAGCTGCTGCGACTCCCACTTCGTACGGGGCTGCGAGTGAACCTGACGCGGCGCCAGCTGCTGAAAGCGGTCGCTGCAGCCGCGGTGGCATGGAAGGCCGGCGCATGGCCGGTGCGGCCTCCGGCCGCATTCGCGCAGACGATGCCGGACGATCCCGCCATCGTGCCGACGCTCGAAGCGTTCGCCGACACGCTCATTCCTGGTGAGAAGCGTCATCCCGGCGACCGCGCCATCGCCGGCGCAGCAGCCGGACCGGGCGCAGTGCAGGCCGGTGCCGTCGATCTGCTGAATTTCCCGCCCGCGGGCGTTGCGGCGACCATCCCCGCCATCGCTGCCGGCATCAATGCGCGAGCGACGGCATACGCACTGGCCAACCTCATCGTTCTGGATCCTGCGGTGCCGCCGCTGGTCTCACTCAGCTTCGATCAGCGAACCGCCTTTCTCGTTCAGCTCCTGGACGGCACCGATCCCGACCAGCTCGCGTTCTTCGCCGTGGCTGCGCTGATGTACCTCGCCTACCACACGGCAGGTCATCTTCACCTGGCCGATGCGGTGCGCGATGGCCACGCCGGCATGGCCGCACTCGGGTTTCCGCAGCCCGACGACGACGACCTGTGGCGCTTCCCGGACAACTCCTACCGCCGCGCCCTGGCCAAACCGCATCCGCGCACCTCCAAGCGCGGCAACCCGTGGTGAGGGCGCTCTGGCACGACGCGAGGTGATGGATGACGACCGAAACCACCGACGTCCTGGTCATCGCGAGGTAATGGGATGGCAACCGAGACCACCGACGTCCTCGTCATCGGCACCGGCTTTGGCGGATCCATCCCCGCCTACTACCTGGCCGCGGGCGGCGCCAAGGTCGTCATGCTCGAGCGCGGGCCGCGCCTGGCATCGCAGGAGTTCACACACGATCTGCAGATCGGCACCTACACCCGCATCGTCGACTACATCCGCGGCACCGGATGCGACGTCACCGTCGGCAATTGCGTGGGCGGCTCCAGCGTCATCTACTTCGCGGCATCGCTACGCGCGCCCAGCTTCATCTTCGAGCGGCGCGGAACCTCGGGCCGGCGTCTGTGGCCGGCGGCGCTCAATCGCCGTGTGATGGATCGCTGGTACAGCCGCGTCGAGCGCGCGCTGCCGGTCGAGCAACAGCGCTGGAACGACGTCTCCTATGCCGGAGGCCTGTGGGCTGCCGCGTGCAATCGCGCCGGCCATACCTGCAACCCCGTTCCGCTGGCCGTCGACATCAGCGAGTGCACGGCGTGCAACTTCATGCTCAACGGCTGCCGCTTCGACGCCAAGCGCTCGATGCTGCTCAACTACATTCCGGCAGCGGAGGCGTGCGGCGCACAAGTGCGGCCACTGCACGAGGTGCAGGCCATCGGTCCCGCCCTTACCAGCGGCTACCGCTACGCCGTGCATTACACCGTCCTGGATCCGGACGACTATCGCGTGCCCGTCGATGGCGGCACCATCGAAGCCAGGATCGTCGTCATGGCCGGCGGCGCGATGGGAACTCCGGTGATCCTGCAGCGCTCGGCGCCGCTGCTCGGCGGGATGCCCGACGCCGTCGGCAGGCACTTCTCGCCCAACGGCGACCGCGTCACGCTCGGGATCATGGACGAGGGCAAGATCGCGCAGCTGTTGAACCTGCAGCGCTCACCGGGCGTCGCCTACGATGCGTTCCCCGTCGGCCGTCCCATCGGCAGCATGAGCTACGACTACCTGGACGAGACGCGGCCGGAGTTCACGCGCTTCTCGCTCCAGCAGATCTACTTTCCCACCATCACCAACATCCTGTCGGAGGACGAGGTCGAGGGCGCGGCGACCTGGTTCGGCCTCGACAAGAAGGATCTGACCTCGCGGTGGCGCTCCTGGCTCACCGTGCTGGCAATGACCGAAGACGACAACGAGGGCGTCTTCGGCGCGCCGCCGCCGTCGGGCAACTTCACCAGGATCGCGCCGGCGGCGGCGCTGGGGCAGCTCACGTACCAGACCAACGCGCAGACCCAGCTCGGCTTCGATACCTCCGACGATGCCGTGCGCTCGATCATCGAGCAGGACGGTCTCGGCAGGCATCTCCTGTGGAAGGCCATTCCCAACGTGCAGAGCGCGCATCCGCTCTCGTCGTGCCGCATCGGCGACGACCCGGCGACCTCGGCGTGCGACGACAGGCACGAGCTGCGCGGACACCCGGGCATCTTCGTCACCGATGCGGCCGCGGTGCCCACCTCGCTTTGCGTCAACCCGTCGCTGACCATTGCGGCGATGGCCGAGCGGGCCTCGGCGATGCTCCTGGAACGGGCGCACGAGTATGGCGTCGCCGTGGCCACGCGCATCCCGCCTCCCGGCAAGAACGCGCGCCACTGGGAGCGGCGATGCGAGGACCCCGCGGACTGACAGCGGCGCGCCCGCCGATGTCGCTATTCACGCCGGGCCGCTCCCGATGGTCTTGCGGGCGGGGGCGGTATCAGTAAAGGCCTGCGACATGGCAAAGAGCAAAGAGGCGCCGCCGTCGCCGTCGCCATCACCTTTCGGCAAGCTGCCCGGCCTCGATGCCTTGCGAGACAAGCTGCCGCCTTCGCCGGCCAACGCCGATCGTCCCTCGCCGGCCGCACCGCCGCCTCGGCCCAGCATCTTCGCCAGGTCTTCCAAGGTCGTGGTGCGACGCGAGCGCAAGGGCCACGGCGGCAAGACCGTCACGCGCATCGAAGGCCTGGATGGCTCTACCGCCGAGCTCGAAGCAGTGGCCCGCGAGCTCAAGACCGCGTTCGGATGCGGAGCGTCCGTAGAGGAACGCGACGTCCTGCTGCAGGGCGACCACGGACAGCGCCTGGTGGCCGTGCTGCAGAAGCGCGGAGTACGGCACGTCGTGGAAGGGGGCTGACGTGGGCATGCGCTCATGCCGCCACCAAGGAGAAGAGCCCATTGCGTGAGCTCGACTTCCGTCTCGCCCGCCCGCAGGACGCACCACGCCTGCAACAGATCCGCGCTGCCGCGTTCGCACCGATCTTCTCGTCGTTTCGCGTGCTGCTCGGCGACGAGATCTATGACCTCGCGCAGCGGCGCGAAGACGAAGCCCAGGCGGACCTGCTGGCATCGTTGATCGCGGGCGGACCGCCCTGGCAGTTGTACGTTGCCTCGGAAGGTGAGGACCTCGTCGGCTTCGTGGCCGTGCGCATCGATCATGAAACTGGTTGCGGCGAGATCGGCCTCAGCGCCGTCGACCCGGCTGCGGCCGGTCGCGGGGTCGGAACGGCGATGTACGACTACGCTGTGGCTGTCATGCGCGGCAGCGGCATGAGAGTCGCCACGGTCGCGACGGGCGCCGACGCAAGCCATGCACCGGCACGGCGCGCGTACGAGAAGGCAGGTTTCGATCGCGCGGTCCCGAGCGTCTGGATGTGCCGCCGGCTTTGACTCGTCCTCAGCCGCGAGCGCTGCGGCGGATCAGACGCCGGTGTTGACGGCGCAGGCCTCGAACAGATCCGGGTTCATGCCGACCGGCGGCGCCGGGTCGATGCGCTGCAGCTTGACCTTGCAGGAGCCGGGGCCGGGCGAGATCCACGGCAGCACGGGGCCGGATCCCTTGAGCATCCCCGAGATCTCGCTACCGCCGGGCTCGAAAATCTTTGCCACCTTGAAATGCACTCCCAGCACGGGAAGGGACGGGTCGAACACGAGGAAGGGACCTCCTGGGGCAGCAATACCCATCGTGAAGGCGCCTTTGCCCGGATCGTTGTCGCGCCGTATCGCGGCGCCGCAGAAGCCTTGGGTACCGAAAGGATCGCCGCCGCGAGGATACTTCGTTGCGGGCATCACCGGCCCATCGCCTTCACTGAGCACCTCCACCGCGGTGTCGGCCTCGAGGTCGGTAAAGATGCGAGCCGTGATGTCGAAGCCGAGCTTGTACTTGGTCCCATCGAAATTCAGGCCCTTGCACGAGTACGAACCGGTCCAGGTGCCCGTCAGGTCGAGCGGCCTGACCACCGGATCACCGGCCGCCGCCGGCAGTGCAGGCAGGATCGTTGCAGCGCAGAGCAGGCTCGTCACCAGCAGTCGATGGTTCATGTCCCGTGTCCTCCGTTGGTGGCGAGGCGAGTTGCCTCGGCTCGAATTCGTCGCCGTTTACCAGCGAGCCTCCACCGACGAAAGACTCGCGTACGGGAAAACCCGCCAACGGGTGGCAGGCCCATCGGCCGAGCGCTCAGGGTGGCTCGTCGACTCTGCTGGGCGAATCGAGCACCGTCTAGGCACCCGTCCCAGCTGACGCTGACCAACCTGCGTTCGCTGCCGATCGACGTCGGGCGCGCGGCGCTCGATCCGGCACAGGACCTGGTCCTGGAGACGCAATCGGACGGCGAGACCACGCTCGACCTGTACGGCCTCTTCCCGGCCGCCACGGAGATCTACGAGGATGGAGTGCCGCTATGTCTGGGCGACGGCGCCATCATCGGAGCGGTCGGAGCGCGCGTGCCGGTCAAGGCCGGGTCGCACGTGTACACGCTCGAGCAGCCTCGAGAGGCGGCTACGTCAGAAGCCCATAGCCGACCACGCCGAACGTGGTGGCGGTGAACGCGAACGCGAAGAGCGCCACAAGGCCGTCGTGCGCGATCATCGAGACGCCGAAGAGCGTCAGTGCCGCGCCGGCAAGCTGCGCGCTGAAAGGAATCAGCTCCATCGCGGGCATCGTAAAGGCGATGGCCACGCAGACCATCGCGATCACGTAGACGACCGGCCCATGCGTCAGTGCGCGAAGGCGGGGCCTGGTCAGCTTGTCGATGAAGTGCGCAACCGGCCTGACCCATCCAAGCGCCTTGCAGAGCGTCTCGCGCGACACCGAGCGCCTGGTCATCCACTGCGGAAACCAGAAGCACTGGCGCCCGAGCAGGAGCTGCGCGGCGATCAGGATGACCATGAGGCCGGTGGTCGTCGGCACGCCCGGAATGTCGCCGACCAGAGGGGCCGAGCAGCCAAGGCCGGTGACCAGTAGCAGCGGTCCGAACGAGCGCCGTCCGACGACCTCCAGAACCGCACCGAGCGTGACGCGCTCCTCTTCGCCATCCGGCTCGGCCTGCGCCTCGCTGATGCGATCGCAGACCTCGTCGAGACTCTTCGGCTCGTCCTGCTGCTGCTCGCCCTGCTTCTTCTCTGCCATGACCGAAGCGTCTCAGGCTGCCGCCAGCCCCTTGGGGAATCGGTCGGCGACGAGGTTCAAGCGGATGCCATGCTCGAGAAACGCCTTGGCGCCGGCCAGGACGAGCGCGAACCCTTCGGTCGAGTCGCGCACGTGCGCAACCAGCTCGTCACCGGTTCCGATGAACCCCTGCTCCGTGATGGTGACGAAGGTGGTGCCGTCGAGCTGCTGATCGAACGTCCACTCGATGGTCGTCGGCGTGCCGTGGCCGGGCCATTGCACGACGAGACGTCTGTCGGGCTCGACCGACCTGGCAGTGACCGGCAACGAGAAATCGTACATCTGCCATTCCCACTGTACGGTCTTGCCCTGTTGCAGCCTGCCCGAGCCGCGCGTGAACCAGAACGCCGCCGTGATGCCCGGATCGACGAACGCCTCGTACACCTCGGTCGCCGGTTTGCGGATCAGCATGCCGGTGGTTGCCAGCGGCACCTTGGTGAGCCTCAGGTCGGACATCCTTCCTTTGTTGCTCGTTTTGGCGCTGCGAGGAACACGCCTGTTCACTAGAAAGCCTGGGCTGAGGCAACGGCTGGATGGCCTGCCGAGCCTGGGAATGGCGCAAGGGCGAAGATGCGACGGCTAGTCCGGCCGCGCCGCCAGCACACGAAGCACTGCCGCCTGGACCTCCACCACCGGCATCGGCAGGCCGAGCTCGAAGAGCTGGATGACGCCCATGGCCAGCGCGATCAGGACCGATGCGATCGCGATCGCGCTGACGTCGCTGCGCACGGTGCCGGCCTGCTGGCCGGCGGTCGCCGCCTCGGCCAGGCGACGCTGCGCTTCGATGAGCATGTCCAGGAACCGCGCGCGGATCTCGGGGGAGCGCGCGCATACGTCGAGCAGGTGGTGCGTGCGCATCGAGCCGCTGG
>DASPNH010000056.1:0-17223 GCA_035626675.1 Binatia bacterium
GTGCTGTTTGTCGTCGCTCAAGATGTTGCTCATGACCGCGCGAGGGCCTTTGCTCTCGCCGCCGCGTCAACATCCCGGAGTGCACTACACTGGCCGGTTTTGAGGTGTCGCTAACTGGCCGGATTTGGGTGTCGCCCGAGGCAGTCGGGATGTAGGTGATGTCGGCGACCCAGAGTTTGTCCGGGCCGTCGGCAACGAACTTGCGGTCTACCAAATCTGGCGCCGGTCTTGCCCTACGGCATCGTTTCGTCGTTCGAACCCACTTGCGACGGCTGATTCCTACGAGGTTTTCCCGCTTCATCAGGCGCTCGACGCGCTTGCGACCGACGCGGATACCGTCGTCACGGAACTCACGGTGGATGCGCGGCGAGCCGTAGCTCGTCCGTGACATCTTGTGGATCCGATGGATCTCGCCGACGAGTTCACGATCGCGTTGCTCACGCAGCGACGGCCTCCGCTTCAACCACGCGTAGTACCCGCTCGTCGAAACCTTCATCACGCGGCACAGCGTGGCGACGCTGTGTTCGGCCTGGTTCGCCTTCACGAGTTCGAACGCCGCTTCGGCGTCCCCTCGGACTCCTTGGCAAACCAGGCCGTCGCTTTTCCCAGGATCTCGACCTCCTCGCGAAGCCGGCGATTCTCGCGGCGCAGCCCCCGCAGCTCCTCGCGCTCGTCAGTGGTCAGTCCGTCCTTTCTCTTGCCGCCGTCGCGGTCGGCCTGCTTGGCCCAGTTGCGGATCGTTGCGGCAGAGGGTTCGAACTCTTCAGCCAGTTTTTCGGGGGATCGGCCGCTGCGAACCAGATCGACTATGCGATCACGCAACTCGGCCGCATACTGCGGGCGGGGTCTTGGCATCATGAACTCCTGTTACCATAGCGGTTAGGTGTCCACGAAACCGGGGGAACTCCACGGCCCTTCAGACAGGTGGCGTCTACTTCAATTTCTCTCAGTGGTACGCCGAACAGCACATGGAGCAGCCCGGCATGGACGACAGCACTGAAATCGTTGCGCCGCGCGCCGGCTGCTCATGCCTTCGTTAGCCATCTTTTGATTTCTGAATTCTAGTTGGTGCTACTTTCCACCGGCCGTGCCATTCCGTCGAGCACATCCGTACTCAAACCAGACGGATTCGGTCGCCGCTTCGCATCGCACCAACCGTAGTCGACCCGTGACTAGGTACAGGGGTTTGCAGAATACGCCGTCGTGGCGGACGTCACCTTTCAAAGCGCCGCCCGTAATCGTGCCGTTCATCCGTATCCGCAATTGGTCGCCGGAGTCGATCGGGACTCCACCCGTGAAGTCGCCACTTGCCAGCGTGCGCGCGGCGTTCCAGAAGTGCCAGCTCGTTCTCGTTCGCCGTGCCGCAAACTGACGCCGCGGCTGCCGCTCCTCTCTCGCGATCGTTGCGCCCTGGCTCGGGATTCAAGACGGCGAGGGACCGTATGCGATCGGCGGCTTCGTCGTGGCGCCGCGGGCCGGCTGGACCTGGGGACTCGGGAATTCTTGCCGCAATGGAACGGCGGCGTGCAACAGGTGCGTCGCTCGGCTAACTACGCATGGAACGGACGGGCAGGACGGTTGCAGATCAATGCGATCGCCTCGCGCCAGCTGCTCATGCTCACGTTCGGCAGAACGAATTACTTTTCGGATCTAGCAGAGCCGTGGCGCTGTATCGCACCGGCACTAGCGACCGGGCAACCGCCTCAGCCCGGTGCTGTCGCGAGACGCCTCCCCGGGGTTTGCCTGCACCGGCTTTGCAAGGGAACGGCGTGGGCCTACACTTGGTTTAACGTCATCGCGCGGAGCTAGGCCATGCATACGTTCAGCATCGTTATCGAGAAGGACCCGGACACCGCTCTCTACGTCGGCTACGTTCCCGGTTGGCCTGGTGCTCACAGCCAGGGGGCGTCCATCGACGAGTTACAGCAGAACCTGCGTGAGGTAGTGGCCATGCTTCTCGAGGACGGTGAGCCAGAGCTGGAGTCCGAGTTCATTGGCGTCCAGACGATCCGCGTCGCGTAGTGGGAAGGGTCCCAGTTCTGAAGCCGCGCGAGGTGGCCGCACTACTTGAGAAACTTGGTTTTCAGGAGATTCGGCAGCGGGGCTCGCACAAGCAGTATCGGCATGCCGACGGGCGTGGGACGACCGTTCCTTTCCACAAAGGCTACGACGTCTCTCCGACGCTTCTCCGAAAAATTGCTCGCGACGTCGGCCTAACTATCGACGAGCTTCTGGCGGGCCGGTGATACTCGCCGAACAGCGCATGAAGCAGTCCGGCATCAAAGCTTTCGATGAAGGCGCGCCGTCTCGCGCCGGCTGCTTATGCATCCGTTAGGTGCGAGCGCATTTCATCGAGGCTCAATTGAACGACGAGACGCAACCGCGGCCTGACTGGATTCACCTTCCTCCTGGTGTCGAAGTTCGCTCCCTATGGGAGCCGCTGCACGACAGCACCTTAGCAGCCTGCGAATCCGACCTGCTGAACAGGACCGTAAAGTTGACATTTGCCGCACCGCAGCTCGTCCCGAGCAAGCCCGACATGAGGTTTGAGTTCTTGTTGAGCAAGGTCTCCTCAGCGCGAGCAACAATCAACGTGCGATGGCCTGGCAAATACGTAAGACCGAGCGGCATTTCGAGAGACGACGAAGAACCACTCATTAAAGAGTTTTGGTCGAAGTGGCGCGAGCAGTCGTTGGGATGGACGGATTTCGAGGCAGGGCTGCAGACGAATTCACTGGATGTAGCAGATGCTTCGCTGGCAACTGGGCGTACGACGCGGTGCCTGCAGATCGGCGGGATGCTGGATGGCGATTTGTTCGATGACCTGTACTGTGAGGTCTACATCGCTTTCACGGATCTATCGATCAGGAGTTCTGAGAACGTCGAGTTCACGCTCGACGCGTTTGATCAACTTGGCGTCACGTATTGGGACGATTTCGGGAAGGGTAGCCCGACGAAAATGAAGCCATGATACGCATGCCGATCACCGGAGGAGGCGTTCGTGTCGAGAATGGACTCAGCCGTCGTGGTCTTAGCTCAGCAACGCTGGCAGGATGTGCCTATGGCCCTCTGGAACGGGCGGACCTAACAACACATGGAGCAGCCCGGCATAATCCTCTTGCCTCTATCGCTTCGCGCCGGCTGCTCATGTACTCGTTATGGCTCAAACCCCAATTAAGAGATGCGCTACCGACGAACGGGAACCACCGCGACCCTTTCACACCGCCGACAACCGTCGTCGCGCACTGCGAAGGTCAGAATCCAATGCGACGGCGTCGCGGCGGAACATCCGGCGCCATAATGCGGCGAATAGCGTCGAAGACGACTTTGAATTGGCTATCGTACTTACGCTCCAGCGCCGACACCTTGCGCGCCAAGACTTCATTGGAAAGCGCGAAACGGCGTAATCTGACGAAAGCGCGCATGATTTCCACGTTCGCGGCGACCGCCCGTTCGCTCCTTAGTACGCCTGAGAGCATCGCCACTCCTTGTTCCGTGAACGCGTACGGCGGGACCCGCCGTCCGCCCCAACTTGAGATCACAATTTGTGATCTCAAGTTTTCGAACTCGGCTCGGCTTAGCTGGAACATAAAGTCCAACGGGAACCTATTGGCATTCCGCTTAACCGCCTGGACCAGGATGCGTGTCTCCACTCCGTACAGCTCGGCCAGGTGTTCATCCAACATGACCTTCTCGCCACGGAGCAGGTAGATGCAGCTCTCGATACGTGCGGCCGGAATTGTTGGTCGGCGCTCGGACACTGGCCACCTTTGGCGCAAGTTCACTGTTTCCGTCAATTACAGCGCCGCCATAACAATACATGGAGCCGACCGGCATGAGCGGTCGTGGCGCAGGCGTGGCGCCTCGCGCCGGCGGCTCATGCATTCGTTAGCCAAATAGCTTCGGAGGCGTATGAGGCCTGTCCTGTTAGTGATGCTCGGTTGCTTGGCGTTGGGGTGCACCACGTCGCATTCACCAGTTCCCGCGGGTGTCGTCGTGGCGGCCGAGCCGAGCGAGTCACTAGATATTCAGCCGTATCCGAGCAAGGGACCGTGGATAAAAGTCACCGACAAAACGAACGCGACCACGGCGTTGACGGAGTGGATTCCCGCTGACCAAACGACGAGTGACATTCATGACATTCTGATTCGGCAAGCCTTTTTTGGCATGCGCGAGACGCCGGCCAAGTTCCTCAGACGTATGTATGCCGCCGCGAAGGATACTTGTCGCGGCGCGATCTTGAACGGGCCGCGCGAGGAGACCGAAGGGGGATATCAAGTTGCCCGCGGCGAGATTTATTGCGTCGGTGACACGGAACGGAATCTTGATATCGACATTTTCGTAAAGGTGATCGGCGGGCGGGACGCTCTCTATGTCGTTCAGCGTGAGTTTCGAGAGCCGGCTGAGCCGGGAGCGGTCGCAGGCAAAAAGCTGTTCGACGATGGGCCGGATGTGAAGGATCGCATGCTGCAGTTTCTGAATTCTCGTCAGGAAGCCGTCACTTTTCTTGCCAAAGGGGTCTCGCTGCATCCGCTACCCGATACGAGTCCACGCTGAGGGCGGAGGGTGCCGCAAAGGTGAATGGTCCGAACGTTTCTTTCTTTCGCTTTCGCCTGCGTGCTCGCTGCGTGTCTGCCGTCGTGCTGGCCGGCGCAGAGCCGCCGCCGGGATGCGTCAGGCGTCATTCGAAAAAGGAGTCAGGCACCTTTCTCCACCGCCGGGAAAGGTGCCTGACCCCTTTTCCGCGCGACCAGCGCCTCGCGCATGTCGTCGAAGATCGCGTACGCAACCGGTGTGACGATCAGCGTCAGCGCAAGTGACAGCGACTGCCCGCCGATCACGACGACGGCAATCGTGTAGCGCTCCTCGGCTCCCGGCCCGGTACCGAGCGCAAGCGGCATCATGCCCGCCACCAGCGTCAGCGTCGTCATCAGGATCGGACGCAGGCGGTCGCGGCTGCCGCGCAGGATCGCCTCGGTTCGCTCTACGCCCTGCGACCGCAGCTGCTTGATGTGGTCGACCTGCAGGATGGAGTTCTTCTTGACCACGCCGAACAGCACCAGGATGCCGAGCGCCGAAAAAAGATTGAGCGTGCTGCCGGCCAGCCACATCGACAGCAGCGCGAACGGCACCGACAGCGGCAACGACAAGAGGATGGTGACGGGATCGAGCAGGCTTTCGTACTGCGCTGCCAGGATCATGTACATGAACACGATCGAGAGCAGGAAGGCCCACAGGAACTGCGTGAACGTGCGCTCCAGCTCGCGGCCCTTGCCGCTGACGCCGGTCGAGTATTCGGCGGGCAGGCCGATGTTCGCAGCCTCCTTGCGCACGGCGTCCAGGCGGTCACCGAGCGCAAAGCCCGGCGCCACCGTCGCGCGGATGCTCGCCACGCGCTGGCGATCCAGACGATCGATGCGCGAGGCCGTGGCGGCAGGATCCAAACTGGCCACGCTGTCCAGACGCGCCAGACCGCCGTCGGCGCGCGGTACGAAAAGCCGAAGGATGGTGGACGGATCGTTGCGGTCGCCTTCCTCCAGCCGCACTTGCACGTCGTAGTCCTCGTTGACCGTCGGGTCGACGAAGCGCGAGACGCGATCGTCGCCGCCGACCATGAGGCGCATCGCCAGCGCGATGTCTTCGACCTGGACGCCGAGATCGGCAGCGCGGTCGCGATCGATCACGACGCGCAGCTCGGGCTTGGCCAGCTTGAGCGTGGTGTCGGCGTCGGCGATGCCGCCCATCTCGAGCATGCGCGAGCGCAGCTCCTCGGACTTGGTCGCCAGCGTCTGGAGGTCGGGACCGCGAAGATTGAAGTCGATGTCGGCGCTGGACGTGCCCAGGCTGAACGAGGAAGTGTTGCGCACCGAGGCGCGCAGGTCCGGGTACGCCTTCAGCTTGGCCCGCAGCGCCTGCATGACGTCGCGCTGGGTGTAGTTGCCCATGAATGCCTGCCACGGCTGCAGGCGAAGGAGCGAGGCGAAGAAGCGGCTGATCGAGAAGTATCGCTGCTCGTGCGGAGCGATGCGCACGTATGCCCCGCCCTGGTTGACGATGCCGAGAAAGCCGCCGCCCACCGTGGTCAGCACGCTGGTCACGCCGCGCGTGGAGGAGATGTCGGCCGCGATCTTGCGCATGGCCTCGTCCATCGCGGCCACGCTGGTGCCCTCGGGCGCGGTGACGTTGACCTCGAACTCCGCCTCGTCGACGTCGGTGGGAATGTATTCCTGCTGGATGACGCCGTAGAGCGGCACCACCGACAGCATGACCAGCACCGCCAGCACACCGACCAGCTTGCGGCGGCGCAGCGAGGCGCCAAGACCGCGCGCATAGAGCGAATCGAGCCGCGCGTAGAATCCGCTGCGCGAGGCCGTCGCGCCGTGCCGCTTGGCATCGCCTTCGAGCAGCCGCGCGCTCATGGCCGGCGTCAGCGTGAACGACACCAGCAGGCTGACCAGGATGGCGGCCGCCGCCGTGATGCCGAACTGGTAGAGGAAGCGCCCCGAAATGCTCGACATGAACGAGACGGGCACGAAAACGACGACCAGGCTCAGCGTGGTGGCGAGCACGGCCAGTCCGATCTCGTTGGTGGCCTGGCGTGCCGCCTCCATGGCCGGCAGCTTCTTCTCCTCGACGAAACGAAAGATGTTCTCGAGCACCACGATCGCATCGTCGATGACGACACCGACCATCAGCACCAGGGCCAGCATCGTGACGCTGTTGAGCGTGAAATCGAGTGCCCACATGCATGCGAACGTGGCGATTACGGAAGCCGGAATGGCCACGCCCGCGATCAGCGTCGAGCGCCAGCTGCGCATGAATGCCAGCACGACCAGGCAGGCCAGGATGCTGCCGAGCACCAGATGCACGGTGATCTCGTGCTGCGCGGCGTGGATGTAGCGCGACTGGTCGCGCAGAATCTCGAGGCTGACGTCGGAAGGGAGCTGGTTGCCCAGCTCGGCGATCGTCTTCTTGACGCCTTCGATGACCGCCACCGAGTTGGCGCCCGACTGTCGCCGCAGCTCCAGCGTCACCGTCGGAACGTCGTCCAGACGCGCCACCGAGCGCTGCTCCTTGGTGCCGTCTTCGGCCCAGCCGATGTCGCGTATGCGGATCGGTGTTCCCTCGCGCGTGGCCAGTACCAGCTCGTTGAACGATTCGGCGTCCGACAGCCGCCCGAGCGTGCGCAGGCTGCGCTCGACGGTGGCCGTGGTGACGTTGCCGCCGGGCACGCGGCTGTTCTGCGTCAGGATCGCATCGCGCACCGTCGTGATGGGAAGCTGCATCGCTGCCAGGCGGTCGGCATCGACCCAGATGTTGATGGCGCGCTCCAGGCCTCCGACCATGCGGATCTCGCCGACGCCCGGCGAGCGCTCCAGCTGCACCTTGACCACGCGATCGGCCAGGTCGGTCAGCTCGCGCAGCGGCCGCTGCCCCGAGACTGCGACCGACAGGACGGGGCTCGACTCGTTGTCGAACTTGGCCACGCTCGGCAGGTCCATCTCGCGCGGCAACTCGCCCATCGCGCCGGTGACACGGTCGCGTACGTCCTGCGCCGCCACGTCGATGTCGCGCTCGAGCAGGAACGTGGCAACGACCACCGATGCGCCCGAGCCCGAGATCGAGCGCAGCTCGTCGAGTCCTTCGACAGTGTTGATGACCTGCTCGAGCGGCTGCGCGACCTCGGTCTCCATCTCCTCAGGCGCGGCGCCGGGAAGACTCGCGCGCACTCGAACCTGGGGAACGTCGACGGCGGGGAAGCGATCGACGCCGAGGTCGGAGTAGGCAGCCGCGCCCACGACGACCAGCGCCAGGATGAGCATGGCAGCGAAGACGGGACGGCGGATGCAGATCTCGGCGAGCTTCTGCACGGCTACTCGACGGCGACGGCCTGGCCCGAGGCGAGGTTGCCCGGCTCGGCCACGATCTTCTCTCCCGCGGCGATGCCTTCGAGGATCTCGCTGCGCTCTCCTTGTTTGCGGCCGACACGCACGCGCTTCTCGACGATCTTTCCTTCCTGCACGCCGAGCACGCGCGTGACGCCGGCGAACACGACCAGTGACGAAGAAGGAACCAGCACGGCGGGAAGATCGGGGTCGGTGATGATCTCGGCGGTGGCGAACGCGCCTGGCCTCAAAGTGCCGGCGGGGTTGGGAATCTCGGCCTCGACCATCAGGGTGCGCGTGGTCTCGTCGACGGCCGGACTGATGCGCACGACCTTGCCCGCGGCGCTGGTGCGATCGCCGAGACTTACCTGCACCTTCTGGCCGACGGCGATGGCCGCGGTTTCCTTCTCGGGAACCGCCAGGCGAAGGCGCAGCGGATGCACGCGCACGATGGTGACGACCTCGGCGCCGACGGTGAGATAGGCGCCGATCGAAAGATGCCGCTCGCGCACGACCCCGTCGAAGGGTGCGCGAAGAGTCGCCTTTTCGAGCTGCTGCTCGGCGATGCGAACCGCGGCGCGGCGCTCGGCGACCTGCGCCTGGCGGTTGCGCACCTCCTGCATCGCCTCCTGCAATCGCGCCTCGGCAACGCGCATCTCGGCGGCCGTGCGCTCGACTTCCGCCGTCGACGTCGCGCCGTGCGGCTGCAGCGAGGCAACTCGCGCGCGTGCGCTGCGAGCCTGATCCAGGACCGCGCGCGCCTGGCGCACCAGCGATGTCTTCTCGGGATCGATGACGTCGGCGGAGCCGTCGGCGGGAACGCCGAGCTGCGCACGCGCCTGCGCAAGCGCGGTGCGCGACTGCTCCAGACGAAGCTCGAAGTCTTCGAGATCGAGCACCGCGACGACGTCGCCCTGTTGGACCACGCTTCCGATGTCGACGCGCAGCTCGGTCAGCCGGCCGGCGACCTCGGTGTTGAGAACGGTCTGGTCTTCGGCCGCGAGCGTGCCGGTTGCCACCACGCTGCGTGGGAGGCTGCCGGCCTCGGCCACTACCAGGCGCACGGGTCTAGGCTCATCCTGCGGACGCGTCGGCGCGGCGCTCGACCCCTCGCCGCCGCACGCGCCGAGCACCATCACCGCGGCGAGCGCCGCCCATCCAGCCGAAGGCATGGACCTGTTAAATCATGCCGCGAGCGCGGGTGCACCGCGCGGCGAATGAACGCGGCAAGCGGGCGGCTGGCCGCAACGCGTCACCCGCGGGCCGGCAACGAACCTCGAAGCGTTGGGACCGTCCCGCGTTTCCTCTACAGCGGGGTCGTGGCCGCCAGCGACTCCGGTCCTATCGTCGTCGTCGGTGCCGGCGCCGCCGGCCTCATGGCGGCGATCTTCGCAGCAGGCGGAAGCAGGCGCGTCGTCGTGCTCGAGCGCACGCGCGATGGCGGCCGCAAGATCCTCATCAGCGGCGGCGGCCGCTGCAACGTCCTGCCCTCGCAGCTCGACGAATCGCGTTTCGTCACCGACTCCTCGCCCAACACGATGCGCAAGATGATTCGCGCCTGGCCGCTGGCCGAGCAGCGCGCGTTCTTCGAAGGCGAGCTCGGCATCGAGCTGGCGCTGGAGCCCGAGAGCGGAAAGCTTTTCCCGGCTTCCAATCGCGCACGCGAGGTTCGCGACGCGCTCTTACGTGCCGCCGCCGATCGCGGCGTCGAGATGCGTTTCGGCTGCACGGTCACGGCGCTGAGCCGGGACGCCGAAGGGTGGAGCATCGAATCATTGGAAGCCGAACCGTTGCGCGCCTCCGCCGTCATCCTGGCCACCGGCGGCCTCTCGGTTCCCAACACGGGCAGCGATGGCCGCGGGCTTCGCATCGCCGCCGCGCTCGGGCATGCGTGCAACCCGACCTACGCTGCGCTGACGCCGCTTACGCAGGATCCCGCGCGCTACCGCGATCTGGCCGGCGTCTCGTGCACCGCCACGCTGGTTGCAGGAAAGACCAGCGCGCGCGGCGGCTTCCTGTTCACGCATCGCGGCTTCAGCGGGCCCGCCGTGCTCGACCTCTCGCACGTGGCAACACGCGACCGCGGCAACATCCACGTGCAGTGGTCGCAGCTTTCGCGCGAGCAGTGGGAGGAGATGCTGCGGCCGCAGCGCGCGGGACTTGCCGGCGTGCTGCGGCGGCAAGTTCCCTCGCGTCTCGCCGATGCGCTGATACACGACGCCGGCGTGGCGCCCGACACGACGCTGGCCGACCTTCGAGGCAGCGAGCGCCGCGCCATCCTGGATGCGCTCCTGCGGTGGCGCCTGCCGTGGACCGGGCACGAAGGCTATCGCAAGGCCGAGGTCACAGGCGGCGGCATCGATCTGGGCGAAGTCGAGCCGCGCACGATGCAGAGCCGGCGCTGCCCCGGGCTGTTCCTGTGCGGGGAGATGCTCGACGCCTTCGGACCGATTGGTGGCTACAACTTCCTGTGGGCGTGGGCGACGGGGAGAGCGGCGGGGCTCGGTGCGAAGGCGTGAGCCGTCACGCCCAAGAAATCGTGTGGAGCTCGCTCCAGGGAAGCGCAAGCCTGTCCGTTCTGTGCTGGCGAGCGGATCCGGCATGAATCACGAGCCGGTCGCAGCCTCGACGCAGCTCCGCGAACGCGTCGAGTGCGTCGAAGAAATCATCCGCGATGGTTGCGCTCGATTTCACTTCGACTGCGCGAGTGACTCCTCCTGCTTCGACGATCAGATCCACCTCCAAACCCGCGCGATCCCGATAGAACGACATCCGCGGCACGAGGCCGCGGTGACGATGCCACTTCAGGACTTCCGAGATCACCCAGTTCTCGAAGATCGGCCCGCGAAGAGGATGTCGCACCAGCTCGTCGCGGGTTCGGATTCCGACCAGGTGACACAGCAATCCCGTGTCGTAGAAGCAGAGCTTGGGCGTCTTGACGAGACGCTTGCGAAAATTGCCGTGAAGCGGAGGCAGACGCCACGCAACGTATGTCGCCTCGAGCACGGAAAGCCATTGACGCGCCGTCGGCTGGGTGACGCCAGCATCCGACCCGAGTCCGGCCAGGCTCAGGAGCTGAGATGCACGTCCGGCTGCCAGACCAAGGAAGGTCTGGAACGCGAACAGGTCGCCGACGTTCAACACCTGGCGCACGTCGCGCTCGACGTACGCAGCCACGTAATCGGCGAGCCATACCGAGGGTACGAGCTTTCGATCGTGAATCCTCGGGTAGCCACCCGCGATGATGGTCGCAAATGGGTCGTCGGCCATCATGCCCGCGCCGAGCAACTCCTCGCTGGACAGGGGCAGGAGCTCGAGCATGGCGGCGCGGCCGGCAAGTGTCTGGGTTACCGCTGCCAGCAGCAGCAGGTTCTGCGATCCGGTCAGGATGAATCGGCCCGCGCGCGGATCCTCGTCGACGTCGGCCTGAATGTAGGAGAGGAGATCGGGAACGCGCTGGATCTCGTCGATGACTGCGCCGTCGCGCACCGAGCGTAGAAACGCGCGCGGGTCGCGGCGTGCGAACTCCCGCTGGTCGAGCGGCTCCAGATTGACGTACGGCCGATCAGGAAAGATTGCCCGACAGAGGGTGGTCTTACCCGACTGACGCGGGCCCGTCAGCACGACCACGGGCTGCTGTGCCGCTGCGGAACGCAGTCGCGGCTCGATCAGCCTCTCGATCATCGTTCCAACCTA
This sequence comes from Binatia bacterium, assembly GCA_035626675.1. GTDB lineage: Bacteria > Desulfobacterota > Binatia > UBA1149 > CAITLU01 > DASPNH01. Next base: position 11,583 of record DASPNH010000056.1, read on the forward strand.
GTTCCACGCTTGGCTGATGCAAACTCAGACTTTCGATTAGGCTAATAGCTTGAAATCATTGATATAAAGGTGTGGGTCTGACTTGGCGGCTTACGACGCCGGCGTTTTTCCGCTAGACCCCCGGCCCATGATTTCCACCGGCGACTTCAAGCGCGGCATGCGCATCCTCATCGAGAACGATCCGTACGTGATCCTCGACGTCCACCAGCAGTCGCCCTCGGCGCGCGGCGCTTCCACGCTCACCAAGCTGAAGGTGCGCAACCTTCGCACCAGCCAGGTCTTCGAGAAGACCTTTCGCGGCGGAGACAAGGTCGAGCAACCCGACCTGGAGCTGCGGCCGGTACAGTACCTGTACTCCGACGACGACGGCTTCCACTTCATGGACACCAACAGCTACGAGCAGATCGTGCTCTCTGCCGAAGACGTCGGCGACGCGCCCGGCTATCTCAAGGAAGGCCTGGAAGACATCCGCTCGGTCGTCTTCAACGGCAAGGTGATCTCCATCGACCTGCCCAACACCGTCGTGCTCGAGGTCGAGGAGACCAACCCGTCGATCAAGGGCGGTACCGCGCAGGCGCAGACCAAGCCCGCCAGGCTCGAGACCGGGCTGACGATCCAGGTGCCGGCGTACCTGGAATCCGGAGAGCTGATCGTCGTCGACACGCGCGATGCGCGGTTCATCTCCCGCGCCAAGGGCTGAAACGCCGCGGAACCGCGCTCGGGTACCGAATCCTGCATCGGCGGCGACTCACGATTCCGTACGTGACGCCGATCGCTTCACGCACCTGCGACCTTCTTGCATCAGGTGCGCACGACACCTTTAGCTAGCCGCATGCGCACACGCTTCCGTCATGCATGGCTCGGCGCGGCCGGCCCGTTGCTACTCATTGCTTCATCTGCCGTCGCCGAACTGCTGACCACGGAGTCCGCTGCCAGGCTGCTGACCGGCGACGCCTCGCGAATCTGGGTTCATGAAAAGACCGTGCAGACGATGGGCGCCGGGAATTCGTGCGTGTCGGGCAGGCAGTATGAATTTCGGCAGAACCGGCTGCTCGACATCACCGAATGCATCGGTGGCGAGCTCAGACGTTCGCAGCACCAATGGTCGCTCGAGCAGGAAAGCGAGATTGACACCGCCCTCGTCGTAGACGGCGCGAAACGGTACCTCATCCGTTTCAAGGATGATGGAACCGAATTGCGACTCCGATCCGTGCAAAACGCCAAAACGTCTCCCGACATCGACATGCTGTTCATTCTGGGCGGCGACTGATCCATGAACGAGAGCACGAAACGCAGGTGGGATGTCCGTCTCGGTATCGCCACGCCCATCATCACCGTCCTGGGCATCATCGTCGGCGTCTGGCAGTTCAACTCGGGCGAGCGCAACAAGGTCGAGGTGGAGAACTCGCTCGTCGAACGACGCGCGACGATGGAGTTCGAGCGAAAGCTCTGGCTCGAGCGGCTCGAGGCCTACCGCAACGTCGCCAAGACGACAGGCCGTCTGGTCGCGAGCGCGGGCCGGCCGGAGTTCGACGAGAACCTTCAAACATTCCTCAGCGCCTACTGGGGAACCATGATCTTCGTCGAGGATCCGGAAGTCGCCGCAGCCATGAAGGCGTTCTACGAAGAGGCACTCGATTACAGAACAGGGTTTGGCGGTGAGCAGTATCTGAAGATCCGTGCCGCAAAGCTCCTCGAGACATGCCGCAGTTCCATCGAACACAGACCGCCGCCGTCCAATCCGGCCACGGACTGAGCGACGCCAGCGTCCGCGATGAGTTTGCCGTCCATACTCACTATTCTGCTGACCTGTTGCGCTCTGGCATTCTCCGCCGGCCGCGCTACGCCAGCCGAAGCCGAACCACTGCAGCTGTTTTTCGTTACCGTGGGCTCTTCCACTTATGGCGCTACCGCCGGGGCATACCGGGACGGGCTCCGCAGCATTTACGGAGCCAACAATGGAGCCAAGGCATTGGCACGCCGCCTGGCGCGGCGCGGCGCGCGGTTCGGAATTGTCCTGACCTCCGACCATGGAAGACTCGTGACCGTCCACGACATCGACCGTGCGCTGAGCGACGTGCATGACCAGATCAAGCTTCGCAAGGCTACCAATCCTCTCCTCGTCTTCTATTTCGCCGGCCACGGCATCTCCGAAGGAATCGCTTGGAACCATTTCTCGTTGCCAGGAACGTTCGACTACGAGGGCGACCGCGGCCGGCTCACGGTCGAGGCATTGTCGAGCGCGACGTTGCACGCCGCCAGCCTTGTGGACCGGCTCGAGAAGTGGGAAGTCCCGTTTCTGGTGCTGCTCGATACCTGCTCGGAGGGAACAGAAGCGACGTTCGACGCGTCCGTTCTCAGCGCGACGGCAGCGGCCAATCTCAACGACGTCGCATCTGCTCTCCGGTTCATGAACGAGTTCCGGATCCCGAACCCCGTCCTGTTCTCGACGGCGCCAGGTTCCAAGGTGCAGGTTGCGCCCGATCCCGACAGCCCCGCGGCGCGCAATGTCGGACCACTGGCGAGACGTGCGATTCTTACGCTGGACGCGTCGCCGGACCGCCCCCTACGGCTGGCGGAGTTTCTTCGTTCCATGTCGGCGCCCGATGTGGATTCGTTGACGTCTCCGGCTGTCACTCATGCGGTGAGCTCGGAATTGTGGACCAAGGAGATCGGCCCGGCTTTGGACGGCGGTGTTACAGCCGAGGAGCGGTTCGGCACTGGTACCTCGGCGGTGAACTGCTGTCCGGTCCAGGCCGCCGACACCTCGACAGACGGCGACCCTTCGCAGATCGCCGGAACCGTCAATCTGCAGGGCGCCAGCGGCGAGTTCGTGACCGGTGGCAAGAAGCTGACGTTCGCAGCGCCGGAATGGTCGATGTCGCTGCAGCGCTATGCTGCCGGCGACGTCGCAGTCATGATCGACAACGCTGAGGGAGACCAATCGTGGGAGATCGCCCTTTCGACGCCGGATCGCGCGCGGTTCGTCGAGCAACACTACCCAGGCGCGAATCGCGGTCCGTCGGGCGAAGGCGTTCCCAGTCTTTCCATCAGTGGTGACGGCCGTGCGTGCAATGAGGTGCGCGGTTCGTTCACGGTCACGAAGGCCGGATACGATGCTCATGGCGGCCTGACCCAGCTGACCGGCCATGGGCAGCATTACTGCGATGATAGCGCAGCGGTTTTGGAGTTTCAGTTGGACGTACGCGCCGACGACGACTGAAAACGTTCAGCACGCGATGTCATACGTGACCGTCGCCCCATAGCGCTCCGGCGCGTGCGGATCGTGCCTGACCTTGTCGAACACCAGCAGGCGCGTGCCGAGCTTGAAACCCTCGCGGATGTCGTGGGTGACGAGCAGGATCGTCATGCCGGTCTCCTTCCACAGGCTCAGCACGAGCTCGTGAATCGCGTCCTTGGTGCCGGGATCGAGCGCGCCGAAGGGCTCGTCCAGCAGCAGCAGCTTCGGCTTGCGAATCAGGGCCTGCGCGATCGACAGGCGCTGGCGCATGCCGCCAGAGAGCTGGTGCGGATACGCGCCGGCATCCGCGCCGAGACCGACGGCCTCCAGATACTTCACAGCCTCCTCGCGCGCGCGGCGGCGTGCCGAGCCGAACAGCCGCCCCAGTCGCGGCGCGCGCTCCAACTCGAGCCCGAGCGCGACGTTGTCGACGACGCTGAGGTGCGGAAACACCGAGTAGCGCTGAAACACGACGCCGCGGTCGGGCCCGGGCTCACAGGCAAGCGGCGCGCCGTCGAGCGTGACGCTGCCGCGCGAGGCCCGCTGCTGGCCGAGCAGGATGCGAAGGAACGTCGACTTGCCGCAGCCCGAAGGGCCGGTGATGGCGCAGAACGTCCCCGGCTCGATCTTCAGGCTGACGCGCTCGAGCACGACCTTGCTGCCGTACTCGTGCCACAGGTTGCGCACGCAGATGCCGTGGTCGCGGTTGCTCCCTGCGTTACCGGAGATGGCGTCACCGGCGGTGAAAAAGGCGTCAGGCACGTTTTGCGCAGCCAGGAAGGTGCCTGACCCCTTTTTCGTCGGTCCCGCCCCTTCCTTCATACGCTCTCGGCATCGAGCCACGGATACAGGCGCTGGCGCAGGATGCGCAGCGACCAGTCGAAGAGGAACGCCAGCAGCGTGATCCAGGCGACGTAGGGAAGAATGACGTCCATGGCCATGTAGCGTCGCACAAGGAAGATGCGGTAGCCGAGCCCGCTGGTGGCCGAGATCGCTTCGGCCGAGATAAGGAACAGCCAGGCGGGTCCGAGCGAGAGGCGCAGCGAGTCGATCAGGCGCGGCAGGATCTGCGGCACGATTACGCGTACGGCCAGCTGCAGGCTGCCGGCGCCGAGGGTCTGGGCCTTGATCCACTGCTCTTCGGGAATCTCGCGCACGCGCTGCGACAGGTCGCGGATCATGAACGGCAGCACGCCGAGCACGATCAGAGCGACCTTGGACAGCTCGTCGACGCCGAAGACGATGAAGAGGATGGGCAGGATGGCCAGCGCCGGGATCATCGAGGAGACCGTGACCATCGGACCCAGCAGCGCCTCGGCATAGGGCAGCATGCCCAGCGCCAGGCCGCCGGCCATGGCAAGCAAGGTGGCGATGCCCAGTCCGATGCCGAGGCGCACCACGCTGGCCTTGGTGTCCTCCCAGAAAAGATACTGGCCGGTGCGCGTGTCCTCCTGCATGGCCATCGTCGACCACGCCTGGGCCATCGCCGAGGGCGGCGGCATCAGCTTATCGGTGGGATTGGCGGCGAGGCGGAAGCTGGACCCCAGCAGATAAACGACGGCCAGCATCGCGAACGGCACGGCGGCAAGGGCCGCCGGCCTGGCTGGAAGTCGGTTGATCCATCTCACCAATGCACTTCCGCTCGCGCGGAGCGCGACCGGTCCCGGCAATCGGCAGTGCAACGGCGATGCCATGCTCGATGATGCAGGAAAGACGCCTCGAAAGTCGGGAATGAGCTGGGCGTGCCCACGCGGCGTGCAGCAACTGCCCTCTGGTTAGGCAGGAGGTCGCTCCACCCTCACACCGCCTGAGGAAAATCAGCGCAAAAATGCCCCGCTCGCGGTTGGTTCGATCATTGCTCTAGCAGCGCCGGTACTTGCAACAGGCCCGCTTCGTGATCGCGCGGGGCGTGGCGCTGCTTCGGTCGAAAAAAAGGGAATCGGAGGATCATTGATGAAGCTCGAGTACGGAAAGGTGTGTCTTGGCGCGGCGACGGTGGCGCTGTCGACCGCGATGATTCTGGGGCCGGCCCAGTGGGCGAGCGCCGGAGCCTACGGGGAAGACGAGGAGACGTCCGAGGCGCCGGCAGCGGCACCTGCGTCCAAGGCGGAAGCAGAGGTGGAGGAAGAAGAAGACGAATTCCTGGGATTCATCCCGGGCACGGTCAGCGGCAGCGTGACGCTGATTTCCGACTACTCTTTCCGCGGCGTCTCGCAGACGCAGCGGGACTTCGCGCTGCAGGGCGGCGTGACGTGGAAACCGTGGTCGGGCCTGTACGTGGGTGCGTGGGGATCCTCGATCAACTTTGCTGCGGTCAATCCGCCGGATGGCTGCGAAACCACGCCCAAGGGCTGCGACACCGAAGATACCTATCTCGAGCAGGACTTCTTCGCCGGCTGG
>DASPNH010000057.1:0-10763 GCA_035626675.1 Binatia bacterium
GCAAGAGAGAACGCTGCCGGCTCGAGCGTGATGGTCACGCCAGCCGGCAATCCCTGCGCCGTGGCCACGTAGTCCCTGGCGCCCGCTCCGGTGTTGCGCACGAGCAGGGTCCGCTGTGCGCTCCACACGCTCAGGGCCAGATCGTCGAGCCCGAACGAGAGCGTTGCCGGCTCGATGATCGCCGGCGCCGCGGCGGCAGCGGCGATGTCGAGAACGCCGGCTCCGATGTCCTTGATCGGCGCGCCGACGTCGCGCGCGCCGCCGATCAGCATCGACTTTACCTGCGCCGGAGTCAGGACCGGATCGGCAGCGCGCAGAAGGGCCGCCGCACCGGCCACGTGCGGCGTGGCCATCGACGTGCCGCTGAGCGCGACGTGCTCCGCGTCGTGGCACGCCCCGCCCAGGCCCGTGCCGGCAGCGCGCGGCGCGCATACGGCGACTCCGGGCGCGGAGATCTCGGGCTTGATCTCGTTGCCCGGCTGGTTGGGCCCGCGCGAGCTGAAGACGGCGCGAACGTCATTGTCGCCGGTAGCACCCACGGTCACGGCGGAGCGCGCCGAGCCGGGGCTTAGGATGCGCGAATACCAGCTGCGATTTCCGGCCGCCGCCACCACCACCGCTCCGGCGGCGGTGGCATTGTCGGCCGCCTGCGCAAGCGGAGAGTCGGCGTCGCCGTCGCCGCCCAGGCTCAGGTTCAGCACGTCGGCGCGGTCGCTGGTGTCGCCGTCATCGTCCGGGTCGATGGCGCGCTCGATGCCCGCCATGACGTCGGACTCCAGGCCGTAGCCATCGTCGTCCAGAACGCGGTACGCGAGCAGGCTCGCACCGGGCGCCACGCCCGGAAGCGACGGATGCGAGGATGCCACGATGCCCGCCACGTGCGTGCCGTGTCCGTGTCCGTCCTGCGGCATGGGGTCGTCGTCGACGAAGTCGTATCCGCCGCGCACCTTGCACGCCGGCCCCAGGCAGCCGCCGAGATCGGTATGGGTGTGATCGATGCCGGTGTCGATGACGGCGACCGTGGCGCCCGTTCCGTCGTTGCCGCTGGCGATGCGGTACTGCGGCGCGGCGACCATGGCCGCACTGACGTCGAGCACGGCCTCGACGACGGCATCCTCGTGGATGGCCGCGACGTCGGGCTGGCTGCGAAGGTCGTCCTGCTCCTGCGCAGTCAGGGTCGCGGCGATGCCGTTGAAAGTGGCGACGAAGCGGCGCCGCACCAGCTCGGAGCCTGTCGCAGAGCGGCCGCGCCGGCGCTGCGCCGAGGAGGCCATCGCCGCCAGGACGCGGTCGTGCTCGGCGGCAAGCTGCTGGCGCGCCGTTGCAAGACGTGCGCTACCGGCGCGCAGGCCGCCCTGAGCGCGAAGTCGCGCTCGGGAAAGCAGAGGCCGCTGCCGAAGCTCGATGATGACGTATTGCGGGCCCGAAACTGCCAATACGATCCGCTCGGGGACGGCATCGACCGGGTTGGCGTCGGGATCTGGCACCGGCATCGCGATCGTGCCGGCCTCTGCGTTGGCCGCGGCACATTGAGCCGGCGTCGAAGCGACGGCGGCCGCGCCGAGAAAAAGCGCAGAGACGAGTAGTGCCGAAGTCAGTAGTCTCGAATGCTGCAGAAGATCGTCCCCCTGTCCCCTGCTGCCTTGTATAGGCCGCGCCGCCCCTGGCCAAGGTGTGACCTGCACGACGTGCCATCGCTGGAGCCCGTCTTCGTCATCGCGGCGCCAGGCGGAGCGCCGCGGCGGTTGCCGTTACCCAAGCGCTGCGCAAGTAGCGGCTCACAGCCATCAGATTCCGCAGCTGCTGCAAGCCAGCTCCACGTCGCCGCCCGTGACGTAGCGCAGCACGCGCGCCGCATCCGCAATCGAAACGACGCCCGAGCCATCGACGTCGCAGCGGCAAGGCATGCAGTCTTCCAGGCCGACGGACGAGCGAAGCACCCACAGCGCGTCGCTTACCAGACGGCCCGGTCACCGGCGGCCTGCCCCGCGCAGGTCGCATCGCCGCACAGTGGGTCTTCATCCATCTGCAGGCAGTAGGACTGCGCAATGATGTCGGATCGGGTCTCGGCCGACTCGGCTGTCCCTACCGCGATGAATCCGGAGTCGGAGGTCATCGCCAGCCTGGAGAGCTCGCCGTCGATCGGCGTGATCGGGCTGAGCAGCACGCCGCCGTCGCGAATCATCCTGGCGAAGCTGGCGCCAGAGTCGGCTACGTAGTCGAAATGCTCGGTCCACAAGACGATCGCATCGCAGGTCGAGGTCGTGACGACTTGCAGGGCTGCGATGATCCCCTGCCGGCCCTGCGCGATGAGAAAAGGCTGCTCATAGGTGAGATAGTTCCCATCCAGCCACTGGGCGACGACTTGATACGGAGCATCCAGGTCGTCCGAGATCTCGACCCATGCCGCCACCTGCCGACCTCCCGCGCACGATGCGATCGAGGCAATGCCGGTCCAGCTATCGATCGAGGACAGGTTGTCGTTGTCCAACTCGAAACCTTGGCCGTCCAGGTACTCCGCGCGAAGTCCCCGCGACACGGTGACGAAGCCTTCGGCGGAAAGACCGGCCGAGGCAAGGTCTCGCGGATGAGCGCGAAGCTCGAACTCGTCCGTGCGCGGCTCGCCCGTTGGCTCGAAGACACGCGCGATGACGGGATCGTCGAAGGTGCTGCGAAGGTCGATCCAGTGAGCGAGAAACGACCCGTCGGCGCTGGCCGCGACCCGGCCCAGTACTGGTAACCCTGGGTATTCTGCGCAAGATCGAATGCGCCCTGACCGACCGGTACGCCGGACGCGTCGATCACGCGTCCGACGATCTCCGATCCGTCGCCGTTCAGGTGACCGCCGCTCTCCCACGCGACCATCCATCCATGATCGGCACTGCCCGCGACCCGAGGACGAATGGTGAAGTTGGGCAACAGATTCTCGCTGAGCAGCCTCTCGGCACCGTCCGGACCCTCTCCAACAACGAAGCGGGCGAACACGCCACCGCTGCGCGTCTGCTGCTGACCCGGCCCTTTCCAAACGACGAGGACGCGGCCAGGTCCGGCCGATGTCACATCGGGACTGTCCTGCACGCCGGTGCGGCTCTCGTTGACGATCGTTGCCGCGCCGTCCGGCTGAATCGATACCTGAAGCGCCGAGGCCACCGCCGGCGCGGCCAGGAAAGTGATCACGGTCAGCCTACCCCAGGCTGACCTTGTGCGACGTGTCATGAACGGATCCCCCTCTCCCCTTCATGGCAGATCGGATGCGCCGACGCATCAGGAAAAAGCCGCAGGACCATAGATGGACGCAGCAAATGTCCGGCTGCTGGGGCCGGCTTCCGAAAATCACGGCAAGCTGCCAGGGACGCTGGATCATCGCCGATTGCGGCGGCATCCTGGGAAATCATGCGCGCCCTTACCGGTGACAAAGCCCGCGAGATCGAAGAACGCCTTGCCTCCCTGGGCATCCGCGAGGAAGACCTGGAAGAGAGCTTCGTGCGCTCGGGCGGCAAGGGCGGGCAGAACGTCAACAAGGTCTCGACGTGCGTGGTGCTGCTGCACAAGCCCACGCGCCTTCAGGTCAAGTGCCAGGAGGAGCGATCGCAGGCGCTGAACCGCTACAAGGCCCGCCTGCTGCTGGCCGAGAAGCTGGAGGCGCGGGCGCAGGCCAAGCGCGCGGCGGCCACGGCCGCGGCCGAGAAGATGCGGCGGCAAAAGAGGAAACCTTCGCGGAGGGCCAAGGCAAAGGCGGTCGAGGGGAAGCGGGCGCGGGCGCAGGTCAAGCAGGGGCGCGGGCGGGTTCGCAATCATGACGACTGACTTCAAGAGCGGACATCGAATGCCGCTGACGGTGACGTGGCCACAGCAATGCCCCGGACGCCTGGAGCGTATGGTTTCGATGTCGGCGCGATCCATCGGAAGGCCCTTCGCGAAGTCGTTCGTTCAAGGACGACTGGACAGCGCCTGCTTCGAAAGCTGGCGCCGTAGGGCTGGGCTCTCAACGACCACCTCATTACATCTAAACGATTGAGCTGACGCGCCAGCCTGTTCCACAACTGCTCTCGAAAGAGCGGGCGGAGGTGGAACATGCGTGGTGGACGGACTCGCAACGTCGTTCTTGCAGGAGTGGTCGCGGTTACCGGCGCGCCGCTGATTTCCCAGGCACAGGTGCCGTCGCCACCGGCGGCCACCGTACGTCAATCGGCATCGCAGGCGCGCTGGATGCCGGACGTTGCCGCTCGACTCGACAAGCTTCGCGACGATGCCGCGCGGGCATCGTCGCCCGAGTCACAGACAGCAAGCTCCTGGTGGTCCGTCGCTTCGCGGGCGCCGAGGCGACGACCATGAACGCGGATGTCGTCCATGGACTGCTCGCCATCGTGGTGGTTGCGCTGGCAGCTACCGGCTCTGCCGCGCAACCGACCCCGGGCAATGCGCCTGGCTCTCAGACAGGCGACGGCGGCGGCGGTTACACCGGCATCGCCTCGGCGCCGCAGGCCAATCTTTTCACGGGCGCCGCCGAAGCCTCGATCCCGATCGAAGCACCGCCGGGCAGATCCGGAAACACTCCTGCCCTGGTGCTGACGTATTCGAGCAGTGGCGGGCCAAGCCCCTACGGCTACGGGTGGTCACTTCCGCTGCCGCGCATCGCACGCTCGACCAAGCATGGCGTGCCGCGCTTCGATGATACCGACGTCTTCGTGCTGGCAATGCCTGGCGGCGCCGTCGAGCTGGAGGCCGTGCCCGGATCCACGCGCGCTTACCGTCCCAGGATCGAATCGACGTTCCCGCGCATCGGATTTCAGCGTACGCAGAACTTCTGGAGAGTGGTCGACAAGGGTGGCACCAAGTTCACATTCGGGACGGCCGCCACGACGCGGACCGGCCGCGGGACTTCCCCCGACGAGACATTTTCGTGGCTGCTCGAACGTATCGAGGATCCCGCCGGCAACCTCATCGAATTCGAATACAAGCCGGATGCCGAAGGCGGCCTGTCCTCGGGACTCCCCCACGTCATCCGCTACGGGGCCAATGCGACGCAGGGGGTCTCCCATTTCGCGGAAGTGCGATTCGAGTGGTCAGCGCCGACCTTTCCGACGGGTCCACCGGTTTCGTTCCGGTCGGGGTTTGCCGAGCGGCTGGACGTGCTGCTGGCGAGCATCGAAACCCATACCCGCGGCCTGCGCGCCCGGCGCTACGATTTCAGTCACGAGGTGGACAGCACCACCGGCGATGCTCGCCTGGTGGGCGCCACGCTGACGGCCTACGGCGCAGAACCCGACGGCGACGTGCGGCTGCCCAGCACCGTTTTCATTTACGGCGCGCCGCTCCTTCGCGACTGGCCGACGGGCAACACCGTGCTGGCGGCCGGCTTCACCATTCCCGAAGTCGGCTGGCTGCACTACGGACGCCGCACGGTGCTTTCGGGAACTGTCGATCTCGACGGCGATGGCATCCCCGATCACGTCCGTTTCGACAACGGGATACCGACGACGCGCCTGGGCAACGGCCGCGGCTTCGGTCAGGCCGTCGAATGGAACTGGCCATCGCCGCCGCGCGTTCCTGACGGTCCCGCCTGGATCCGCCGCACCGACGATGCCAAGCAGCTCGAAAGCAACGTCTTCGATCTGGATGGTGACGGCTTCGCCGACATGGTCGACACGCGCTCGGAATGTGGAGCGCCGCTCGGCTCGTGGTGCGTGTGGCGAGGAAGTGCCACCGGCTTTGCAGATGACGTGACGTACTGGCGTGCTCCCGGAACACGTCTGCGGGGGCTGACCCGTTCGGCTTCTCGGGTGACGACAGACCTCATCGACGTCGATGCCGACGGACGCCTCGACTACGTCGACACCGCCGGGTTCGACTACCAGGACGCGCCCCGCTGGCTGGTCTACCGCAACGAAGGCACCGGCTTCGCAACGAGCCCACGTCCCTTCCGCGCTCCTTTTCCGTATCTGTCGCGAACCAGCGGTGGGGCCCTTCTGTATTCGATGCTCGACATGAACGCCGACGGCTTGCCCGACATGGTCGCGGCCTCGGGGGACGCGGGCTCACCGCAACTGCTGTGGGAGCACACCGAGGCCTGGTACGTTTTCTACAATACGGGTGAGGGCCTCGATCCAGTGCCGGTCGAATGGAGGGTGGAGGGCGAGACGACGCTACCGAACTTCCTCAGCATCGGTGACGAGCATGGCACGCTCGTCGACCTGATGGACATTACCGGCGACGGAAGGCCGGATCTGGTGCGGCAGAGCCTCCCCTCGGATCGCGAGCGCGATCGCATTCCTGCCACCTGCAACAGCAACTCCTGCTATCGCGATCAGGCGCCGTCGATCGCCGTGGCACCCGGCTACTGCTGCCACAACATGCGCGTCTTCGTGAATACCGGATCCTCGTTCTCCGATCCGGTGGTCTGGCAGTATCCGTCGGCAGCGCCGCGCGGCGCTACGGAAAACTGTCCCTTCACCAGCTTCGTCGATTGCGGGCGCGCGTGGCTCTACCAGTACGATCTCTTCGACTTCAACGGTGATGGCCTGGTCGACTTCGTCACCCAGGGAGCGCCTGGCGATGAGCCGTTTACCTGGCGCGTGCATCTGCATCCGTCCACGCCGGGCCTTCACGGCGAAGGGCCTGGCAGCACCAGAACGCGGCCTCATTTGTTGGTCGCGATGCTCAATGGCATTGGCGGAGAGACTCTCCTCGGATACACGGCGGCTTCGGAGGCATCGGACTCGGTAATTCCGTTTCCGTTCTGGACGGTCACCGCCCGTGAAGTTCGCGATAGCGTCTACGACTCCCCGCCCCTGCGCACCACAATTTCCTACCGCGGAGGCGCATACGACGCCGACGAGCGTGAGCTTCGCGGCTTCGGGATGGTGTGGGAGGTGGATCCCGTAGGGCTTACGCGGGTACGGGAGTTCGAACAGGACACGCGGCGCAAAGGTCGCCTGCGCAGCATGTCGCTGCTGGCGCGGCCGACTTGCCAAGCCACCGACCCGCAGGATCCGGATGATCCATGCAGTCCCTGGGGATTCATCCTGGGAAGCGATGAGTACGGGTGGAGCCAGCAAGGGCCGGTCCTACTGGAGAGCGAGACGCGCACGCCTTATTCGAACGCAACGGCAGTGGATGCGCTGCGAACCGTCACCCGCTACGAGTACGACGACTTCGGAAACGAGATACTGCGGAGCGCGGAGACTCCGCTGGCTGCAACGGTCTCAGTGGAAACCCGCTACCAATACCGCATCGACGATCGTTCCAACGGAATGCCGGACACGTATTCCGTCAACAAGCCGCTCGGTATCGCAGTGTACGAAGAAGGCCGGACGACGCCTCTCCTCCAGCGTGAGTACGAGTACGACTGGAAGGCCGCCGCCAAAGGCGTTCTGGTGAAGGCTTCGACGTGCGTTCGCTGGCACGACGATGCCTGTCAGACCTGGTCCACCAGGAGCTTCGGCCACGACCCGTTCGGCAACGTAATCTCGGCCATTTCCGCAACCGGCCAGGCCACGACCACGGTCTTCGACGATCTGGGTGTATTTGCGGTTCAGACCGTCGAAGCGGACCGGGGAACGACGAAGGCATCGCACGATCCGCGCACCGGCAAGGTGACGCAGACCATCGCGCCCAATGGTGTCATGCTGCATTCGAGGTTCGACGGCCTCGGACGTCTGCTTGCGACGTGGGGGCCTGGAACGAGTTCCGAGGACCCGCTGGGCACGAACAGTTATGTCCCAGGCGCCGTCAGCGAGGGCGTGCCTCGCATGATCGCGCAGCGCAAGGGCAACGCTCCGCTGGCCACGTTCTTCGACGGTCTTGGCCGCGAGGTGGCGCGAAAGACGGTCACGGAGACCGCCGGGCAGACCGTCGGCGTGGTGGCCGCCCTGAAGCGCTACGATTCTCGAGGGCAGGTGCGAAGGGAGTCGATACCGTTCCAGGCCGCGAACACGGACGTGGAGGATCTTGCCGAGACCATCGACGACGCCGAGGGTTGGATCGAACACAGCTACGATAACGCGGGCCGGCGCACCGAAAGCATCTTTCCCGATGGACGGCGCGTGAAGTCCGACCGTACGACTCCCGGCATTCTTCTGTCTTTCGACGCCAATATTCTCGCCGGCGAAGATCCGGGATCGGTGACCATCGAGCTGTTCGACGGCTTCAATCGCCGCCTGCAGCGTGACACCTGCTCACGGAAACCGACCGCCGGCAGACCCTATGATTGTCCCAACGGCTCACTCCAGCGTAGCGAGTCGTGGTTCCACGACGGCCTGGGCCGATTGATCGAAAACCGCGTCGCGAGCCTCGGCCAGGCCGCCGGTGACGCGATCACCAGGATTGAGTACGACGGCCTGGGCAATCGCGCGGGGGTTTCCAACGGCAATGCGGGGACGTGGGCATTCGAGCACGATGCTGATGGCCGGCTGCTGTCGGTAACTCCGCCGGACGGCAGGACCATGACGTCTGGTCATGACCGCTTCGGGCGGCTGAGCCGGCGGGACGCACCGGGGATTCGTACTGGCTATCGCTACTATTCCTCCGGAGGTGGCCGCGGCAAGGTCAGGCGCATGCAGAGCCGCACGGCCAACGCCAGGTCGCGACACGACTTCACGTATGACGAGCGCGGGCGTCTCATCCGCGAAGATTGGACGATTTCGGTAGGCGGCGACACGCCCAAACGCTGGGCCAATCATTATGAGTACGACGATCTCGACCGGCGCGTAGCCGTCTCTCACCCCACCGCGCGCGAGCACGGCGGCGCGATCACGACCAGCTTCAACGCTTACGGCCAGCCGGTCAGCGTCCGCTCGGCCGACCAGATCTACGTGGCCGACGCCGAGTATGACCTTCACGGCAGGTTGCTGACGATCGAATATGGCAACGGGCTCTCGGAGCGCTTGCAATACGACCCCTGGGACAACGCGTCGCGCCGCAACGGCCAGCTTCGATGCTCGCGAACCACCCTGACAGCGATGTCCGGCTCGGCGTGCGACAACGCGGCAGGCGATGTCGAGGCGCTGTGGTACCGCAGCTACGACGCCAACGGCAATCTGACCAGCGTCGACGACCTCGCACACTCGCCGGCTGACCGTGCGTACGACGCTCGTTCGTATTCGTACGATTCCTTGGGACGGCTGGCGCAGGTGACCTACGGCGACGGAACAGTCGAACCGTTCGACTTCGATGCCCTCGACAACCTCACGCGCAACGGTGATTCCACGCTGCTGTTTGCCGATGAGGAACGGCCAAACCAGGTTTCCCAGGTTCTTCTGCGCGGTCAGGCTTCCATCGTCACACACGACCTGAACGGCCGTCGCATCAGGAACGGCGAGACGACCTATCACTACGACGGGTTGCAGCGTCTGACATCGGTCCGCAGTGGATCCGGGCTGCTGGCGAGCTTCGGATACGAGGATACCGGCGCTCGAATCTTCCGCTACGACGCCATCCTGGATGAGTTCCGGTATGAGTTCGGAGGCGCAGCCGCCATCGATGACGACGTCATCGAGCGCAACGTCTCTTTCGGTAATCGTCTCGTCGCCGTCACGCGAATCGGCCGCGATGGATGGCAGACGCTTTTCGTCCATCCGGACCACCAGGCCACGCCGCGGTTGCTGACGGACGAGAATGGCCGCGTCGTGCAGCGTTCCAGGTTCTCCGCATACGGGCGTCGCCGGGCAACGTTTGACGCGGACGGACTCGAGATGGCCGCTCCGTTGACGACCTTCGGCTACACGGGTCATGCAGAGGAACAGGCGGCTGGGCTGACGTATTTCGGGGCGCGCTACTACGATGCCTCGACCGGATCGTTTCTGAGTCTGGACCCGGAGTTCCAGTTCACTTCGCCATATGCCTATTCGGACGGGAATCCGGTGCTCGGCCGCGATGCCGATGGCCGCGTGTGGGAGCTGACGGCGATCGAGATCGTGGCGATCCTGGTCGGCACGGCCACTTTCGTCGACACGCTGGTCAGCACGGGGAATCTCGGCCAATCCTTGACTGCCGGCGTCACTGCGGGAGTGACCGTGCTGGTCACCAACCAGCTATCGGCGACGATGATCAAGCCCGCCGCAGGCTCCAATGTCTGGTTTCAGCAAGCCACTGCGGTTGCCACGCAAGGTTTCCAGGTCGGGCAAGCTCTGGAGGCGATCGAGGACGGCCGCTTCGCCAGCGGCATCGTCACCGCCGGTCTGACGGCAGCCTCTCTAATCGGAATAGAAACTGGCAACGATCCCGGTCCAGGCACCACCGACGCCGAGCGATATGCTAGACACGGAATCGTGGATCGCGGAGTGATCGACGGCAAGCGCACCATCGACGTCAGCGGGATCTGTGCGACCCGGCCTGGATGCGTGAGCAACTTCTTCACGGCGCTGCGCGAGAACCTTCGGATACTGTTCAACGGCGAGGGCGGCTGTGTCGGCGGGTGCGCGGAAGTCAAGTCGATCACCGGAGAGGCCGGAGCAGGCGGCGACTCCGTCCGGCTGCGATGCAACAGTTTTGGCGCAATCAAATGTCTGCGCGCGCTTCAGGATTTGTCTCGTGAGGCACGGACCGATTCGAAAGCCGCGACACTGCTAGAAAAGGTTTCCGCGGAGTTGTCGGGAGCGCCAATCTTGCGGCCACAAACGGTCAAAGGAGTGACCTACCCGGTCAACCTGTTCGATCCAGTAACCTGGGTTGGCACGGCTTATACGATTCCGTTCCGATCCGATGTCGTCCTCGGCCGCAACTGGTGGGTGCCCGCGCCGCTGCTCGTGCACCACGACAGCATG
>DASPNH010000058.1:0-18644 GCA_035626675.1 Binatia bacterium
GACGAAGGAGGAGTCGTAGGACAGGAACCGCTCACGCGCACCGCGCCGCGTTCGGCATCAGCCGGAAGCGGTGTTCGGCATCGCCCGGAATGCCCGTTCGCCTTGCGTCGGAATTGGCGTTCGAACTCGTCGGAATCCGCAATTTCCGAGGTTCTCAGATTTCTTCAACGCGAGCTTCGCCTGTTTACGCGCATTGCGAACGTCCCCTTGTTGCAGAAGGCACAATGCTAACACGGCTAGTCCGAGGGAGTGTCGCTGAGGCAGGGACGCAGTCGAATCCCGTAGAGCCTGCTCCAATATACGTCGCGCCTCGTCAAAATTACCGAGCTTCAGTTCAAGGAGTCCGAGGTAGATGAGTAAGAGGCAGATATTGTCACGATGCTGATACTTGTTCTCAATACGCAGCGCTTGCGTTAACGCACGGCGCGATTCAGTCATCTTCCCCTCAAGAAGGTTCAGAAATCCCAAGTTCATCAATATAGCAGCCTGACGACTGCGGTCCGGAAGGTGGCGCGATAGACGCAGCGCCTCCGCGAGTGCCTTATGACATTTCGAAAACTCGCCCGTCCTTACGGCCTGAGCGCCGATATTTTTGAGAACGGCTGTTATGCGCGTCGAGTCCTTTGCCCTGCGGGCAAAGCGCAATGCTTGCGATAGCAGACGCGAGCATTGTTCTGGCCGGCCGATCTTGCTCGCCAGCACACCGTAGTTCTGTGCAATATATGACCGCTCCGCGGCACTCGCGCGCGGTACAGTCATTGCACGCTTATATAGAGCCTCCGCCGCGCGATAGTTTCCGGCCTTCTCCGATACGCTTGCAAGTTTGCCGACCAATATTAGCGTGGCATCAGCTCCCGCTGTAGCTAAGACGCGATCGAGGGATCGCTGAAGGAGCACGGATGCCTGGCGGTAGTTTCCACGTATCTCGTAAAGGGTGGTCAGCGTGCCAAGGCACGTGATCAAATGCTTAGTATTGGAGTCAGCTAAGGCTCCGCGAATAAGATAGTCGATATTGTCGGCTTCCTGCGCGATGTATGCGAGGTCATGAGGAGTCCGCTTCCCGAATCGCCCACAAAATGCCGCCCAGTAGGCCAAATTGCGCGCGCGAACTGGCGCTGGCAGTTCGCCTCTCTGGAAGGCGAAATCGGCGATGGTCTGGTGGACTCGTAGCCTTCCGCTTTCTTCTTGCACAAGCAGGCAATTCTCAATGAGCGAGTGCAATGTCGTGGTGCGCGCCGTCGCCGCGAACCGAATAGCTCTTGAGCTGAAAGAGCCCGGATCTGGAGGAAATAGCATAGTCGTACGCAACAGGAGCTTCTCGGCATCGCCGAGAATGCTCCAACTTTGATCTAGCGCCAGCTTCAGCGATAGCGGAACATCGTCAGGCAGATACGCGGGCCGCAACGTGCCAGGCGTGCTCACAGAGAGCGCCATTCGTGTTCGTGCTTCACTCAAGAAGCTTCTGACGAGGTCAATGGCCGAAGATGGTCGTCGTAGATGTGCGCGGCGAAAATTGGCGCACGCAATGACTATGGAAAGTGGGCAGCCGCCGGTGATCGTTGCCAAGTCGTCGATGAACCGATCGAGGTTCGGCACGGAGGCAAGCTGATCTCTCAAGAGGCGGCGAGCGGCGACCGGCTGTAGGTGGTCGACGCGAACTACTTTGGACCCGGCGAATTCTTCTGCGACCGATTGCCTTCGTGTGGTGATCATAACGCAACTGTTCGGGCCGCCGATTCTAAAATAATCCGCCAACTTGGCGTCCCACACGTCATCGACCACAATGAGGAGGTGACGCATCCCCACTGCATCTGACACCAATGCGCTCAATTTGGACACGCTATCGGCTTTCTTGATGGTGGATGCGGCGACACCTAAACATCCAGCCACACGCGCAAGTTCTCGTGAAGCGGAGCTCTTGGTTGCGTGTGGTCCTAGGCGACACCAGAGGACACCATCGCGGAACCTCTTCGTACTCATCCACGAGAAAACGGACGCGAGAGTCGTTTTGCCCATTGCTGGGGAGCCGCAAATTGCAATGCATTTCGCTTTGCCTGCTGCGAGTCTATTCAAGCGCGACAGTGCAACCTCACGATCAAGAATGGGATGGCTGGGGAGGCGAGGCGCTTGAATTGTTCTCAAGGTAGAGGGCACGCCGACGTAAACCGACGCGTTCTCACCTATTACCAGAACATCCAGCTTCCGGTATTGCTTGCGATTAGTCTTCAATTGCAGGGACGCGACTCACCCACCGCTGCTGTCGATAGAGCGTGGTAGCGCTGCGGTGATTATACACCAATGGACCGCGATGACGATTGGCAGCCGCCACGGCATCAGCTTACTGAATTGTCCCGAATTTCCCGGAGCATCCATTTCGTGTCAGGAGTGGAGCTATGGGACGACCGAGTAGGTTTTCGCCAGAAGTACGAGAGTGGGCGATTCGCCTTGTGTTAGAGAGCCGAGGCGAGCACGCCTCGCAGTGGGCTGCCATCATGTCGATCGCGGCGAAGATCGGCTGCACCAAGAAGACGCTCAGGCGTTGGGTTGGTACAGGCCGAACGTGACGTGGGTAAAGCGGCCGGGCTCGACAACGAGCGAACGCGAGGAACTGAAGAAGCTGCACGCGAGAACTTCGAACTGCGGCGCGCCAACGAGATTCTGCGTAAGGCACCGGCGTATTTCGCACAAGCGGAGCTCGGCCGCCGACAGAAGTGATGGTCGTCGTTTATCGACGACCGTAGCGAATTTGGGGACGAGCCGATCTGCAGCGTACTGCCGATCGCCCCGTCGACGTATCACGAAAACAAAACCAGGCAGGCTGATCCAACCCGACTGCCGCCGCGCAGACAGCGTGATGCGCAGCTCAGGCCGCGGGTTCGCCGCGTCCGGAACTAAAGCTTTTGAAGCATGCCATTCGCTGAAGACCTGGAAACAGCTGAGTCGTGAACAGGTCCCCGCAGCGCGGTAACCCGTAGAGCGTTTGATGCGAAAATGGGCCTTCGCAGCGTCGTTCGCGGCCGAGCGTTCACGATCACGACGAGGACGGATGAGACTGCCAGGCGACCACCGGATATTTCGCGGTGGTTCACTGCGATCCGCCCCAACCAGCTGTGGGTTGCCGACCTGACCTACGTCGCGACCTGGCGCGGCTTCGTCTACGTGGCCTTCGTCATTGACGTCTTTTCGCGAATGATTGTTGGATGGCGCGTGTCGAGCTCGCTGCGAACGGATCTGGCTCTGGACGCTCTCGAGCAGGCGCTTCATTGCCGCGATGCTGGCGCGGCCCTCGTTCACCACAGCGACCGCGGAACGCAATACCTTGCGATTCGCTACACAGAGCGGCTGGGCGAGGCCGGCGTAGAACGCTCGGTCGGAAGTGTGTCAGCGGGAGCCCAATAATCCCCAGTCATGGGAATCGAATTTTCCCCACCCTCTCAACCACGGAGGAAAGCAATGGGGATTGAAAACGAGCATACGAAACGGAGCCTGAGCCTCAAGAGATCTGGTCTCGAGGAGGGCTTGATAGTCAGGCGGGAGCGGTGGGAGGAGATCCAGCGGTTGCGGATCGAGGAGCGGCTATCGGTATCGGAGATCAGCCGGCGACTGGGACTGGATCGGAAGACTGTACGCAGGTGGCTAGGACAGCGACGCTGGAAGCCGTACCAGCGGCTGGATCGGGGCGGCACTCAACTAAACGAAGCCGGAGAAACCGGGACGATTCAGGAGGTTGAGCGCCGGTTTTTCGAGAGGCAGAGGCCCACGCGGCCCGCGTGCGAGTCGAGAAGGACTCGAATCAGGGTATGTACGGCGCTGGCGCGAAACTTTGCAGACGCAGCGAAAACGCGAATTCGCGCCTGCCGGTTCCGGCTCCATATCCCGTCTACCGTTTCTCCACGATCGTTGCGATCCTGTACGAATGACTTCGGAGAGCGATGTTGCGTTGTTCGCACGCACTAATGATCAGCGTCAACTACTTCTTTCAGCGGCCGACGATTCGAAGTTTCATTCCGGGCGGTTTCGGGACTGTCGCTCATCATCGTCTCACCCCTCTGTTTTGCGGCGCTTGGCGCCCTTGGTTCGGTAGCTCTCCACGTCGAACTCCAGGATTGTCGAATGGTGGACCAGGCGGTCGATCGCCGCGCTTGTCGCCATCTTGTTCTTGAAGATCCGATCCCACTCGCTGAAGACCAAGTTGCTGGTCAATGCCACGGAACGACGCTCGTAGCGCTCCGCCAGCAGAGTAAAGAGGACCTCGGCCTCCTCTTGGCTCTGCTGGACGTAGCCAATGTCGTCGAGGACGACGAGGTCGAAGTTGTCGAGCTTGCGAAGCTGGCGCGGCAGCTCGAGATCGCGCTTGGCGGCGAGCAGATCCTGAACCAGCTCGAAGGTCGGCACGAATAGGACCGAACGGCCGCGTTGGATGAGTCGGTGGCCCAGTGCGGCGAGTGCGTGGCTCTTGCCGGTGCCAGGCAGACCGAAGGCGAGCACGTTGGTGCCGTCATCGAGGAAGGCGCCGGCGGTAAGCGTCTCCAGCTTGTGCCGCAGCGTCGCAGGCAGCCGTGTCAGGTCGAACGTCTCGAAGGTCTTGCCTGGTGGAAGCCGAGACGCACGCCGCAAGCGCTCGACGCGCCGCTGGTGGCGCGCCTCGGCCTCTGCCTCGAAGACTTCGGCCAGCACGGGCAAGGCCGCTGGCAGATCCTGCTCGATGAGCCGGGGAACGACCTGCTCTGCGGCGGTGGTCAGATTGAACTGGCGCATCAGCGAGCACAGACGCTCGCCGTGGCCGACATTGGTGATCAATGCTGGTGAGCTCATGCGCAGGCTCCCATCAGCAGCTCGTCGTAGACGCCGAGATTGGGCTGGCCGATGCGGACAATGGGCACGGTGGTAGGCTCCGGCTCGAGCAGTGCTTTGACCTCGGCATAGCCGAAGATGCTCTCCGCGCTCAGCAGCGTCTCCAGTGCCCGCCCCACCAAGCACTCCATTGCGCGAGCGGCCAGGTCCAGAATGCGCACGTACTCGACGTCGGCGCGCTCGCCGTGGAGCTGGCAAAGGCGGTCGTAGGCGCGCCGAAAGACCAAGGTTGGAAAGAGAGACTCGCGGTAGCGGTAGCGAGCGAACGCGCCCGGCTTGCGCACCAGCGAAGCAATGATGTGGCGGTAGTCGATACGGTGATCGGACTTGCCGCGAAGACGCGGCATCGTCTCGGTCAGCTTGCCGCCGTAGTAGACGTCGACATGCTCGGGGTGCTGGTGGACCAGCACCTGGTGGCCGATCAGCCGTGACGGAACCGAGTAAGTACGCGAGCCGATGCAGATCGTGCTCCACCGGCGGACTTTTGGCTCGAAGACGGTGTACTCGGGCACCGGCGCCGGCGGCAGCGCCCGCAGATGCTCGCGCTCGATGGCGAAAGCCTCCTGCCATTTCTGGCTGCGCTCGGTGACCTCGTCGGCAAATTGCTGGTAGGCGGCGACGTCGGCGAAGTCGCGGCTGCCGCGCAGGATCAACGCCTGCGCGATGGCAGACTTGACCCGATAGTTTCTCTGCTCGGCGACACCATTCTCGTGCGCCCGTCCGGCCGTGATCAGGGTGGCGCGCATGACGTAGTGGTCCAGAACGCCCGCGAACCGCTTGTTTAGTGCCCGGCCTCCAGTCTTGCGCAGCTCGTGGGTGGCCGCGGACATGTTGTCCATGCGCACAAAGCGCGGCGATCCACCAAAGGCGTAGAGCCCGCGCTGGAGGCCGTGAACCAAAGCCTCGTAGCTCTCGCTGTAGGCCACCGTGACTGACCCTCGCCCGCTGAAGCTGAGGGTCAGCGTGAACAGCAGGTGGTCGAACTGCTCGCCGGCGATGGTGACCTCCAGGTCATTGCAGTGCGTGAAGTCGCAGGCGGCCTCGCGGCCAGGCTCGTGGACCTGTTGGAAGAAAACCTCCCGCTGCGGACCGTGCAGGGCGCGCCAATCGCGGATCCGGCGCTGGAGCGTGCGGACCTGACCGGCCGCAACCTGGCTACCGTGGCGCCGAGTAAGCTCGTCGATGACGGTAGTCGCCTGCAGCACGCTTTTGGTGTCGCTGACCAACAACGGCAGGATCTCTGAGTCCCACAGCTCGGCGAACGGGTCGATACGGGTGCGCCAGTGACGCGGGCTCTTGCTATGCGACGGCATTGGGCCACTTCGCCACCGCCTGGCGGTCGGTAAGCTGATTCCGGCTGCCGCTGCAGCCGCTTCGTCGCTCATTCCCTGCTTTCGCACGGGTGAAAGACGTAATTGTCGCCGATCACACTAATCATCGAAATCGCCGCGACGCTTTCGGCATCAAACGCGCCGATCGACGCAGCCACATGTACGTCATCGGGAAGACCGGGACAGGTAAGTCCACGCTTCTAGCGACCCTAGTTCGCCAAGATTTCACGCGGGGCGACGGCTGCGCGTTGTTCGATCCCCACGGCGATCTCTTTCGCGAACTGTCTGCGGGTATTCCGGAGCACCGTCGTTTGGACGTCGTCCACTTGGACACTACCGACCCGGATCTCGCCGTCGGCTTCAACCCACTGGCAGGCGTCCCGATCGGTCGCAGAATATTGGCAGCCTCCGCCCTCATCGACAATGGGAGGACTCCTGGGGCCCACGCCTTGAGCACATTCTGCGCAACGCACTCCTTACGCTCCTCGATCAGCCAGCTGCGACCCTTGGCGATGTGTTGCCGCTGCTCTCGAACAAGGCGTACCGCTGGTCGCTTATGCCTCAGGTAGAGAACGAACAGGTTCGTGAGTTCTGGACCAAGGAGTACGAAGGGTATCCGTACAATCTACGAGCAGCGGCCATCGCGCCCATACAGAACAAGGTTGGTGCGTTTCTGACGAACCCCATTCTAAACCGAGTCCTGACGCAGGCGGAGCCTATCGATCTTCGCAGAATCATGGACGAGCGCAGGATTCTGCTGGTAAACCTGGCAAAAGGCCACATCGGCGGCGACGGCGCGGCATTGCTTGGAGCCCTACTCGTGGCGAGCATTGGCTGGACGGCGTTCGGGCGTGCCGACGTGTCCGAACACGAGCGTTCAGATTTCTTCGTGTACCTCGACGAATTTCACGACTTTACTACACTCACGCTGACGACAATGCTCTCCGAGCTTCGCAAATATGGCGTCGCCTTCGTGCTGGCGCATCAATATCTCGGACAGCTCGATCGCGAGATTCAGGATGCCATATTTGGAAACGTAGGCACGATCGTTTCTTTCCGCGTGGGCCACCGCGACGCCGAGGCCCTAGTGAAAGAACTTTTTCCCATGTGTGATGTTCCCGATCTCATCAACCTGCCCAACTACTCGGTGTATCTTAAGCTCATCATCGATGGGGTTCCGTCGAAGCCCTTCAGTGCCACGACGCTCTCGTAATAACGTTCAGAGTCGCGAAATGTGGTTAAGGCGCTAGTGACAAAGCTGAAGACTTCCGCGGTGGCTGAGCGCCAGCCTACAGGGGCCCCTCGTTTTTGGTCGTTCAGGGTTTTCCTATTCGCTTTTTGATTACGTCGTAGCGACACGTCACGCGCTTACTCTCGGGCTGCGTCAAAAAACCCGCCGAGGTGGTATAGGTCACATGGCGGTTACGGCGAGTAACAATAGTGTGAGAGGCAATAAACTGCGGGGACGATTCACATTGACGGAATGACCAAGGCGGGGGTATATGTCTATTTGGGGACCGAAGCCGAGTTATTCGTCAAAAGCGAAGCTCATTCCAACTTGGAGGTAGCCGATGCACCGACGCTATATGCTGGCGTTTGGGCTTGTATTACTCGCGATTACCGCGCGTAGCGCCAACGCCACTGAACCGACCGCCTGCACTGTTACTATAGGCTTGGGCACGAGTGAACCGCTCACAGCCATTCAGCTTACGATCGACTACAGTCAAACGTCGGGTACTTTCGTCGGCGTGGGTGCGCAAGTTGAGTGCATCCCCCTAAGCGAATCCGCTACGGTTTCTGCTCACGACTCGTGCAGCAGTGACTATGTCGCATGCCAGTCAGGCCCTGGTCGTCGTTTAGCAATCGCCCTGCTCGCGAACCATCCCGAGGGCTTCGTTGGACCTGTGGAGATCGCTCGCTGCGCTTTCTCAGCCAACACCAGCCCATCCTCGATGGACTTCGGTGTCACTGGGGTGACGGCAAGTAATCTTGCCTTCGCCGACGCTGATCCGGTGCCGCTCATCGACGTACTTTCCGTCGATTGCGATGACTGACCAATTCTAGACGCCAGATTCCGGAGGGAAAACATGAGAACATTTCGTGCGGCGATGCTCGCTGCTACGCTTCTGTGGCCCGGTATCTCAGCTGCAACGACTGCCTATGATATCGACGTTAAGATCACGAACTCCCAGAGCTACGAGACGATTGATTTGACGGTCAACTACTCTGGCGCCAATGGTGGGTTCTCTGGATCTGGTTCCACGGTCTCGTGCACGCCGAACGCCACGTTGAATGCGACGACGTCCTTCAACGACGTCGCTCCGAATCTGAAAAGTGGGACAATGCGGACTACGCAGTTCGCAGGTCCGGTGGTTCTATACACCTGCATTTTTGACGCGAACGCCGGCGCCCCTACTGCCGGCCAGTTCGTTATAACGATCCGCGACTGGACCTCCTCATCGACGTCGACAGCACCGACGGTTCAGATTTCGCGCATCGCGCTTCACTAGCTGATGGGGGTCGCAATGTCGCAATCCAGTTCCCGCAAATCCCTTTCGCTCACTCGCGTATTGTTCGCGGCAAGTGTACAGCTCGGTGCCCTCTTAAGCTGTGATAGCGCATGGGCACTTTGGCCTGGCGCGTGTGGTAAGCCGACGACGAGTAATATCGGACCATCCGGTACGGTCAGTGCGTTGGATTCCATGGCCATTTTGCAAGGCAGCGTTGGCCTCTTGGACTGCACGCCGCACATCTGCGATGTCAACGACACGGGAGCGGTAACGGCAGCAGACGCTTTGCTTACGCTGCGAGTCTCTGTAGGAACCCCAGGGTATGCTTTGGATTGCCGGGACTGCGCGACCGTTGATGGCGTCGCGGAATGCAGCTGTACTGGCGAGGACCTGGTCGAGCGGCTGAATACGCTCGGGACGGGCAAGAAACTCGCCAAGGCCGTTGGTGTTCTTTTCGATTGCGAAGGAACCGAGGGGAGCCCCACGGTAATTTCTGTTACGGACGAGACGGGCCTTGCCAACTCCTGGGATTCCGCCGATACGGTAATCGAGCAAAGCGATATCTGGATCACGGGTATGGACGAGTACGTCCAGATCGAGCTCGATCCACCCTGCGACCGGCGTTGCCTTGGACGCTGTACTGGATGCTCCACGAACGGGGACTGCGCCACGGGAAAGACGTGCAGCAGTAACTTCTGCAACTGTTCAGCAAATACCGACTGCATCACGGGTGGAACCTGCGTATCGGGATCATGCGTCGCCGACTGCACGCAGGACGATGATTGTAGCGGGTCCTTCATCTGCAAAGGGACCGGTGGCCGCTCCGACGTGCCCGACCCTGTGGAGTGCGCGGGGGCGTGTGCCAACAATGGTGACTGCGCAACTTTTGGCGGAGGCCAATGTTCGAACGGTGCGTGTACAAGTCAGTGCTCCACCGTCGGCGTGAACAAGTGCTCGTCGGGCCACTATTTGCCGGGCGGTAGCCAGTACAATAGTACCTATACTCAGTGTCCAAACATCGACGCGGGCCAACGCTTCCTGAAACTCAATGGGGCCAACATCACGGTAGCGGGAATCACTGTCCGCGGTTTCTTCGATGGCGTCCATTTCGGCGACTCGAACGGCACGGTTCGAGACAGCCATTTTCAGCGCCAATGCGATGATTCAATTACGAACCTCGCGGGTGAGGGCACCGGCAGCATGGTTCAGACCAGCCTCATCACCGAGCACTGCGACAAAGGCGTCCAGGACTATGCTGGAGGCGAGGTTGATGCGGGATGTACTCCGACCGACGATGATCGAGACTGCTGGCATATTACCTACGACGACGTCGACTTCCTTGGCTGCAAGTTGGCTCTGCGAGTGGCCGGTGATGACACGCGTATTCGAGTAATGAATAGCACCGTCGGCAATTTCGGAACCGGTTCGAGCCATCTGGACTACTGGTGCCAGGAGCCACGCTTCGACGGCGCGGATGTCGTCTCCTTCATTGACAACACGACGGTCGATTCATGTGAGAGCGCCTGGATCTTTGGCGGCGCTCGTTCGCAACACGCCCTTCACGACAGTCTCATCACCGATTCCAAGGACCGAGGTGTGGACGCTCGGGGAACTGGGGGAGGTGCCGACATTGGCGCTACAGTGGAAACGCTTCGAGGCCGAATCGTCGATAACGGCGGTTTTAATGGTTCGAGTCCGTTGGGTGGGCTCACGGTTTCCAACGAAGGGTTCATGGAGATCGGTGACGGTACGAGCAACAACGCCAACAAGATCTGCGGCAACACAAAGGGCGATGGCGGTCGTCGCCAAGTAAACGACGTCCGGGCTGGTGGCAGCATGATCATCGCTGAGCAGAACTACTGGGGCCAGAGTACCGGTCCCGTCCAGACCTGTTCTTCGAACACGGACTGCGATATCGTTGGGAATGTCGATTTCAGTCCACACCGTACGACTGATCCGTTTAGCGGTACGGCGTGCCAGTAGCATGATTGTGCGAGAGCCCCACGGGGCGATGGCCATCATCGCCCCGGTGCTCTCGTGCATTCTCGCTTCTTCTGCTGCCGCCGAGACGCTGGTACCGCTCGGCGACGAATTTGTACTGAACCTCAGAACCGAGGGCATCCAACACGCTCCTGATGTAGTGGCGTCCTCACCCACGGCGTACACCGTTAGCTGGACTTCCGACAAATTTGCTGAGCCTGCGCGAATTTTTGTAACCGACCTTTCGTGCTCGCAACCACCCCCAGAGGAAGTTCTGGTTGCGACCAGCGCGACCGCAGGTAGCAGTGTAGGTAGCGTTTTAGCCGCAACAAAGCGCGGTGTTTTCCTGGCCTGGGAAGAGAACCGCCTACAGCCCGATGATACGCGAGATTACAGCGTCGTAACGCAAGGATTGTTTGATACGCATACGCTGGCTGGTGGATCGTACCGGCCGCTCGGCGCCAGAAGTGGAAATGAGTTCCAGCCTGTCGTTGTAGCAACCGACAGCCGCGAGGCCGCTGTCGCATGGGTCGATTACGACCGGGAACCAGGTGATATCGGCTATGCCTCGCGTATTCGATGGCAGCGCGTTGGATTGAGCGGTCTCCGGAGAGGCGGCATCCGTGACGTGGCGCCGTACTCCGCATCAGCGCTGCCAATCAATCCAGCAATAGCGATGGCGGGCGACGGTAAGCTCGCGTTAGCGTGGCAGGCACTCGACGAAGACGACACTGGGGACAACATCCGACTCCAGCGATTCCTCCTAGATGGCACCGCGCTCGGCGCTGCAACTCTCGTTAATGTCGCTACCGCCGGTCCTCAGCAGCGCCCGAAGCTATTGACGGGACCCCACGACCGTTTGCTCGTTGTTTGGGAAACACCGGACAGTGATGACTTCGGCGTTGTTGGACGTATTTTTGACGGCGGTGGGCTGCCGCTTGGACCAGAGTTCCTGATCAACCAGGTCGAGGCCAACAGGCAAGACTATCCGAGGGTTAGTGATCTTCTCTCGGGCCGATTCCTGGTGAGCTGGGAGAGCCGCAGTCCGGATGAGTCGGGGTATGACCTTTTCGCGCGCGTATACGCCTGGGATGGGCAGGCTCTTGGAGATGAGTTTCAGATCAACACCTTTGCCCACGGGGACCAGCGGGACCAGGTATCCGCAATGGATGCCCGCGGAAACGTGCTATTCGTTTGGGCTAGCGAGCAGGACGGCGACAAGCGCGGTATCGTCGGTCGTCATTTTGCGTTGAGTGCGCCGATCTGTGGCGACGCATACGTTGGTAGCGGATGCCGCGCGATCGGAGCGACAGACGCTCTTGTAGCACTGCGTGCGGCGCTGTCAGACGGTGCCTGTGCGGCGTGCATTTGTGACACGGACAATTCAGGTACGATTCAAGCGTCGGACGCACTCTCAATCCTGCGCGAGGCAGTGGATCTTGTTGGCGAGCTTTCTTGCCCAACTTGTTAATAGTCGACATACACGGACAAGCACGTGATCGATGCAGATCAGGATTCATCCACTACTCGCTCGACGCGCCAACGCGTTGCAGTCGCACTCCATTTTCTGTCATTGATGGCCTTTGCAGGGTTTTGGATTTCGACCGGATAGCCTTCGGCCCTAAGTGCAGCATATTCGACGGCTGGCTTACGATTCAGATCGACCGCGCCCCAGAAGTGAATGAAGTAGTCCTCGCCGTACTCGTTTGCTCTCCTCCACTCGTTCTCGGATAAGAAGAACATCTCGCGTCGGTCACGGCTCCCTTTGACCTCAATTCGGCGGACTTGCTCCCACGAGCGGTCCTCGACGTCCCAACCCAGGTCGTCCGCATCCCGCGCCACCCAATGAACACTGTTTTTGTCGGCCACACGGGAGCGCTCGAGTTGCACTGTGTAGAGTTCGGCGCGGTTTCCGACTGCCTTGCGCTCCAACTGCCATTCTGGGATTTCCCGTTCGGGCGGAAGTAGTGTCCAGACGGCCTCTAGTTCGGCTGCAAGACTTGAGGGGATGGCGACTTTCGGACGAACCTCGACTTCGCTCCAAAGTTCCAGCAGGGATACGAGCTGCGGGGCGCCGACGAGCGCTTCCTTTCGTGTAACGACGAGTCGCAGGTGTGCGTCGTTGGTTCCTCGTTCAAGGAGATGCCGCGCCTGGTCGTGAAAACATCCGCCATGAATTAACGTGAGCGCGAGGCCGGTACGGTCTCCGCTGCGGAGCGTCTTCGCAAGCTTGTTGCCACCGCGGGTTCGAAAATACCCGCCGCTATGCAGCCGGATGAGATCGAGTTCGATGAGAAGCGCCAGATAGTCAGAAATCTCGGTAAGCGGCCCTCCGCACACGCGCCAAACCCGACGGGCGGCATCAGCAGCCGGCAACCCGGGAGCTGCGCCGTCAATTGATGAAAGGATGTTGGCAAGCCGGCGGAACCTCGCGGGCGTAAACCAGTCGCTCGGTCGGGCCATTTAGCCATCTTCTCCGAGGAAGTAGCGCAGAAGCTCAGCAAGGTCCTCAAGCGAGCCTTCGGCGTCGGCCAACGGGTCAAGCTGTCCGACGGGTTCGAGTGATGCGCCTTCCAGCAGTGCACGCATCGTCGTCTCTTTCCGCACAAGCGCGGCGGCCACGAGGTGATCGACGGTTGGGTTCCCGCCGCATGTGGCCTGCACGATGTGAACGCGAACCTGCGCGCTGTCCGGAAGGCCAAGGCGGTGGATACGGTCAACTGACTGGAGAAAGAGAGCACAATCATAGGTGCGATCGAGATACACCGCGTTGTGACAGGTGGTGTGCAGCGAGATCGATTCAGAGCAGGACGCAGGGTTAGTAACTAGCACCGCCGGGCCGGGCAAGTTGAGGAAACGATCGATGATCTGCTCCCGGGTATCCTCATCTCCTGGATTTTGCGTATCCTGGTTCTGGGCGTCATCCATTGTCTCGTCGCCCGCCGGCACTCTGCCGTCGATCTGGTAGGTTGGCAGTCCGAGCCTTTCACGCACCAAGTTGGTGAAGTGATCCAGGTTTGGTACGAAGTTGCTCCAACAGACGACCTTCCCGCCCTCGGTCGTGATCTCACGGACGATCTCCAAGGCCTTGAGGGATTTCGTGGGAATGTCTGTGTTTTGATACATCGCAAGCCTGTCCATCAGTGTTGCGTTCGGGATCTCCATCCGCGGAAGTGAGAAGTGGCTATCATGGCGATTCAAGAGGTTCGGATTGGTGGCCGCCTGCAGCAGACGGATTGGCCTGCCCCGACGAAGACGTTCGATCTTCTCGTGCCATGCCCCAATACCCTCGACTCGTTTCCGAAAATGACTCTCGATGAGCTCGTAGACTTCTGCTTGTGTCGTGTCCATCTCAGCGTCGTGGACCGTCACCGTGTACGGGGGCAGGCCGAGCGCTTCCTTCGGCGTGCGGGACACGAAAGGGAGGATGTCGTTCAGGACACCGGCGAAATCCTGCTTCACTCGTGTCGCGAACGTGTGAGGTGGCCCAGTCAGGTCACCACCTGGCCAGAGAATGTTCAGCTGAGAGTATAGGTCTTTCCCGCTTTGCGGCATCGGTGTGCCCGACAGGATCGTGCGGACCCTCGCGTAGCGGGCGATTTCTACGAGTGCCGGAGCCCATACGCCGCCCTGGAATCTCTTCACCCGATGCGATTCGTCCACGACTAGCATGACCTTGAGGCACTTGCAGAGGTCGATGAGCGCGGACTTGTCGGATGCCGCGCTGGCGTAGCTCGTGAGGAGCAGGGCGCCACGTTTGGCCGCGGCGTACATATTCCGACGCGTCTGTGCGGAACCGCGCACCCGATTCACGCGAAAGGTGTCGCGAAGCGCTATTCCCGCCTCCTTCTCCCAGGGACGAAAGCTCGACAGAGGTCCCACTACTACCACCACATCGATGGTTGCAGCGGCGAAGTGCGTGGCGGCGACCGCTAGCGTCGTTGCGGTCTTGCCGGAGCCGGGTACAGAGAAATTGGCCGCATTTATCGCGGTCAGACTATGAACGACGCCAGCCCATTGGTGCGATTTGAGGCTGCGCGCATCGCTGTCCCAGCTCGCTTGCTCCATAGCGGCCAAGGTCAAAGGCAGGTCGATTCCGGACGTGCCTTCATCCCGGAACGCGATCGCGCTGCGCTTTGTTCGTTGGAAGCTCCGCTTCCGCTCAATGTCGCGCTGCACAGCCTCATCGACGATGCCAACTCGTTCGACGACCCAGCCCTTGTTCTCAAGGAAGGTGTTTATACGGACTACAAGCTCGCCAAGAGGCCTTCTGCGCCGCGGGCAAGTCCAGCCGTCGTCCTTACGGGTCGCGCCGAGGATCGAAGAGAAGAACATGCGCGCGGAGCGGTTCGTAACCAGCGAGGGATGGGTAACGGTGACCGCATCGCCCTCCGCCAACATGACAACGGAATCCTGTTCAGCCATCAGTCGTACCGAGTCTTCGCCGCCTCAGCCCACGCGTAAATTGCGTTGAGAAGATCTCGAACTTGCCCGGTGTCGTCTGCTGCAAGCGCCAGACGAATGCGGTCCTCGGGGTTCGTTAGTGAGACCAAGCGATCGAGCGCCTGTGCAAGGATCTGTGACGCCCCGCGATCCTTCGCGAGATAGCCGTCCACCGCGTTTTCGACTCGGGTCCCGACTTTTTCCTTTGGATAGTTCGGGCTCGTCGGTACCGGGGGCTCGTCGTCTTCGTCATCCTCGTCGAGCTCCCTAGAGATGTCAGGTTCTGGGAGGTCTTTGCTCTGCGCGGTTTCCCACTCCGCCTCGTCACTGGCCACCCCCGATAGCAAGGTGTCGTATCGAACGCGGTCGTTTAGGAAGATGTCCCAGAGCTTCCGGATTTGCGCATGAGTGTTCGATGCCCGCACTGCCGCGAAGCATAGACGTAGCATGTCCTGCTGGCTGTCCGGGTATCCCTCCATCTTACCCATCACCCAACCGACATCGCGGAAGCGCTCCACCTGTCGAAGTAGCTTGTGATACTGCCCCTCTGCCTCAGAGTCGCGGAGGTAGGCATCCATGTACTTTATGGCGCCAAGCTGCTTAATTGCGTACTTCTTGTCCCCGTTGGTCAGCCACTGAAGGACGCCAGCGACGCGCTCGATGTCGGCGTTGTCTGCCCAGTCGATGTTTTTTAGCTCTGCCGCCTCACGCAGACTCAGAAGTAGGTTGACGTTGGTATAGCGTTCCTTGAAGTCTTCAGTAAGCTGCTCGCGTTGCTCCATCGCGAAGAGGTCGTCTTCGTCGATTTCTGGCCCAAGGACGACGGCTTCGACCCATCCGTGCGCATCACCTCCAGACTCCTGCCGCAGCCGCTTAATCATCGCCAGCCGTCTATTCCCATTGCGTACGGTACCGTCAGGGCGAATCCAGAACGGTGTTTCTTGTCCTCGCGCCAGCCAGTCTTTTTTTAGACCCTCGTAATCGTTGGAGGCTTTTCCGACTACCCGGTTCCCTTCCACGTGCAACGAAGAATCGAGCAATATCGAGACTACGGACAATTCATCGTCGGAACTCGATTCGGGGTCGAGCGAATGGCCGAGCTTGGTCTCCATAAGGAGTTTCTCAGCGTGGAAGCGGCGATTGTCTGGATTGAGGAGCAATGCCTCCACTTCTACTCGGATGACATCAAAGTATCTGTGCTGACCCTTGCACCAAAGGCGGACCCTCTGCGGCGTTTTGTCAGAATGTTCCGCGATTCGTTTGGATCGTTCGTCGGCGTTCACGGTGACCCCCGTGGCAATCAGTTGGGCACTCCGAATCGGTTACTGGCCATGGCGAGGGCATGTGTCAGCCCACTGACATCCGCTTCGCTGAGCGGCAGTTTGCCGATCGCTTCTCGCCAGCGATCGACTGAGATACGAGTCGCAGCTTTCGTGCACTCAATCGCGGGACGACAGACCACGACAACGTCCCACTCGCAGTTTCCACTCGCGGTGTGGTGTCCCATATGGATGTCATTCCTGAGCGGCCAAAGTGCCGTCACCATGAGACTACTTGCGTCCAGCGCCTGACCGACGGCATCCCATGCATCGGAGGTCGCAGCGTGATATGTGAATGCAAGCGGTCGTCCAGCGCGCAAGCGCTGTGAAATGGCCTTAAGGCAATCAGCGAGTGACGTTGCAAAGGATCCGACGGGATCGGCCGCATCGGGAAGGAGCGGCGTTCCCCCGAGCCGCTTAGAATCGAGCCATGCCCGGTGGAACTCGGACAACTCGCTATATGCGATGTAGTCGAAGTACGGCGGGTCGAACACGCAGAGGTCAACCGAACTTCGGTCGCCATCATTGTGCGAGGCGGCGCTTTCACAGCGGATGCTGGTCTGCGCGCGAAAGGGTTTGAACTTCATCATTTGCGGAGAGGGGCTCTTTGTTTCCGCCGACCAAACGTAACGGCGGACCTCGGTAGCTTCGCAGGACCGTACTAGCCGTTCGAAGATCCGAGGCAGCGTGCCGCGTCCGGCCTTTGGATGGAACGGATTGAGTTCAACTGAAAGGGCAGGAAGCGAGTACCCCCGTACGCTGAAAAGCGGCGCGATGCGCCCGTAGTCACGAGCGTAGCCACAGAACTTATTGTTCGTTGCGAGAGCATTGGACAAGCCGAGGGTCAGCGCGCGACGGATAGACGGCGACATCTCTGTCTCCTCAAGCCAGCGAAAGCCGCGGCCGAATACGGAGAGCTGACGATCCGTAAAGAGTTGCGCGGGCTTTGTGATACCTAGGCTCAGCGGTCTGGAATCAATCCGGCCGGTCTTGAACCGGCCACCTGGAAGAGCAAGGAAACGGCGATTCCTCCGCAGATGACGATGCGCATCACTGAGCAGTTCGCGATCGCTCTTACTGGGCGCGCGAATGCGACGGTATTCACCGTCGCGCGTTTCTTCTACTGCAACAAGGATCCGCGGGCTTACCGCAGTCTTCAAGTCGGCGTGCATCGATGCCGTTCCACAAGCCTGACACTTGAACGACTGGGCTGAAAACGAACCGTCGTACAGAGAGCGTGCGCGTCCGCAGCAGTTTAGCGTCTTGCGGTTCGGATCCGCGTATTTGTGGACACGGTGGCAGTCGGGACAGAAAGCGTGAACAGCCCCGTCCCGCTGCACGCCTCCGCGCTTGCCAAGGTCTCGCGCAATGACAAGATCACGGTACAGAAGGTTGGCCTGGTTGCATGCTGGACACGTAACCTTGTGTACGAAGAAGTAGTGGAGCGGTGTCCATCCCCTGCGTGTGCTCGCATAGAGGTGCCCGCATTTCGCCTGCACGAACTTCGCTAGCTTGGCGGCTGTCTGCTTCAGCTCCGCAGCGTCCGGTGGGTGCAACTCGTGCTTGACGATCTGAACCGCGAGAGGATCAACATCCATGCCGCTTGGTTCGGCACCCAGACGGGCGGCTTCTACGAGTATCGTTCCGCCACCGGCGAAAGGATCGTGCGCTCGCAGGCCCGAGAGCATTGGCTCGTCCGATGCGAACGAGCGCCAGTAGTCGGCGCGACTAGTGTCATGCGGAAGCGCCGCAGCTAGGAGCAAACCGCGCATCGCACCCGGTGGTCGCCGCGCGAACCATGAGTGACCGCCGTACGCGGGATCGGGACTTCGCCGATCGGCCTGCGCGATGAGTGACAGCTCCACGAACGGAAGGTCTCGCTCGAGCAGTGTCGCCTGGCCATTGACTAGAGCTACCATTCCGGAAAGTTCAGGCAGGGGCCACGGAGGGCACACTGCAGTAAGAACTGCCTTAGAATCACCTGAAGTGTAGAGAAAGACAAGGTAAGTGGTTGTGCCGAGAGCACGGTAGGCCGCTCTCAAAAAGGCGACTAGTTGCAGGGTGGCCCCTCGGGCGACACCCAAATCCGGCCAGTTAGCGACACCTCAAAACCGGCCAGTGTAGTGCACTCCGGGATGTTGACGCGGCGGCGAGAGCAAAGGCCCTCGCGCGGTCATGAGCAACATCTTGAGCGACGACAAACAGCA
>DASPNH010000059.1:0-2192 GCA_035626675.1 Binatia bacterium
CAGGAAGCGCGGCGAATAGGCGCGGCCGCACATGCCGTAGTTGCCGGCGCCGTAGCTGCCGCCGATGATGATGGTGAACTTGGGCACGCTGGCGGTGGCCACCGCCGTCACCATCTTGGCGCCGTGGCGCGCGATGCCCTCGTTCTCGTACTTGCGCCCGACCATGAAGCCGGTGATGTTCTGCAGGAACAGGATGGGCACGCGCCGCTGGCAGCACAGCTCGATGAAATGCGTGGCCTTGAGCGACGCCTCCGAGAAGATCACGCCATTGTTGGCGATGATGCCGACGGTATGGCCGTACAGGCGCGCAAAGCCGGTGACGATGGTGGTGCCGTAGCGCTGCTTGAACTCGTGGAAGCGGCTGCCGTCGACCAGGCGGGCGATCACCTCGCGGCAGTCATAGGGCGTGCGCGTGTCCTTGGGAATGATTCCGTAGAGCTCGGCAGGATCGTAGAACGGCTCCTCGGGAGCTTCGCGGCCCGGCTGCGCGTGCGGCTTGCGCACCAGGTTCTCGAAGATGTCGCGAGCGATCGACAGCCCGTCGCGATCGCTCGCGGCCAGATGATCGACGACGCCCGAGATGCGC
Organism: Binatia bacterium; assembly: GCA_035626675.1. Lineage (GTDB taxonomy): Bacteria > Desulfobacterota > Binatia > UBA1149 > CAITLU01 > DASPNH01. The sequence goes on from DASPNH010000059.1 coordinate 587, forward strand.
GAATGCACGTCGCCGCCACCGAGCTCCTCGGCCGTCACCTCTTCACCCGTGGCCGCCTTCACCAGCGGCGGTCCGCCGAGGAAGATGGTGCCTTGCCCCCCCACGATCACGTTCTCGTCGCACATGGCCGGCGTGTAGGCGCCGCCGGCGGTGCACGACCCCATCACCACCGCGACCTGCGGAATCCCCGCGGCCGACATGCGCGATTGCAGATAGAAACCGCGCCCGCCGTTGTGCGCGTCCGGAAAGATCTCCGACTGCAGCGGCAGGAAGGCGCCGCCCGAGTCGACCAGGTAGACGGTGGCGATGCGGTTCTCGAGCGCGATGGTCTGCGCACGGATGCTCTTCTTGACGGTGATAGGGTAGACCGTGCCGCCCTTCACGGTCGCGTCGTTGCAGATGACCATCGCAAGGCGGCCGCGGATGCGTCCGATGCCGGTGATCATGCCTGAGCATGGCGCCTCGCCGCCGTACATGTCCCACGCTGCCAGAGTCGACAGCTCCAGGAACGGCGAGCCCGGATCGAGCAGCCCTTCGACACGGTCGCGCGGAAGCAGCTTGCCGCGTGACAGGTGCTTCTGGCGCGCCTTCTCCGAGCCGCCCTGGCGGATCTGCTCGTGACGCCGATTGAGCTCGGCCACCAGCTCCTCGTTGACGCGCTTGTTCTGCGCGAACTCGGCCGTGTCGGTCCGGATCTGCGAGACGAGTCTCTGCATCGTTCAGTGACCGTGCCCGGCGTGCGGATCGACCGGTGCTGCGGGCGCGCCAGGCGTTGCAGGGGACGGCGGCGCTGGCGGCGTGGCCGGCGCCGGCGCGCCCGGCACGGCAACCGGCGCCGCCGGCTTGGCCTCGCCGGCCGGTGCAGCGTCGGCGGCTGTCTTGCCGAGATGCTTGATGGAGGGCAGCGTGGCGTAGAACTGCGTGAAGTAGACCTGGTTCTCGTAGGTCTTCTCCTTGGTGATGCACTGGATGACCAGGTACTGCGACTCGTCGGGCGCCATGGTCACGTAGAAGACCTCGTAGGCTTCGGGCTCGGAGGCCCCTTCGGGCGTCTTGGCCAGGAACCGGTAGGTGTAGATGTTGGTGGTGCCGGGGACGAGCAGGATCGGCGAGACGCCGGTGATGTCGGACTTGCGCTGCTCGGCCTGCTGGGTGCGGCTGAGCTCGGCCAGATAGTGCGGGGTCGGGATCTGCGTGCCGGCAGGAATGTCGTGGGCTTCCATCACCACGCCGAACTTGGTGTTGATCTCGTCGCTGCCGGGCATCTGCTCGACATAGACGAGCTGCAGAGACTGCGTCGAGTTGGCGATCTGGCGCCAGCCGTCGGCGCGCGGCGGCTCGTACTCGAAACGGCCCAGCGTGTACTTGGGAGGAATCGGATCCAGCTGCAGCATCGGCTGGGCCTGCAGCATGCCCGGCATTGCTGCCAGCAGCGTCAGGCTCGTGAGGATCGTCGCAACGGCAAAGGGTTTTCGTTCACAACGGGGCATCAGGTTTGGTCTCCTCTTGTTCCGGCAACGCGTAGGAAGGCTGCTCGGCTGTGCCCGAGCAGGCGGATTGGATGTGCTCGACCATGGCATGCACGCCGTGCGCATCGGTGACGGCA
>DASPNH010000060.1:0-22739 GCA_035626675.1 Binatia bacterium
GAGCCTGCAGACGACGAACCCCACGCCGCGCAGCTACGGCGCGCGAGCCTGCAGACGACCAAACCCACGCCGCGCAGCTACGGCGCGCGAGCCTGCAGACGACGAACCCCACGCCGCGCAGCTACGGCGCGCGAGCCTGCAGACGACCAAACCCACGCCGCGCAGCTACGGCGCGCGAGCCAAAAGGAGCCGAGCATGAGCGAGAAAGTCACCGTCGAGAACGATGGCCGCGTCCGCATCCTGCGCATCAACCGTCCCGAGCAGCGAAACTGCGTCGACGGCGAAACCGCCGTCGGCCTGGCGAAAGCCATCGAGGACTTCGCCGCCGACGACGGCGCGCGTGTGCTCGTCGTCACCGGTGCCGGCGATCTGGCTTTCTGCGCCGGCGCGGACCTGAAGAACGGCCCCTCGCTCTTCGCGCACGAATATCTCGACAAGGCCGGTCCCATGGGCTTTGCGCGGCTCGATCCGGACAAGCCCACCATCGCCGCAATCAACGGGTTCTGCTTCGCCGGCGGTGGCGAGCTGGCAGCGTGGTGCGACATCCGCATCGGTGCGGCCAACGCCGAGTTCGGCTGCCTTTCGCGCCGCTGGGGCGTGCCCTATACCGACGGCGGAACCCAGCGCTTCGAGCGCATCCTCGGCACCGGCAACGCGCTCTACATGCTGATGACCGGCGCGCGCCTGAGCGCCCAGCGCGCCTACGAGATCGGGTTCCTGCAGGAGCTCGTCCCCGCCGGTCAGGCGTTGCATCGCGCGCGCGAGCTCGCGCATGCCATCGCCGGCTATCCCAACTTCGAAGGCATCCGCGCCGACCGCCGCGCGCTGCTACGCGGAATGTCGATGGATCTCGACGAAGGTCTGCTGCTGGAGGCGCAGCTGGTGCATCCGGAATGTTTTTACGAGGAGCGGCGCTAGGGTCTGGCGCGCTTCGCTGCCGGCGCGCGCGACGAGTCGCCGCGTCCTCCTGCCTCATAGCGTCGATTCGTCCTGAATACGGTCCATCGAGGCATTTGCACGCTTGCCAGAGTCGGTGTTATGGGCCCGCTGAGCGACGTGCAGCGGCGCATTCACGCCGCCATGGAGTTGCCGGCCTGCAGAGGTCGGCGGGGGGTCCGACATGCTCGATCGCCTGCGGTTTCACTACCGTCCGCCCATCGTCGCGCTTCTCTCGACCGTTCTCTTACTCGTTGCGTCCGCGCCATCGGGCGCACACCAGGCCAGCACCGTGCGGCTGCAGCTCGCCGGCGCACCGACCGACGGTCCCGTCGATCTCGGCGTCACCAGCAAGGGCGATCTCAAGATCCAGCTGCGCCTGATCAACATCGATCCCACCTACGACGTGCTGGTTCGCTTCCCGGAGTGCTCCTACGACCAGGTCTCCGGCGGCGTCTTCATGACCGATCTCGAAGGCGTCCTGACCGGCGCCATCGCGCCAGGCGCAGGCATGGGCGCCAAGCCCACCGAGAACCCGGAGTGGTCGATCTGCATCGAGTCGGGCAAGCCGCGCGGCATCTTCCTGCTGGCTCGTGGAGAGTCGGTGGATCTCAAGGCCACCATCGATTTCCGCGCTCTCGGCAAGCAGCACGTCGTGCTCGTCGGTGAGATGTTCGCGTTCGACCCCGACAACCGCGGCAACGACGTGAACTGGGAGGATCTGCTCGCGCGAAGAAAGCTCGACACCCGCAGGCTCCAGGAACTGCTGCGGCGCGGCGCTGCGGCGGGCAAAGTCCCCTTCGACCTATACGCCGACGTCGTCGGTGATCCTGCCAAGGCCCGCTATCGGCTGGCCGATTACGCCGAGCTGTACCTGAAGGGCCAGCCCACCGACGAAGACGGCGGCGGCCATCGAACCGTCGAGTACGCCGACGGTGCCGTGCCCGTGGACCTCGAGGACTTCCAGACGTTCAAACCGGTCCTTCCGCGCGATCCGGTCTACGATCCCGATCACGCCAGCGTGCGCCTGGTCCCGACCGACACCAAGGGCCCTCAGCCCGGCGACTGCGACTGCCGCGAGCCCTCGCGCACGGACTGCGCCACCTACAACTGCGATGGTCGTGGAGCTGCCAGCGAGGAACCCACGCCGCGCGGAGGCACGACCTACACGATCACGGGCCGCTACTCGGCCATGTGGACTGACCACACGCTGCATCCGGCCTGGGGATGGCGCGCGCTTGCATGGTGGAACAGCCCGAGCGGCTGGGTCGTGCTGGACGAGGACTGGGTGTCGTGGAACGGCAACTACACGCTGAGCTTCAGCCGCGCCGGCTACACCGGTCAGAACCTGCGCATGCAGTTCCGCGCCTACAATCGCTACTACGAGCCGATGGACGAGGACGACAACAAGTTCCGCTGGATCAATCCGGATCGCACCAACATCTCGACCTCGCACGACGAGGGCCACTGGTACGCCGACACCGACGGCGGCACTGCCAACGGCCTCGGTGAAGTGTACTTCCGCGCCTACCAGCTGTGGTCGGGCCTGTACCACCGCGGCGGCATCGATCCGCTGCGCGACAATCCCATCAAGCTCTACTACCCCAATACCGAGTACGACTGCGGCGACGGCAGCGGCAATCCGTGGAGCTGCGCCAGCACCGGCGGCACGATCTGGCTGATCGCCTCGCACGGACTCCAGCGCGACGTCGTGCAGCACGAGTTCGGTCATCAGGTGAACAACGAGTTCCACCTGAATCGGCGGCCTGCCGGCGCCGGCGGCAACCACAGCATCACCGTCTGCTACAACCAGGGCCTGGCGATGCGCGAAGGCTACGCCGACTTCATGCCGTGCTGGGTGCAGTCGAACCGCTCCTCGCAGCCGCCCTCGGACGTGTGCGGCTACGACATCGAGTCGCCGGGATCGAACTTCTGCAAGTCGCCCGGCAACAACAACGAGGGCTGGGTGGGCTCGACGTTCTGGGATCTGCACGACAGCCGCGCCGACGGCAACGACGTTCTGTGGTTCAACAGCGAGGGCGCCGCGCATTCGATCTATCTGAGCGACCCGCCATCGGCCGACGGCGTCTCGCTCGGCATGGACGACTACCAGGACAACTACCGCAACGCGGCCAGCGCCGGTCACGCCAGCTACATCGACGACATCTTCGAGCAGAACGACACGGACTGAGGCCGCGTTCAGCAGCCTGCATTTGCAAGGGGCCGGTCAGGACTGCGGACAGCCGCGCCTGACTGGCCTGTTTTTCTTTGCGGCGGGAAGCTTCGGCGTTGCAATGGCAGTGCGACGAGAGGCAGGGTGCGCCGTGCGGTGCACGCAGCCGTTTGTCGATGGCGGTGTCTGGCGCCGGCGGCGCCGACGGGCGAACCGGATCGAACCCATATGCGATGCACCGAGGAGGGCAGCCATGAGCACGTTCACAGCCTGTCGAATTCACGCCGCGATCGCGTTCCTCGCCGTCGCATTGGTGACTCTTACCGCGACGACGGCCGATGCCGGCTGCGATCCGGGCCAGTGGGGGCCGACCTGCGCGGAGTGCCCGGGGGGACAAGCCACGCCGTGCAACAATCACGGCACCTGTGACGAGGGTACCGAAGGCACCGGCACCTGCGCCTGCAACGTCGGCTACACCGGCTTTGCCTGCAATCAATGCGGCCCCGACTTCTACGACTACCCAGCGTGCACGCACTGCACCGATTCGGGAACCTGCACCGGCAACGGCGAGTGCAACATGCTCGGCACCTGTGACTGCGAGCCCCAGTACACTGGAAGCTCGTGCAGCCAGTGCGCGAGCAGCCACTACAACTACCCCTCGTGCGTCTTCTGCGACTCTGCCATGACGTGCAGCAACCACGGCTCCTGCAATCTCATGGGGACCTGCAACTGCGTTCCCGGCTACGGCGGCACGGCGTGCAACCAGTGCGCCCCCGGCTTTGCCGGCTACCCGAGCTGCGTAGCGGTCACCACGACCACGTCGACGACGATGCCACTGGCATGTCCGAGCGAGCCCATCGGGACCTGCCTGCAGATCGGCGCCACGGGCAAGTCGGTCTTCAAGATCAAGAACAGCCAGGACGACACCAAGGATCGGCTGAGCTTCCTGTGGGTCAAGGGCGATGCGTTCAGCCAGCCGGCTACCGACGACCCGTCCTCGACCGCCAGCTACCATCTGTGCGTATACGACAGCTTCGGCCCCGTGCAGGCGCATTCCTTTACGATGACGGTCGCGCCAGGCACCGGATGGACGGACCTGGATCCCAAGGGATGGCGTTACAAGGATTCGAGCGGCGCCTTCGCAGGCGTCACCGGCATCTCGCTCAAGACCGGCGAGGTCGGCAAGACCAAGGCGCAGCTGAAGGCGAAGGGCTCGGGCATACCGCTGCCGGCACCGGTGGACGCTGGCCGCTTCTTCTCCGCCGACGAAGGCGTGACCGTGCAGCTCGTCAACGACGACAGCGGAGCATGCTGGTCGGCCACCTACACTGCGGCGGTCAGAAACCTGCCGACGGCATTCATCGCGACGGCGCCCTGAGCCGTCGCTTGCGCCGCAGGCTGCCGCCGCTACGAGACGGTGCGTGAGCCGTCGCTTGCGCCGCACGCCGCCGCCGCTACGAGACGGCGCGTGAGCCGTCGCTTGCGCCGCACGCCGCCGCCGCTACGAGACGGCGCGTGAGCCGTCGCTTGCGCCGCACGCCGCCGCCGCTACGAGACGGTGCGTGAGCCGTCGCTTACGCCGCACGCCGCCGCCGCTACGAGACGGCGCGTGAGCCTCGGCAACGCCCTGGAAGTGCACGCGCGACCCGAGCCGCGTCCTTTCGTGCTGCGCATCGCCGCGCTGGCGGCACTTGCCGCCAGCCTCGGCGATCTGCTGCTGCTGCTGGCGGCCAATGCCATGCGTCCCGAGCTGTCGGTTCCGGCGCCGCCGGCTGTCCTGCTGCTGGTCGGAGCGTTGCTCGGTGCTGTCGCCATCCCTTTCTACGCTCTTGGCTACGCCGGCATCGCCGCCCACGTGACCGCGCCGGCGACGGCCTGGACGATTCGCGCAGCCGGCTTTGCCGGCGCCATCGTCGGCGCCGTCGTGCATCTTCGTACTGCGATGCTGATCCATACCGGGCGCGGGTCGGCGCAGCCGGCGGCATCGCCGCTTCAGGAAATCTTCGCCGATCCGGTTCTGGTTTGGCTGTGGGCCGCTGCGACGGCGTCGATGGTGACGGCGTCGATGGCCTTTACCTTGGCGGTGATGCGCGGGCAGATCGGACTGGATTCGCGCGCGCGCCTGCTCAATCCCGTCGTGCTGACGCTTGCCCTGTCACTGGCGGGTTCCATGAGCACGTATGGACAGGCGTTCCTGGTCCCGATGTCGCCGAACGTGGCGCACTGGCTGTGGTTCGACGTGATGAGCCGGCGTCTGCGAGCGCGCATCGGCAATACGCCCTGGTGATTACCGTCAGCCGCGACGCCGCAGCCCTCGCTGGCCCATGCGCCACAGCAGCAGATCGATGCGGTCCTGTCCGAAGAAGGGCTCGCCCTCGAACACCATCGTCGGCACGCCCCAATGTCCCGCATCGGTAAGCGCCTGCTGGTTGGCTTCGATGATGGCATCGTAGCGCGCGGGATCGGCGGCGACGGCGGCATCCATCTGCGCAAGGTCGAGATCGGCACGGGCGGCCGCGTCGGCCAGATGCGTCCCCTCGTGCCAGCCGATCACCTCGCCGCCCCAGATCACGCGCGAGACCTGATCCAGGAAGGCCAGGCCACGATCGCGCAATGCCGCTTCGACGCCGAGGCGCGTCAGCCGGTAGATGTACGGCTGCTCTGCGGCGACCTTGCGCGACGGAAACTCCTGCACGATCGGATCGGGACGCGGCCACCCGAAGGGAAGGCCGAGCTGCTCGGCGATGCGCATCGTGTCGCGCAGCAGGTAGGGCGGCCACAGCGGATTGACCTTCTCGAAGAAGTCGGGGACGCGCACCGCCAGAGGCAGCACCGGCCGGACGCGAATGTCGACGTCGAACTCGGCCGCCACCTGCACGAGGCGCCCGGTGGCAAGGTAGGAGTACGGGCTGCGAAAGGACCAGAACAGATCGATCGACAGGCTCATGCATCACCCCCGGACAAGGTGGCGGAAGCTATCCCGGCCGCCGCTTCCCCGCTACTCTCGCCAGAGCGACGCCGCAAAGTCCGCCGCGCCGCACGACGACGATGAGCAAGGCATTCACCCGCGAGTCCGACGGCGACGATGACGACGATCTGGACGCCGCAGAAGGGACCGAACCCGGAGCACCGGTAAAGAACTACATCACGCCGGCGGGCTACCAGCGCCTCAACGACGAGCTTGCACGACTGTGGGAGACCGATCGTCCCAAGCTGGTCGAGACCATCGCCTGGGCCGCCAGCAACGGCGACCGCTCCGAGAACGGCGACTACATCTACGGCAAGCGCAAGCTGCGCGAGATCGACCGGCGCATCCGCTTCCTCTCCAAGCGCCTGGATCGCGCCGAGGTCGTCGACAATACGGGCAGGCAGCACGAGCAGGTCTTCTTCGGCGCGACCGTGACGGTGGCCGACGAGGATGGCGGCGAGCGAACCATCAGCATCGTCGGGGTCGACGAGCTCGACCCGGCACGAGGACGCGTCTCGTGGATGTCCCCCATCGCCAAAGCGCTCATGAAGGCGTGCGTGGGTGATGTGGTCACGCTGCAGACGCCGCGCGGCCCCGAGCAGCTCGAAGTCGTCGCGATCCGTTACGATCCGCTGCCCTAGTCGCGCGCGCAGCGCGCGTGGGCGACGAACACTCGTGCTCGGCCAGACGCATTGCGTTGCGATGTCAGCGCAACGCATCGTCGCTGCGTAGCGCACGACGTCCACGGCGAGCCCTAGTATCCCTGTGGGCGACGACCACCGTCCATCGCGGGACGCATCCCGCGACGATACGTTCCAAAACGGGAAGAGCCTTGGTCACCCCTGCGAGCAAAAGCGCATGCATCCGCGGCGTTGGGCGTCGATGCCATGTTGGCCCGCGCCTTGCTCTTTCCCGGTCATCGATCGCGGAACGCCGAAGAGGGAAACGGCCGGGGACGCGACGAGGCGGAGCGCAGGCATCGGGGGCAGCGCACTGCCGGGGGATTTTCGGGGATGACCGTGGGGACGGTCGACGGTGGCGGTTGCGGATGAGGTTCGACGGTCGGTCACGGGTGGCTTTGGACCGATAGTCGAAAACAAGAGACCCTACGCTTCGGCTCGCAGCGTGCAGGCGACCCGAAGCGTGGGGTCTCTTTTTTTCGCCCGGCGGTCGAGCGGAAAGCCGCTCAACCGCTGACGGCTTCCCAGTCTTCGAGGTGATCGACGAGCCTGTCGATGGGGATCACGAGCCGGCGATTGTCATCGTCGCCGCGAAACACCACCGCAGACCAGCCTTTCATGCCTATCGGCCGCAGAGTATGGCCGTCCAGCCGCAGGTGCTGGCCGGAGATCGCGCGAATCAGCACGCGCTCGTAACGGGAGCGCGACAGCTGCGCCGCAGGGAACAGCTCGTCCCACGCGCACAGTCGTCCTACGTCCTCGTACTCGGCAGGACGATCGTCCAGATCCAGGAGCGAGGGGGTCGATGCCTCCATCACCGAGCGGATCAGCCGGAACGTGAACGGATCGGAGATCGCGCGAATCGAGCGCTCGAAATTGTGCGTGGTCGCCTCGGCAATCGCACGCAGGCTCATGTGGCCGTGGCGGCGCGTCTCCCACATCGGCTCGTCGATGGCGCAGGTGAAGGGATTCTCCCGGTAACAGTCCAGCGCGGCCAGCCAGCCTTTGCGCGAAGTATGCGGCATCGGCGCGAAATCGCGGATGACGGGAATCGCGTGTCGTTCCAGCTCGGAGACGTCGTAGCTCGCCCAGCGCATCACCTCGCGCACGATGCCGACGATCAGCGTCGCGGTGGCGATCATCAGCGCCGCGCTGGGCGTGAAGTCCACGGTGATCTCGATGCGATCCTTGCGCGGACGAACGCCCACGCCCGTGGAGCGCCGATTGGTGGCCAGAAGCATCACCGGCGCCGGCAGCACGAAGCTCAGCAGCAGCGCGAGCTGCTCGACGGTGCGGCCGTTGTGCGGCTCTCCGGCCGGCAGCTCGAAAGAGACGTTGTAGTGCGCGCTGAATCCGACCAGCCGCGTATGGTGCCCGTTGCGCCGGTCCCATCCGTCGAGCTGGCTGCGCAGGAAATGGATCGCCTCCCACAGCGAGCGTCCCGCGCGTGCGGCGCAGCCGGGCTCGATCTCGATGACCGGCGTGGCCACTTCGATCACGCCCGTATCGAAGTAGACCGCGCCGCCCGTGGGCAGATGATAGGAAGTGCCCTGACGATGCATCAGGCGCCCGCGGATGAAGTCGCGCGGGCTGCCGAACAGATCCTCGGGTCGCCTCTGCACGTCGTCGACCATGAGGGCGAACTCCGCCTCCAGGCCCACGGCCGCCAGGCCGAGCCTCTCCGGCGCAGCTGGAAGGTCCAGCTTCTTGCGAGGCGCCATGCATTTGTGGACTGCCGCGCCCGCTACGCATTCATGGGATCGAAGATCGTGTATCCCAGGTCGAGGTGCAGATGGTCGTCCGCCTGCGCCACCTGGGAGCCATAGGGCCTGACCCACACGCCGGGAATGACGCGCCGGGCGATGGCCGCGTATTTCTCGATCTCGTGCTGCGAGTCGAGCCAGACGTCGCCGATCCGGTAGATGTTGGCCGCCGTTCCCCAGCAGTGACGGGACGCATGCACGCTCAGCGCGTGCGACGGCGACCGGTAGCCGCCGTTGGCAGCGACGTGCACGAACGTGTCGACTTCCAGACGCAGCAGCTCGAGCGCGCCGGCCAGCAGGAGCAGCGCGCACGGCAGATAGCGCGGGTACGCGCTGAGAACCGGGACTTCGCGCACGTCCACTCCGATCAGTTCCCAGACGCCGAAGTGCGCCGTCAGGTTGACCTCGCGCGCCTGCTCCCACGAATCGATGCGCAGGAACGTCGAGGGCAGCACGAAGCTCCTGCCATCGCGCGATTGCATCGTCTGACCGGGACGCAGCACGCGCCGGACCTCGTCGGGAAGATCGTCGCCGCGCACGAGCGGAAGCGGCAGCTCGATCATGTCGCGTTCCCCGTCATGTATTCGTACACGGCTCGCGAGATGCGACCGATGGTCTTCTGGCGCCCTTCCTTCTCGGGCCGCCATTCGGTCAGGATCACCACGACGTACGCATCGCGATCGCCGAGGTAGACGATGCCGGCGTCGTGGGCGACCGTCGACATCTCGCCCGTCTTGTGGGCCACGCGCGCATCCTCGGGCAGGCCGGCGGGTATCCCGCTCTTGAAACGCTGGCCATGCAGGATGTCGAGCATCGCCGCGGATGCGCCTTGCGAGATCGCGCGGCCTTCCTCGATGGCACGCATCGCTGCGCAAAGGCCGGCCGCGGTGACGCGGTTGTTCAGGCCCGCCTGCCAGGCCGCCTCGTCCTCGACTCCGCGCTGAAGGTCGATGCCCTCCAGATGCAGGCGCTCCAAGGTGGCCCGAGCCGGCTCGAGCCCGACGATCTCGAGGAGAAGATTGGTGGCCAGGTTGCTGCTGGTCACGATCATGTGCTCGCTCAGCTCGCGCACCGTCATCATGCGCCCGAGCGCGGCGTGCACTTCCGAGTTGGCATCGCGGTCGGGCTCGACGCGAAACGGAAGACCGCCGGCGGCGCTGACAAAGCGGTTGCGCACGTGGACCCGAGAGTAAGGCTCGAGTCGCCCCTGCTCGATCGCGTCGAAGACTGCGATCAGCACCGGCACCTTGATGGTGCTGGCCGCGTGGAACCACCGATCGGCGTTCAGCGACCACGGCCGGTGATGCTCGAAGTCGTAGGCGGCAACGGCGATGGCGCTGGCACCGGCGACCTCGCCGATCTTCTCTACGGTGCTGCGCAGCCTCGCCTCGTCCATGTCAGGTGATGATGGGACGCGGCCCGCATGCGCTGCCGCTGCCATACGGCCGCCAACGATGGCCCCTACCGGCGCTCGCAGCAAAAGGGGTCAGGCACCTTTTCGGCCGCCGAAATCGCGCATGACCCCGTTTGCCGTTCGCCACGTGCGATGCGATGGCGCCTTGGCCCATCCGCTCGCCAAGCGCACAGCATCAACGCGGGACACCGTCCCGATATATCGAGACGACCACGCAGGTCGTCTGCGGCGCTGGCGGACACTCCAGCGAGCAAAGACGCGTGCGTCCGCAGTCTTGGAAGCGCGCTCCGATTTGGCGCGCACCTTGCTCTTTCCCGCCCATCGTTCGAGCGAAGCCGAAACGGGAAACGGCAGGGGAGACGAACGAGATGGGGAGCGCCGGCATCGGGGGCGAGCGGGCGCGGCTGGTGGGATTTTCGAGGGACCGTGGAAGCGGTCGGTGGTGATGATGGTGGTGGTGCGGTGGCCGTGGGGATGGCCAATTGCGGATGTGGTTGGGGAAAGGCGCTGGCAGTCGGTCACGGGTGGTTCCGGCCGATAGCCGATACGAAAGAAACCCCGCGCTTCGGCTCGCAGCGTGCAGGCGACCCGAAGCGTGGGGTTTCGTTTTTGGCTCGACTTCCCCCTTGCGCCTAGGCGTGCCGGGACTAGAGTCATGGGCGGGATCAGCGGCGCGTGCTCGCCGTCGGCCGAGCCGATAGCCTCTTCATGAATCCAGACCTCGTCCAGGGGAAAGCCCAACACACCGTCGAATCGCCGCCCTTGCACGACCGACTTCCCGGCCCGGGCACCGAGCACCAGGTCAAGTTCTACGACAGCGAGCCCCTTCTCATCGAATGGGTGGCGGATTCCTTCGTGGCTGGCGCCACCGCCGGCGACGGGCTTCTGCTGGTCGCCACGCCCCCCCATCGACGGGCGATTCAGCGCGCGCTTCGCGAGCGCGGTGTGGACGTTGCGGCGTTGCGCGGAGCCGGTCAGTACGTGGCTCTCGACGCCAAGAATACCTTGGCGGGATTCATGACCGGCGACCGGGTCGATGGATCGGCGTTCGAGCGCAGTATCGGATCCCTGGTCGCCCGCCTGGCGACCGAGCGATCCCATGTTCGCGCCTTCGGCGAAATGGTCGCCCTGCTGGCAGCCACCGGCAACCACCGCGAAGCATGGAGCCTCGAATCGCTCTGGAACGGCCTGCTACGGCGCCACGACCTGGAACTGCTGTGTGCCTACCCGATGCACGTGTTCCGCGACGAGGCTTCGGATCCCTGGTTCGTCGACATCTGCGCGGCGCATTCGCGGATCGTTCCCGACGAGCAGCCGCCGCCCGAAGCCGATCCGCACGTCATGGCCCGAACGATCGCAGCGCTGCAACAGAAAACGGCTCGCCTTGCCGCGGAAATCGAGAATCGCAAGGCCGCCGAGCAGGAGCTGTCCGACTTCGTCGAGAATGCCGCGCTCGGCTTCGACAAGATCGGCCCTGACGGCGTGGTCTCATGGGCCAACGAAGTCCAGCTTCGCATGCTGGGTTATGGGCGTGACCAGTACGTCGGCCATCCCGTTTCGGAGTTCCACGTCGACCGCGAACGGCTCGCAGAGATGCTCGCGCGCCTCGAGGCCGGCGAGTCCATCCGGCAGTGGCCAGCCTCGCTTCGGTGCGGGGATGGCAGCATCCGGCACGTGATCATCGACGGCAATGGCCGCTTCGCCAACGGCAAGCTGCTCTACGCGCGGAATTTCACGCGCGACGTCACCGACGGCGTCCAGGCCGATCGCGAGCGAGCCATGCTGGCTGCGATCGTCGAATCCTCCGACGACGCCATCATCACCAAGACATTCGATGGGATCATCCGTTCCTGGAACAAGGGGGCACAACGCCTGTTCGGCTACTCCGAGGAGGAAGCCATCGGCCGCCCGATCACGATGCTGATCCCTCCGGACCGCATCGCCGAGGAGCACGAGATCCTGCAGCGCCTCCAGCGCGGCGAGAGCATCGACCACTACGAAACGGTGCGCGTCGCCAAGACGGGCGCGCCGCTGGACATCTCGCTCACCATCTCGCCGATGCGCGATCGCGCAGGGAATCTCATCGGCGCGTCCAAGATCGCGCGAGACATCACCGATCGGAAACACTCGGAGAATGCGCTGCGCGAAAGCGAGAGACGGTTCGCGAGCTTCATGCGATGTCTACCCGGGCTGGCGTGGATCAAGGACGCCGAAGGCAGGTACGTGTACGCGAACGAAGCCGCCGCACGCGTCTTCGGTCTCGATGCAGGAAGCTACGGCCGAACCGACGACGACCTTTTCGATGCCGAAACGGCTGCACAGTTTCGGCAGAACGACGAGAAGGCGCTCGCCAGCCACCACGGCGTCAAGGTCATCGAGACGCTCGAGCATGCCGACGGCGTCCATCATTCGCTCGTCAGCAAGTTCGCGATCGAGGACGGACAGGGGAATCGCACTTTCATCGGTGGCGTCGCCATCGACGTCACCGAACGGATGCGCGCCGAGCAGGCGCTCGTGGAATCGGACCGTCGCAAGGACGAGTTCCTGGCGACTCTGGCGCATGAGCTGCGCAATCCTCTCGCTCCGATCCGCAACAGCTTGCAGATCCTCCGCATGGTCGACCAGAGTCCGATGGCTGCGCGGGTGCACGAGATGATGGAGCGCCAGGTCAGCCAGATGGTGCGCCTGGTCGACGATCTGCTGGAGGTTTCCCGCATCAGCCGCGGCAAGATCGTCCTTCGCAAGGAAACGATCCTCCTCGACAGCGTGATCCATCATGCCGTCGAGACGAGCCGTCCCGGCATCGAGGGTGCGGCACACGCGTTGAGCGTCGAGCTGCCCGAAGGTCCGATCTACGTCGATGCCGACCTCGTGCGACTCTCGCAGGTTTTCGCGAACCTTCTCAACAATGCGGCCAAGTACACGGACCGCGGCGGCACGATCTCGGTTCGTGCGTCGGTGGACGCAGGAACCGTCTGTATTTCCGTGCGCGATTCCGGGATAGGCATCCAGCCGCACATGCTCGGCCGGGTCTTCGACATGTTCGCCCAGGTCGAGAATCCGCTACGCCGCAGCCAGGACGGGCTGGGCATCGGCTTGAGTCTGGTGCGCACGCTGGTTCTGCTGCACGGCGGCACCGTCGAGGCGCGCAGCGAGGGACTCGGCCACGGCAGCGAGTTTCGCGTGACGCTTCCCGTGGCCGAGCACGCAGCCGACGGCCTGCATCCGCGCCGAGCCCCCGAGGACCACGGCACGCCTCTGGTGACGACACGCGTTCTGGTGGTGGACGACAACCGCGACGCCGCCGACAGCCTTGCAATGATGTTGCGTTTTCTCGGCGGCGACGTGCACGTCGTCTACGACGGGGCCACGGCGATCGACGCCATGAGAATTTTCCGTCCGTCTGTCGTCTTGATGGACCTCGGTATGCCTGGCATGGACGGCTGCGACGTGGCCAGGCAGATCCGCTCCGAAGAGGGCGGCCACGGAGTGCTGCTGATTGCACTGACCGGCTGGGGTCAGGACGAGGACCGCCGGCGGTCCAGGGAGGCGGGATTCGACCATCACATGGTCAAGCCGGTGGATCTGCCGGCACTGCAGGCGCTGCTCGCGACGGTGGCCCAGCCCCGGCCCATCGCGTCGCTCCAGAGCTAGAGCTCCCACTCCACCGGCAGATCCGGATCCGGCACGAAGCTGCAGAACGTTCCGGTGCGGATCGTTCGTGTCAGATATCGCGCCAGCGCTTCGTCACTCTCGGCCACTCGCCGGCGCGCCGCGCTGATGCGCTTGGTGACGCTGACGCGAGCCCGCTCCACCGCCGAGCCTGCCTGGCGACCGCGCCCGCCCAGGCCCAGGCCGCCGGCCAGCATCGTGGCCAGCGCTTCCATCTCCTCGCGCGCCCGCTCGGCGCGCTGCACGTCGCGCATCTCTTCGGCGTCTTCCAGCTCGTCGCGCAGCTCCAGCAGCCGCCGTCGGTACTGCGCCGTCGCCTTGGCATCCAGCACCTCGCCGGCATCTCCGAGGAACGCGCGCTCGCCTTCGTCGGGCACGGCAAGATCGGCATCCTCGCCTTCGGTCAGGTGCACCAGATCGGTGACCAGGAACTCGCGCTCGGGATGCCGCAGCAGGTAGGCGATGTAGTCGAGGCCGCGAATGGTCCTGAGCTGGATCGTCCGGCCGCTGAACTCGATGGTCCAGAAGTCGCCGCTGTGACGGAACACTGCACGCTTCGGTCTGGTATCGGAGACAGGAGCCGACGGCACGACGACTGCCGGCTCGTCCTGCTGCAGACGGCCAAGCACGGCGAGGCACCGCGCTTCCTCGGGCCGTGCGCGAAGGCGCTGCGCCATCGCCAGCGCGGCCTGCGCGTGCTCGCGCGCAGCGTCCTTCCTGCCCATCGCCATCGCCAGCAGCGCCAGATGACGATCGACGAGGCCGCGCCAGGCAGCACCGAAGCCGACCACGATGCAGCGGCCGGCATACGGCAGCAGCATCGGGTACAGCATCGCGCAGCGCTCGGCGTCCTCGAGGAAAGCGCAGACCTCGCACAGGTACGAGAGAGCCGGCAGGCGCAGATAGCTGTCGGGAAGGCCCGCGAAGTTCCCGGCCGCGGCCCGATCCAGCTCGTCGCGGGCCTCGGCCAGACGTCCCTGCAGCGCGTAGATCGACGCCAGCGTGTAGCGCCAGATCGGCACGTCCGGATACTGGCCGACGAACGCCTTGATGGGATGCTCGAGCTCGTCGATGCGGCCCTGCTCCGAGCGCAGGCACATGATCTGCGTGCCATAGACGACCGCCGCGTCCTGATGCTGCACGCGCTGCGCCGCCGTCACGCCGCCCTCGGCGAGGCGTTCGGCCTCTTCGAACTCGCCGCGCACGATGGCGAGCAGCGCAGCAAAGCGCGCCGCATACCAGTCGTACCAGGGAAGGCGCAGCTCGGCCGCGGCCTGCTCGTAGAGGGCAAGCTCGGCCTCCACGCCGACGATGTCCCCGAGCTCGAACAGGTCGACGAGCCGCCACGCGCACTCGTTGACGGCCATCTCGCGGTCGCGCAGCGACGCCGCCAGACGCGTCATCTCGCGTCCGACCTCGATGCGTTCGTGGATGCTGTCGGGCCGCCACAGCGCCCATCGCCAGTCGCTCAGCACCCAGCGCAGCGTGTGCGGATCGCCGAGCGCGCGGGCGACCGAAACGGCCTCGCCGCAGAGCTGACGGCGCCGCTCCGCAGACTCGGGAGCCAGATAGAGCGCGTAGGCCAGGCGCGCCATCAGGCGTGCGCGCAGCGCACGCTCGTCGATCGACAGACGCGACAGCGCCTCTTCGAGAAGCGCGACGACGGCGCCGTCGTACACGAGATGTGCTCGCTGCTGGCGGCCGCCCAGGCCTAGCGCAGCGCGTGCGAGCAAGGCAGCGCCGCCGGCGCCGGCGAGCCCGCGTGCAGTTTCGGCGGCGTTCTCGAACGTCTCGCGCATGGCCTGCAGGTTGGCGCTTCCCCACTGCGCATCGCCCAGCCCGAGCAGAATCTCGCAGCGAAGGCGCGTACGCTCGGCCGCATCGACCTCGCACAGCGGCAGCACCTGCAGCGCTCGCTGGTAGTGTCCGGCCGCTTCCTCGTAGGCCGTCTGTGCCTGCGCGTGATCGGCGGCACGCCGGGCGTACTCGACGGCGGCCAGCGCGCCGCCGGCCGCGGCACCGAGAAAAAAGTGATGCGCCAGCGTCGACGGCGAGGTCGCCACCACCTCGCCGCCGAGCTGTTCCAGCGTACTGCCGGCCAGGCGATGCAGCTCGGCGCGCCGCAACGGCTCGACGTCGTCGTAGAGCGTGTCGCGCACGACCACGTGTGCGAACGAGAACGGGCCGGTGGCGGCGTTGACGGCGCGAACCAGCCCGGCCGTGCGCGCGGCTTCGAGCACCGTCGAAACCTCGACGGTCTGCCCGGCATCGGCCGCCACGCATTGCAGCGTGGTCAGATCGAAATCGCGTCCGATGACGGCTGCCATCGACAGGACGCCGACCGCCGTCTCGCCGAGCGCGTCGATGCGCGCGCGCACGACCGACCGGAGCTCGGGCGGAAGCGACAGCACCGGGCCGCTCGAGGGCACGCGCTGCGCGAGCAGGCGTGCCGCCTCGGTGACGAACAGCGGATTGCCGTCGGTGAAGGCATGCAGCGCCTCGGCGATGGAATGATGCGCGCCGCCGCCGGTCTGCGCCAGATAGTGCTCGACGTCGCCGGGCGAGAGGCCGCCGAGCCTCAGCCTCTCGCCTTCGCGCATCACCTTGCCGAGCAGCTGAGCCACCGCCGGGTCGCGTGAGGCTTCGTGCTCGCGGTAGGTGCCGACGATCAGCAGGCGTGTGCCGCGAAGCTCGCGCGCCAGGAAGCGCAGCAGCAGCAGAGAAGGCAGGTCGGCAGCGTGCAGGTCGTCGAGCACCAGCACGGCCGGCTCGCGTCGGGCCTGCTCGCGAAGGTAGGTGGTGGTCTCGTCGAAGAGCTGGAAGCGGGCCTGCTCGGGCGGCGCGGTCTCGACGGCCGCGGGCTCGCGCAGGTCGAGAAGCGAGCCGGGCCGGCCGAAGCCGCGCAGGATCTGGATCCAGGGCCAGTACGCCGGCGCCCCGCCGCTCTCCCAGCACCGACCCCACATCGCGCGCACGCCGCCGGCGGCCGTCTCGTTGGCGAACTCGTCGGCGAGCCTGGTCTTGCCGATGCCTGCCTCGCCCACGAGCAGGAAGATCTGGCCTCGCCCCCCGCACGCATCGGCCCACCCGCGCCGGAGCCGCTCGAGCTCGGCGTGCCTGCCGACGAAAGCTCCGCTGCTGCCCGCGCCCATCGTCGCCGATCCTATCGGCAATGCGGCCGGGTCGGAAAAGGGTTCAGGCACCTTTTCGGCGGTCGAAAAGGTGCCTGAACCCTCTTGGCCGCCTGACGCCTCTTGGCCCTCTCAGACTGCGACGCGCGTGCCTTTCTTTCCGATGACCGTGACGCGCCAGCGCAGGTCCTCGCCGGGAAGCTCGACGAGCTGGGTTTCGTAGTTGCGCGCCTCGCACTCGGCGATGAAATCGCGGGCCTTCTCTTCCTTGTAGAAGTACCGGACGGTGCCCGTGTAGATGAAGTCTGCGAACGGCGTGGCCACTTCCTGCCCTCCGGTTTTCGTGGTGAGGCGCCTTTCTTACCGTTGCCCCAGGTTCGCTCAAGACCCCAGGCGTGCGGCCGGGCCAGGGGACGCGGCCGGCACGCAAAAATCGCTCGCATTAGCGCTGCGGAACCGGTTAAACCCGCGCCCATGCGCATACACGTGGGGACGGTCTTCGGGGGAGCCGCGCTGCTTGCCCTCTCGATCATGATGAGCCCGGTCGCTGCCCTGGCCGACGAGTGCGGCAAGGCCTGCGGCCGCCAGCAAAAGGCCTGCATCGGCGTGGCCAAGAACGACTACTTCGTCGCTCGCCACGCCTGCCTGTCCGAGCCGGACTATGCGGCCTGCGTGCGGACGGCGCTGGCCGTGCGGCGCAACACGGCGGCGCTGTGCAAGCAGGCTCGCTACGAGGATTGCACGCCCTGCTGCGAGGCGGCCGGCGTCTCGGGCATCAACTTCTGCGCCACCAACCAGGGCCGCGTGCTTCCGGCCGCTCCGCAACAAAGCGGCGATCCGCAAGTCGGCCGCGAGAACCTCATCGCCGGCGACGTCATGACCTGCGGCGTGCCCTACAAGATCTGGGACATCGATTTGCTGCAGCCCTTCATCGCCGCCGGGTTTGCCGGCGACATTGACGATCCGCCCATTCCCGGCCGCACCGGCAACAACGCCAACCTGCCCTACTTCCTGACCGCCTTCACGACGCCAGAAGGCGTCGACGTGGTCAACGCCAACTGCCTGCTCTGCCACGGCAGCGAGTTCGACGGCGACCTCGTCATCGGGCTGGGAAATCCGACGCGCGACTTCACCAGCGGTGCGGGCGGCGGCGGCAGCTTCTCGACCGATGACGAGACCCTGGACCGCTTCGGCCTGAACGAAGGCGAGAAGGAGCAGGTCCGGCGCCTTTTCGCGCGCGGCGCGATCATCGGTCCGCAGACCGTCGTGCGCACGGTCGGCATGAACCCGGCCGAGATGCTCGCCGTCATCCTGATGGCTCACCATGATCGCGACACGCTGGCGTGGAGCGAGACGCCGCTGTTCGACATCGTCGTGCGCGACGAGAACGGCGTTCCGATCGAGGATCCCACCGTCACCTCCGATCCACCGCCGTGGTGGCGCGTGCACAAGAAGAACGCGCTCTTCTACAACGGCATGGCGCGCGGTGACCACCGCGGCACCATGTCGGCGGCGACCTCGGTATGCGTCGACAGCGTTCCGCGCGCGCTCGAAGTGGACGACATGTTCAAGGACATCAACGCGTTCATCGAGTCGCTGCGCGCTCCGGCCTACCCGCGCGAAATCGACGGCGCACTGGCCGACGACGGCCGCGTCCTCTTCAACCGCGACTGCGCCGGCTGCCACGGCAGCTACGACGCCGACGAAGAGGAAGAGACCTATCCGAACCTGCTGATCCCGCTGGACGTGGTCAAGACCGATCCGGTCGTGGCCAACGCCGGCGTCGTCCACACGCCCGAGCTGGTCGACTGGTACAACCAGTCCTTCTACGGCCTGATCACGCCCCTGGAGCCGAACGATCCGTTCCCCGGCTACATGCCGCCTCCTCTGGACGGCATCTGGGCAACGGCGCCGTTCTTCCACAACGGATCGGTGCCGACCATCGAGCTGGTGCTGAACAGCGCCGCGCGCCCGACCTACTGGCGGCGCAACAACTACGACAGCCGCGACTTCGACGAGGATGCGCTCGGCTGGCCGTGGACCGAGGTCGAACTGCCGCAGGCCGAGCACGAAGATCCCGAAGAGGCCAAGTTCGTCTACGACACGACGTACTGGAGCCAGTCCAACAAGGGCCACCCCTTCGGCGACCACCTCAGCGGCAAGGAACGCAAAGCCGTCCTCGAGTACCTCAAGACGCTGTAGCGGCTTTAAGGGGACAGTCCCCTTAAAGCGCCAAGACGCTGTAGCGCAAGAAAAGAAGGGGCAGGCACCTTTTCCGGCTGCCGGCAAATGCCTGACTCCGTTTTTCAGAGCACGCAGCGGACGCCAGCGCGGTCGCTTTCGGCCACGCACTTGTTGCACGAGATGCATCGCGAGCGCTCGGCGGTGCCTGCTTCGAAGCGCGCGATCAAGTCGGGGTCGGCCAGCAGAGCGCGGCCCATCGCCACGAAGTCGAACCCTTCGCGCATCGCCGTCTCCAGGTTGCCCGCCGAGAGCATGCCGCCGAGCAGGATCAGCGGAACCTTCACTGCCGCACGCACGGTGCGCGCCAGGTCCAGGAAGTACATCTCCTCGAACGGATACTCGCGCACCACGCTCTTGCCGAAAAAGCGCAGCGCCAGACGCTGCGCGCGGCTCTTCTCGGCGGCGATCATCTCCTCGAGAGGCGCTGCGCCGCGAAACAGGTAGAACGGCGTGCGGCTGGTGAAGCCGCCGGTCAGCTCGATGGCATCGACGCCGCCCGCTTCGAGGGCGCGGCATACCTCGACCGCGTCGTCGATCTCGAGCCCGCCGCGAAAGCCGTCGCGCAGGTTGGTCTTGGCGATCACCGCGCAGCGCGATCCGACCGCGTCGCGCACGCGCTCGAGCACGAGCAGCGGAACGCGCAGGCGGTTGCCGATGCTCCCGCCGTACTGGTCGCGTCGCAGGTTGGTTGCCGGGCTGAGGAACTGGCTCAGCAGATAGCCGTGCCCCAGATGCAGCTCGACCGCGTCGAATCCCGCGCGCACCGCGCGCTCGGCGGCATCGGCGAACTGGCAGGCGACCTCCTCGATGTCGCGCGCGGTCATCTCGCGGGAGAACGGGATCCCCGACAGCAGACCGTACGGATTGAGCAGCCGCGAGGGGCCGAGCGAGCGGCGCCCGGGAAGCTCGGTGTTGCGCGAGAAGTAGCCGCAGTGCCCGAGCTGGAGCGAGACCGCCGCTCCGTATGCGTGCACTTCCTCGACCAGCGCTGCCAGCGGCACGACCGCTTCCTCGCGCATGTACATCTGCTCGGCGAAGGTGCGGCCGTGCGGCGAGACGGCGCAGTAGGCGACGGTGGTCATGCCGACACCGCCGCGCGCAAGCTCGCAGTGATGCTCGACGAGAGCGCGCGAGGGCAGCCCGCGCGGCGTCATGCCTTCGTAGGTGGCGGTCTTGATGACGCGATTTCGAAGCGTCAGCGGTCCCAGACGTGCAGGCGAGAGCGCCCGGGCAAGATGCGGACGAGTCGCCGATGCAGCCCCCGTCATCTCTCGAGGCCGCGTGCCCACGCCACGCGCTCGTCGACCTGGCGGCGCATCGTGGCTTCGACGGGAACGAAGCCGCGGCTTTGCCAGAACGGCCCGCCGCGCGGGTTGCCCGAGACGAAATGCAGGCTGCACCACTGGATGCCGCGTTTGCGCAGGAGCGACAGCGCGTGATCGAGCAGCACGGTTCCGACGCCGCCCGAGCGCGAGTCGGATTCCATGTAGCCTTCCCACAGGTACATCATGCGCTCGCACACCAGCAGCGGTGACAGGAAGACCGCGGGCACGAACAGCATCGAGCCGATGGGCTGGCCGCCTCGTCTGGCCACGAAAGCCACGCCTTGGCCGCTGCTGAGCGCGTCCACGCGGATGGCGCGCACCTTGGCATCGGGCTCGCCGTTGTACGGCCAGAACATTGGCGAGCCGGTCTGGAACGTCATCAGACGCTGGTGAAACATCTCGAGCACGTCGTCGTCGTGGCCACGCACCTCGTCGATGAAGAGGCCTTCGAGGCGGCCCGGCGGCGGCTCCAGCGGCGCCGTCGAGCGCAGAGCGCAGACGGACTTGCGCCCGAAACCGAGCTGCACCCACGCGTCGATGACGGGCCGGTCGAGCCAGCTGATCGAGACGTTGTGGACGAAGAAGCCCTCCTCGATCCAGCGCCGGCTCAGGAACGCATACAGCGCCTCGTAAACCTCCGCCGCATCGACACCCTCGTCGACGCCGTGGCAGTGCAGCGGCACCGAGATCGAACGAGGCTCGGCATAGATGGCGGCGAAATCCTCGGGCGCGAACAGCAGCCGCTCGCCGATCAGGAAGCCGCACATGCGGCCGTCGATCTCGGCCACCGCGCCGTCGGCGCGATGCGAGGCCATCGCCGATTCGACGAAGCCGCGGCAGGACTCGGCGTCGCAGAAGGTCGGACCGAGCAGCACGGGCGCCGCCGCCTGTGTGCGCCGATGGGCAGCGGCAAGGACTGCCGAGACGCCGTGATGATCGCCCGGCAGCAGCTCGCGTACGTGGAGTCGAGTCACCATTCCCCTCTTCGCCGTGCACCGCACGGCCGGCCGGCGAAGGCATAGCGAGGTCGCATCGTCCTCGCCACCCGCAACTCTCCCGGCTATGCTCCGGCGATGGCCGAGCCGGTACGCGACCTCCTCTCCTACCTGGATGCATCGCCCACGCCCTACCACGCGGTGGCCGAGACGCTGCGGCGGCTCGAGAACGCGCGCTACCGGCGCCTTCGCGAGCAGGATGCCTGGGACCTGGAGGCGGGTGACCGCTGCTACGTCGTTCGCGGCGGCAGCATCATCGCCTTCGAGATCGGGCACGCCGAGCTCTGTGATGCCGGTTTTCGCATCATCGGATCGCACACGGATTCGCCCAACCTGCGGATCAAGCCGAAGGCCGACGTCCGCAGCCACGGCTATCGCCAGCTGGCGGTCGAGCCCTACGGCGGTGTCCTCCTGCATACCTGGCTCGACCGCGACCTCGGGCTTGCCGGCCGCGTCAGTCTGGCCGCAGGCGACGAGCCTCGCAGCGTGCTGATCGACGTTCGACGGCCGGTCGCGCGCATTCCGAGCCTCGCCATCCACCTGTCGCGCGAGCTGCACAGCGAAGGGCTCAAGCTGAACCAGCAGACGCATCTGCCTCCGGTGATCGGACTCGAAAAGCAGAACGAGCTCTCCAGACTCATCGCCGAAGAGCTCGAGGCGCAGGGCGAGGATTCGGTCGACCCCGAAGACGTGCTCGGTTTCGATCTGATGCTCTACGACCTGCAGGCCGCGGCCATCGCCGGCAGCGGCGGCGACTTCATCCACTCGGCGCGCCTGGACAACCTCGAGTCGTGCCACAGCGGCCTCTCGGCGATCCTGGCCTCGGCCGAGAGCGGCGAGTCGCCGTTCACGCGCGTGCTCGTGCTCTACGATCACGAGGAGGTGGGCAGCCGCAGCGCGCACGGAGCCGCCGGGCCGTTCCTGGTCGACGTGCTCGACCGCATCACCATCCTGACCAGTGAGGGCGATCCCGAAGCGCGCGCGCGAGCACTGGCCAAGTCCTGGATGATCTCGGCCGACATGGCTCACGCCGTCCATCCCAACTATGCCGACCGGCACGAGAGCGGACACCGGCCGGTACTCGGCGGCGGGCCGGTGATCAAGATCAATGCCAGCCAGTCGTATGCGACCGAGGCCGACAGCGCCGCGCTGTTCGCATCGCTGTGCCGGCGCTGCGACGTGCCCTACCAGCACTTCGTCGCACGCAGCGATCTCGGCTGCGGCTCGACCATCGGTCCGATCACTGCCGCGCGTCTCGGCATCCGCACCGCCGACGTGGGCTCGCCCATGCTTTCGATGCACTCGTGCCGCGAGATGTCCGGCACCGCCGACGTCGAGCCGATGATCCGGGTCCTGACCGCGTACTACCTTCCCGAATGAGAATGCGATCGAGTCCTGCATCCGAGCCTGAGGACGCGCAGCATGAGGATCGGCGACT
>DASPNH010000061.1:0-12266 GCA_035626675.1 Binatia bacterium
CCAGTCGCCGTCGCGCAGCGGACCGGAGAACCCGCCGGTTCCGTGCGTGATCTTCTGCTCGGCAAGGACGTGGCCGGGCTGGGCGACGGCGGGAACGGCAATCCACAGCGAGGCCATCGCCAACAGGGAAAGCAGAGCCGAATGCATGCGCGTCCTCCCGCTCGCGGCCGAAGTGCAGCCGTGGACGCCGACGCATACATTCGCGTATCGGGCCTGTCTACCGATCAGGACGCAGGCCCTTGGCGGTGCCGGGCTCCACACGGTCGGTGCTTGCGATGCCGGCCGCTGCCGCTCGACGCTGCAGGAGCAGGGCAAGCAGGAGCGCCGAGACGTATGCGGCGATCCCCAGCATCAGCGCCGTCGAAAAGCCCCACGTCATCGAAGTCAGCACGGCCATCACCGATCCCAGCACCGAGAGGCCGCCGTTGACGGCCCAAGCCCACGAGACCAGGCGCGGAGACAGACGCGCGGCGCGGCGCAGGCCGGTCGGAAACGGCATTCCCATGACGAAAGCGGGAATGGCCACTGTCACCGCCGCCGTGGCGATGCGGACCCATTCTGCGGCCGAGCCGACCTGGCCGATGATGGGGTTGATCAGCACGGCCAGCACGATCAGCAGCGCGCACACGCCGGCCAGCGTCCCGACGAGCAGGCCCGCGCCGTCGCCGGCACGCTCGATGGCAAGCGATCCGAGCGCGCTCGAAACCAGCATCGTGAACAGCACGACCGAAAGGGCGTATCCCGGCTTTCCCAGCAGCAGGTTGAAGCGCTGGATCAGGACGATCTCGACCACGATGTAGCCGAGGCCGAGGCAGGCGAAGTAGGCGATCCACACGGCAGGCTGCGGAATCGGGTCGAGTTTGCGCCGGGCACCGAGCCGGCCGAGCAGCGGCAGGAAGCACAACAGTAGAGCGTTGACGGCGGTGACTACCAGGGCGATCAGCAGGGTGCGACTGCCCAGTGGCAGCTCGCCGCGGGCATGGGACGGGGCCGGCAGGCCGGCGCGGTGCCGAAGCCAGTCCACGACGGGAACACGATCGAAGAAGAATGGACGGTCGTCGGTGGTCACGGACAGATCGAAGCTGGCCGAGCTCGCGAAGTTCTCGGCGTCCTGTCTCGAACCCAGCAGCGACGCGAACCCCGCCGAGCCAGCAGCCTGCTGGCCCGGCTGAAGCGGGATGTCGAAGACCATCTCGTTCGCCCACTTCTGCAGCGACTCGAGCTCGGTCGTCGAAAAAGGCGATCGCTTGATCAGGATGGTGGCTAGCGACGGCCGCCGCGTCACTCGCGCGTCGGTGCGCACGATGGCAATGTGCGCGGCCGGATTGCGAACACCTTCGGCTTCCAGGGCGCGGCGGGCCAGCGCGACCACGCGCAGCACTTCCATGGGCGGGTCGTCGTACCAGCGCGAGAAGCTGATCATGCCGTCCGGCTGCAGCCTGGCCAGGTAGTCGCCAAAGGCCTCGACCGTATAGAGGCTGTTCTCCGCCAGCGCGTAGGCCCCGGCCGCCGAAGCCGCCCACGTGTCGACGAGAGAGGCCATGATCAGGTCGTACTTCTGGCCGGTCCTGCGAACGAAGCTGCGGCCGTCCTCGTTGACGATGGCGACCCCGGGATAGCCGTCATAAAGGCCGTGAGTGTAGTCGCGAAACTGCTCGCGCATGATGTCGACGGTGATGTCGTTGATCTCCACCCCGGTCACGGCCCTGGACCCCGCCGCCAGCGCGGCCAGGATGTCGCGGCCACCCCCCGCGCCGATCACGAGCACGCTCGGATTGACGCGAACGTGATGTGGCGCTGCGGTGACGTCGTAGAGCAGGTACTTGACCTTGGTCAGGTCGCCGTCGAAGCCGACGATCTGGGTCATCGCATCGGCATCGTAGAGAAGATGCAGCTCGCGCACGCTGGTTCGAAGGCGCGACGTGAAGCCCCAGCTCACCGGCGGACGCATGCGCTCGAGGTCGGCAGGCGTGCCGCGAACCTCCACGCGCGAAAAGGAGTTCCAGCGCGAAACCAGAGTCGGGCCCGGCGCCCCGCCCTTGGCGAAGCCGACGTCGAAGAAAGGCCGACGGGTATTGATCAGGGCGCAGGCCGCCAGCACGACGAACACTCCGATGCAGACGATTCGCAGCGTGCGTCCCGTTGCGAGCGCACCGCCGCCCAGCGCGCCGATGGCAGCCGCGAACAGGATGGAGCCGGGCGCGCCGAGCCATCCGGCCAGCGGCACCATGAGAAGGCACGCCAGCGCGGCGCCGAGCAGGTCGGCGAAATAGAGCCGGTGCATGCGCTCCTCCCCGTAGGTGAGGATGTGCGCGATGACGACGCCGCCGAGCGTGAACGGCACGAGCGTGGCAGCCAGGATGGTGACGACGCTGCGCCAGTTCTCGGCGGTGTCCTGCATCCTGACCGGGGTCGAGAATGCCAGCCGGGTGGCGCCGATCATCGCCGCCGGCAGGGCCAGCGCCAGCAAGGGAGCTAGCGTCGTGACGTTGTCGCGCCGGAAGGCGCCAGGTGCCAGATTGACGACGAGGCCGCCCAGGCCGAGCCCCGTCATGGCCAGCGAGACTGCAAGGAAGGAGAAGTGGTGGTACATCACCACCGAGAAGACGCGGGTGAGCAGAAGCTCCATGAGCAGGATCGACATGCTGACGGACAGGATGCCGAGGCTGTCGGCGAGGCCGTCCCCGTCGGCGGCCGGCTGCCCAGAAACGGCCGTGGGCGAAGCGGCAGAACCGGCGGCCGATGCGGTTGCGGGCATCCGCAGTGGATTTCAGGAAACCGTGACTGCGGCAACACACCTTCGGCTCCAGCGCGGATGAAGACACCGAAACGCAGCGTCGACGGTGCGCGGTCCTGGATCGAAAGGCGGCGCGACCTTCTGTCCATCTATGCCGAGGCCGAAGCATCTCTTCCCGCGCGCGACTGCATGCGATCGACCGGCTGCTGCCGCTTTGCCCTGACCGGCCGTGAGCCGCACGTGACACAGGCCGAGGTCGACCTCCTGCTCGAGCATCTTGCATCGCAGGGAAGGCGTGTTCCGCCGCCACGCCGCGACGGCGCCTGCCCGTTCCTGGCCGGCGACGAGACCACGTGCACGGTCTACGAGGCGCGCCCGTTCGGATGTCGCACGCACTTCTGCCGCGAGGCCGGTGGTCCTGTTCCTGCTCGTGAGCTGCGCATCAGTCTTCGCCGTCTCGCGGAGCTGGAAGAGCAGCTCGGTTCGCGGGCGCAGGGCCCCAGACCAATGTCGGGCGCGTTGGGCGTGAAGGGGAAAGCCTTGCGTAAGCTCACACCCGCCGATAGGACGCGCTAGCGCGGGCAACCTCCCGCGACTCTGCAAAGCTTGGGGAAACCTATGAAGAAGATCGTATCCATCATGGCTGCGGCTGCGCTCGGCCTGGTCATTCTCGCTCCGGTGGCGGCAACTGCCGCCGACACGTGCCTCCAGTTCAGCGGATTGAACTGCGATCTTTCCGGCGATCTCGGATTCTTCCATTTCAGCGCCAAGCTGCCGAAGAACGGCAAGAAAGCCGTCAGCCTGCCTGGCCGCGCCTGCGGCACCGGCACGGTCGACGCCGCCGCCTCGGTCAACACCGACGAGACCTTCGTGAACATTCACGGCACGTTCTCGTGCGACGCGACCAACGGCAACATCAACGCCGCCTTGCCGGTGGCAACGGCCAACGAAATCGGAACGGTCGGCAGCGGCGACGCGGCCTATGGTTCCACGACCGGCTTCGACAACGGCCCCAGCTGCACGGTTACCGTCGTCGACTGCGCCACCGAGCCCGGCGTCGGCCCGTAACACCGAAAAGGGGTCAGGTACTGAAAAGCCGGTTTTAGGGTCAGGTCGTGAAAAATAAGGCTGCGCGCGCGAGCGCAGGGCCGACGACATCGCAGACCCCGAACCAAATGGGCGTGCTCGCTTCCTCGGCGGCACGCCCTTGTTTTTGCCCATGACGCGGCCGACATTCCCCGCATCGTTCACGACCTGACCCCAAAAGCATGTTTTCGGTACCTGACCCCGGAGGCTTCATGGCTTGGAGCATCGATCTTTCAGGAAAGGTGGCGATCGTTACCGGCGGCGGCCGCGGACTCGGGCGCTCGATCTCCCTCGGACTGGCGCGCGCCGGCGCGGACGTCGCCATCTGCGGACGCAAGATCGAAAGCTGCGACGGCGTCGCCGAGGAGATCCGCGCTCTGGGCCGTCGGGCCCTCCCGATGTCCTGCCACATGGGCCACATCGAGGAGATCGACGCCGTCGTCGAGCGCACCATCGGCGAGCTCGGAGGCGTCGACATCGTCATCAACAACGCCGCGACCAGCCCGGCCGCGCGCCCGCTGATCGCCGGCACGCCCGAGCTCTTCGACCGCATCTACGCCATCAACGTGCGGGGGCCACTTCATCTCG
This sequence comes from Binatia bacterium, assembly GCA_035626675.1. Classification (GTDB taxonomy): domain Bacteria; phylum Desulfobacterota; class Binatia; order UBA1149; family CAITLU01; genus DASPNH01. Next base: position 4,412 of record DASPNH010000061.1, read on the forward strand.
CGTGCCGCGCTGCTGCGTGGATGGCCGATCATGGCGGCGGATGCGTCGTCAACGTCGTCTCGGTCGGCGCGTTCCGTCCCGGCCCCACCATCGGCCTGTACTGCTCGAGCAAGTCGGCGCTGAACGCGCTGACGCGCGTGATGGCGCTGGAATGGGCGCCGCTCGGCGTGCGCGTCAACGCGCTCGCACCGGGGCCAGTCAACACCGACATGGTCAAGGCCACCGAGGGCACGGAGTTTCACCGCCTCATGACGGAGGCCACGGCGATGAAGCGCATCTCCGAACCCGACGAGATCGTCGGCACGGTGCTCTATCTGGTCAGCGACCTCTCGCCCTATACCACCGGCTCGACCGTCGTGGTCGACGGCGGTATGAACACCTGATGCAGCCTGTCACCAAGGCCGTTCTCTTCGACTTCGGCGGCGTCTTCACCGAGTCGCCGTTCGAGGCGGCGCGCGAGTTCGGGCGCGAGATCGGCGTCGATCCGCTGCTGATGCTCAACACCGTCTTCGGCCCCTACGACGAGGACACCGATCATCCCTGGCATCGCCTGGAGCGCGGCGAGATCCTCCTGACCGACGCGCGTAGCCAGATCATGGCGCTGGGCGAGCAGCACGGCTTCGAGGCCGATCTGTTTCGTGTGCTGGCGGCGCTCGGCAGCAAGACCGGGCCCCGCGACACGTTCGCCTCGCGCGCGCGCCGTCTTCGCGCCGCGGGCATTCCCACGGCGGTGGTCACCAACAACGCGCGCGAGTTCAACGACGCATGGCGGGCGATGGTGCCGGTCGACGAGCTTTTCGATTTCGTGGTGGACTCCTCGGCGGTCGGCTTTCGCAAGCCCGATCCGCGCATCTTCCGTCACGCGCTCGAGCGGCTGGGCATCGAGCCCGAGCACGCGATCTTCTTCGACGACTTCGAGGGAAACGTACGCGCCGCCCGCCAGATCGGCATCCGAGCCCACCTTGTCGAGCCCGATCCGGCAGCAGCGCTGGCCGAGCTGGATCAGGTGCTGGTGACGCTGGGCGCGTGAGGAAAGCGTCAGGCGCGCCGCGGCCGGCTCGCCAAATCCTTTTCATCGCGGCTAGCGCAATCGCCGCTGACCTGCTCGGCGCCGTCGTCAGCGCGGCAGGCCAGCCTTGCCCGTTCGCTCACAACGCGGCGGTGATTGCGGCGACGAGCTCGGCCGCCTGCTCCTTCGACAAGCCGCTGGGCGTCCAGCCTACTCCCAGGCCGGATTCCTCGTATCGCGGGATGATGTGGAAGTGCACGTGCATGACGGCCTGGTGCGCCATGTGCCCGTTGTTCTGCAGGATGTTGTAGGCCACCGCGCCCGTGGCCTGCATCACCGCTCGGCACATGCGTGGCAGCACGCGTCCGATGGCGGCGCAGGATTCGTCGCTGAGCTGATGCAGGAAAGCCCTTGCCTCTTTCGGGATGACCAGACTGTGTCCGAAGGAGATCGGATTGACGTCCAGAAAGGCCAGGACCTGGTCGTCTTCGTAGAGACGGTGACACGGAACCTCGCCGCGGATGATCTTGCCGAAGATGGTATCGTCGTGACCGCTCATGCAGGCTCCTCGTGGCGCGCGCCGCGACGGCCGCGACTCGCTTTGGATTTTTGTGCAGACGCGGAGTTTGCACGCCGCCGCTCGCGGGCACAAAACGCTTCCTCTTCGATACTGGCCGGTGCCGGTCCAGGAGGCAGCCCACGAATGACGCGACCGACCGCCCGACGATCCTCCCCCTCCGCGGCCGCGCCGGCCGGCGCCATCTCGATCGGCCGCATCCTGATGGCTGCGACGCTGCTGATCGGCGGATGCACGGCGCAGAAGGGCCCATCGATGAGTGGCCCGCCGCCGGCGATGCAAGGCAGCAAGGTTGCGCTCTCGAGCGTCGACGTCCGCTTCGAGGTGGCCGGCGACGCCAAGGAGATCCTGGCAGAGGCGGTTACCGACGCGCTGTCGTTGGCGAAGGTCTCCTGCACTCCGGGCACGCCGAGCTGTGCAGCGCTGGACGTACGCGCGGCGATTCACTCACCCGCAGCGGCATTCCGCAGCGGCTCGGCGGGCATGCCCATCCGCATCGTCGAGCTCTCTTCGTCGATCCGCGACGGCGCTACCCTCGGTTCGATGCGGCATCAGCGAACCATCGCCGTGGCGGGCAACATGTCGACCGCGACGTGGATGCGCGTCGCCGATCAGCTCGCCACCGACCTGGTGCGCGAGCTTTCGGTCCGCTCTACCGGCGACTCGGCCATCCTGAGCTTGGCAGCGTGGGCGGCGCACGACGCCAGCCTCGGCCGCGTCTCCACGCCGCAGGCCTTCCACGTACCGGTCGTCAGCGACACGCGAGCCGACACCGCGCGCATCGGCATGATGACGTCGAGCGAAGGGAAGAAGTTTCCGATTCGCATGACGCGCCGGCCCACCGACTATCTGACCGAAGCGATCGGCGACGAATTGCGCGCCGTCGGCCACGTCATCGTCCCGGCAATGGACGGGCGTCTGGTCGGCACCGAGCTCGAGACGTTCTGGATCGACGCCACCCAGAGCGGCTCCGGATGGAACGTCACCGCGCGCATCGAGGTCGACTTCGAAGTCGCACCGCCGCCGGGCATCAAGCGGCGCAAGGCCGAGCGTCACGCGTGCACCAGGACGTGGCGCGGAGGCGGCGCGCCGAGTGAGGCCGACCTGACCGGCGTGCTCGAGGCTTGCGTCATCGAGCTGATGGCCTCGATGCGCAACGACGCCGTCTGGCAGGGGAGCTGAGGCCAGGAGCGCGTGGTCTGGCGACACATCGCGCTGACCGGTGGCCGCGCTGCGTCGCCGCGCACGGTCTACAACCCGCGAATCTCGCGCGCATCGAACGTGACGACCACGCCGTCACCGCCGTCGGTGATGACGTAGGCCGGGTGAAGGCGGGCCGGCAGCTTGTGGTTGCCGGACCAGAAGAGCTGGCGGCGCTGGTCGAACGCCGAGGCGATCTCGTCGCGCTGCGGCGCGGGCAGGCGGTCGGTCGTCGAGAGCACCTCGTAGACGGAGCGGCCCTTCATCAGCGTCAGATTGATCTGCGGCAGCACGCCGGCCTCGCTGAACTTCGAGAGGACCGTCGCGCCGCCGTCGTGGTTGGCGATGCGGATGTCGTGACGGCTGCGCAGAAGTCCGGCTGCGGCAGCGATGTCCAGCTCGGCGGGACGCCCGCTCGGTGAAGCTGCAAGGAAGCGCACCGAACCCGCCAATCCTCGCGCGTTGGCGCGGTCGCGCATGCGTTCGGCACCGCTCTCGCTGGTCAGGACGAGAACCTCGATGGCACTGCCGTCGGGATGGCGATCGTGAAAGATGCGGGCGTCGAAGATGTCGGGCGTGCCGGACTTGTGCTCGCCCGACTGCGAAACGACGATCTGCGCGGGATAGGGCCGCGGCGACAGCCATCCGTTGTCCTGCCAGTGGCGACGGAGACGCAGGATCTTGTCGAGGATGGCCGGATCGGCCGACGCGACCTGCGGCCATTTCACCGGGCCGTACGGCTGCCACAGGTAGCCGCGATAGGAGCCATGATCGACGCCTTCCTTGCTGACGGTGTTGCTGCCGACCAGAACGGCATCGGCAAGCCCGTACTGCAGCGCCAGGCGGTACGCATCCAGAGGATTCCCTCCGGCGATCAGCCATCCGCCGTCGACGCCGCGCACGTTGAAGGTCCACTCCTCGACCTCGTACATGCTACGCGGTCGACCATCCTGGAGCAGCGGCCCGCTCCAGCCGCGGCGCGCAGGCCGAAGCACGAACATGCCGATGATGAGCGCGCGCTCGTTACGATCGACGTCCTCGATCAGCGGGAAGACACCGCCAGGGTGCAGAAGTCCCAGTTCCTCACCGAGCGGAAGCTTGCGAGCGATGCGAGCGGTATCCTCGAAGACTGTGGCGTGTGCGAGTGCGCTCATGGGTGACCTGTGGCCAACCCATAACACCCCAGCACAGGCGGCGAAATGCCGGTCCTGGCTGCCGCGCTGCGGCGTAACAGCCCCCGCATCGATCCAATGCGCGCACATGCGCGGCGCATCAGTGTTTTCGGCCGTTGCGCAGACCCCGGTCGTGTGTCACCTATCGGACGCCTCCGCATCTTCTCATCGAGATGCGAGGCATGTTCGGGGCTGCGGTCGGTTGGGGAACCGAGTTGCGGGGACGAGGAATGGGGGCCGCGTGTCGGTCGGTTGGGATGGTCAAGCAAGCGATTCTGGCCACTGCACTGGTTTGCGCCGGTGCGTCGCTGGCGACTGCGAGCGACAGCCCTGAGCGCGCGCCGGCGGCAGCACGCGTCGAGGTTCATCTTCCCGACGCTGCGCTCGTGCTCGCGAGCGCCGATCGCCGTCTCGCCATCGATTTCTCCGCGCTCGCGCGTCCGCTCGACCAGGCCTCTGCGCATCGCAGCCCGGCCTCATCGAACACAATCGCAGCGAAGACTGCACTTGCGGTCGCGACCGAGCAGCAGCCGCCGCCGGCAAAGAACCCGCCCACCACCGATGGCACCGCACGAGCGACCGAAGACGACGCGGCACCGCGTGGCGACCGCGCTGCACCTTCCGCCGACGGTGAGGCCGCACCGGAAGATGCCGACGGCGCAGCACTTCCGGCCGGCGGCGACGCGGCACCGCATGACGACGGCGCTGCTCCTGCCGCCGGCGAAGGCGCCGCATCGGAGGTCGACGGCGGTGCGCCTGCCGCCGGCGAGGGCGCCGCAGCCACCGATGGCGATGGCGCAGCCACCGATACCGATAGCGCAGCAACTGCTGGTGACGACGGCGCAGCATCCGATGTCGACGGCGCTGCACCTGACGCAGACGACGCTGCTGCCATGCCGTCGACCACGTTGCCTGCGCGGCCCGATGCGCACGAGATCGTCGATACCAACGCGCCGCGCCTGCTGACCGAGCAGGAGCCGACGCTCAAGAAGCAGTGGGAGCAGCAGCACGGCGGCTTTGCCGGATCGCGTCTGGCCATCCAGCGGCGCCTGACGGGCTTTCCCTCCCGGTTGCTGGTCGACCGCACCACGCTGCCACGGCAGTCGCGTGCCTTCCTGAAGCGCCTTGCCGAAGACACGTGGAACGGCCTGATGGCCTTGACCGACTTCGAGAGCGGCTTCCCCGTCGATCACATCCGGCTGGATGGCGCGCCGATGCCGCCTCTTTCGGCGCACATCGGAGACTACGTCAACGTCACCTCCATCGGTCTGCAGCTCGCATCCATCGCCGCGGCGTGGAAGCTGGAGCTGATCCGGAAGGAGGACGCGCAGATCGAAGCCGGCAAGATTCTCGACACCCTCGGACACCTGGAGCGGCACGAGGGACAGTTCTTCAACTACTACGACACGACGTCGCTGGAGCCGACCAGCAACTTCGTCTCGTTCGTCGACACCGCCTGGCTGGTGGCCGGCCTGATCGTCACGCGCCAGGCGTTTCCCGACCTGGCCGGCACCGTCAACCAGATCCTCGATCCCATCGACCTCGGCTTCTTCTACGACCGCACCACGCGCCACATGTCGCACGGCTACTACGTCGCCAAGGGCGTGCTGTCGGTCTACACCTACGGCGCTTTCTATACAGAGGCGCGGCTCGGGAGCCTGATCGCCATCGGCAAGGGCGATGCACCGGTCAATCACTGGTACGCGATGAAGCGGGCCTTCAAGCCTCGCTGCAACGGCGAAGACTGCCCTTCCACGCACGAGCTCGCCTACACGGCGCGCGACGGCCGCACGATGCGAGTGACGGCATTCCGCTGGCAAGGCCGCCAGTATGTTCCGTCGTGGGGCGGCAGCATGTTCGAGGCCCTGATGCCGCGCCTGGTGCTGGACGAGCGCCGCTACGCGCCGCGCAGCCTCGGACCCAACGGCGAGGCACACGCGATGATCCAGCAGGAGTACGCTCGCGACGTGCTCGGCTATCCTGTCTGGGGAATGTCGCCGTCGACGACGCCGGAGGACGGACGCTACGGAGAGTACGGCGTCCCCGTGCTCGGCTCGCACGGCTATGACCCGCGCATCGTCACTCCGCACGCCGCGGCGCTGGCACTTGCGGTCGCTCCGGACGATGCTGCCAACAACCTCATGGAGCTGGCGCGGCGCTATCCCATCTACGGCGAGTACGGCTTCTACGACGCCGTCGATCCCCGCAACGGCGAGGTCGGCTACTCGCTCCTCCAGCTGGACCAGGCCATGCTCTTCCTGTCCGTGGCCAATCACCTCACGCAGGGCGCCGTGCCGCGCCTGTTCGCGTCCGATCCCTACGTCAAGCCCGCGCTGGCCCTGCTCGGCGAGGAGCGCTTCTTCGAGTAGCCGGTGGCCGAGGTCGCCTGCGCGCATCTGGTCAAGGAGTACGCGGGCGGCGTCCGCGGCCTCGACGACGTTTCCCTGACCATCGCCGACGGCGAGATGATGGTGCTCGTCGGCCCCTCGGGGTGCGGCAAGTCCACGCTGCTGCGTACCATCGCGGGGCTGGAGCAGGCCACCAGCGGAACCGTCTCCATCGGCGGCCGCGACGTCACGCACCTGTCGCCGCAGGAGCGCAACGTGGCCATGGTCTTCCAGGACTATGCGCTCTACCCGCACATGACCGTGCGTCGCAATCTCGAGTTCCCGCTTCGCATGCGGCGCATGGATGCCGCTCAGATGCACGAGCGCGTCTCGCGCGTGGCCGAGCTGCTGGGGCTGGCCCAACTCATGGACCGGCTGCCCAAGCAGCTCTCGGGCGGACAGCGCCAGCGCGTGGCCATGGGCCGCGCCCTGGTGCGCGAGCCCAGCGTCTCGCTCCTGGACGAGCCGCTGTCGAACCTGGATGCCAAGCTGCGCGTGCAGGTGCGCGCCGAGATCGGCGAGCTGCAGCGGCGCACCGCCACCACGATGATCTACGTGACGCACGATCAGGTCGAGGCCATGACGCTCGGCGATCGCGTCTGCGTGCTGGATCGCGGGCGCATCCAGCAGGTGGCGCCGCCTGCCGAGCTCTACGATCATCCCGCCAATGCCTTCGTGGCCGGCTTCATCGGCAATCCTCCTATGAATCTGCTGCCTGCGACCATCGGCACCGCCGACGGCTCGCTGAGCGTGCGCATCGGACAGGCTTCGATGACGTTGCCGGCCGCGAGCATCGGACGCGACACGAAAGACTTAGTGCATACGAAAACTCTCGGCGTACGCCCCGAAGCGGTGGACGTCGTGGCAGCGGATGCGCGCGACGGATCGGTCGAGGGCGTCGTCGAGCACGTCGAGCTGCTCGGGCACGAGACCCTCGTGCATGCCGCAATCGGCGCGGGTTCCGCGGAAAAACCGCCGTTTCGTGTCGTCGCGCGCGTTCCCGGAACGCATGCTCCCGAGCACGGCCAGCGCGTCGGGCTGGCCATGCGCAGCGATGCACTGCACTTCTTCGCCGAGGACGGTGCCGTCATCCGCTGACGACCGCGTCGCCACGATCCGCGCAAGACCTGCATTTTGCGAGACAAACGCGTGCTCGCGTGCTTGACGCGCCGCTGAAGCGAGTAGTAGCGTGCGCCATGATCACGTGCGCGCAGCGGACCTTTCCCATTCTTTGTCTTCTGGCCCTTTGCCTGACCGCCCATGGCGGCCCGGCATCCGTCGCCTCCGCCGAAATCCTGGCCGACTCGGCCAACGACGTCTGCTCGCCGGCGGCGAATCCCTGCCAGGTAACCGACACCGTCAACGTCGCACGGGGCGCCACGCTCGACTTCGGAACGCGCACCGTCCACGTCACCGGCGACGGTCAGTTCTCCTTCGGCATCGGCAGTGCCACCATCGAGAGCGGCTCGTTCATCGTCGATCCGGGAAACGATGCCGCCATCCACGCGCG
>DASPNH010000062.1:0-3100 GCA_035626675.1 Binatia bacterium
CTGCTGGCTCCCTCGGTGAAGAACGCGATGGTTGCACCGAACAGCACGTCGGTCCAGATCGTGACGGCGGCGAGCGCCCCGGGCCGCACCACGTGGCCGACGAGCGCAAGGTGGACGAGAGTTCCGTAGGCGAGATGCACGGCGAAGACGGCCAGCGTGTACGGATCGATCGAGAACCACTGAGGCTCGGTGGCCGGCTCGCGAAAGACGGTGGGCTGGGTCAGATCGACGAACAGCGCCAGCAGCGCCACCGCCGACAGTATCAGTCGGGAGCGCGAGATGTTGCGATCGATTCTAGGGATGATGCCGCTCTGCATGGCCTACCTCGGCGGCCAAGCTAGCGACGCTCCGACAGCCCGGCAACCCGTGGCCGAAGCACGAAGTATCGAGCGCTAGGTGCCGGTGGAACGCTTTTCCTCACCGGCGCTCTGGTCCAGACCCGGAACGTCGGCGTCGCACACCTTCATCTCGCGCAGCATCCGCCCGATCTCCATGCGGCACGAGCCGCAGCCGGTGCCTGCCATCGTGCATTCGCCCACGGCCGCGACGGTGGCAGCGCCGCGCTCGCAGATCGCCGCGCGAATGACGGATGCACTGACCCCGTGACACGCGCAGATCAGCGCGCCGGCAGTGCCGGCCGAGCCGCCGCGCATGCCGGCAAGCACCGAGATCCGCGTCGCCGCCGCCAGCGAAGTGCCGAGCTGCGCGATCAGGAACGAGCGGTCGACGGCCACCGGCTCACCGGCGACGAACAGCGCGGCGGCAAGATGATCGCCCTCGAAGATGGCAAGACGCAGCAGGCCGCGGCGTGTATCGGAAAGCTCGAGAATCTCTCCGGCGTCGCTGCCCGACAGCCATCGCAGCAGCGCGTGCGCATCGGACAGCGCCGCGGTGCCGGCCATCTCGAGCTGCCAGCCGCCATCGACCGGAGCCAGGGCGCGATATTCGCAGCGCTGCCAGGCCGAATGCGTCGTCGAGCGCGGACGGCGGACGGACACGGCGTACGCGTACCACTTGGCCGGCCACGGCTGCAGATCGGCGGCCGTGTACTTGAGCTCGGGCTGTCCCGAGACCGGATCGGTATTGGGCGCGATGAGCTGGCCCATGCGCCCCGCCGAGGAATGCTGATCGGTCCAGTGCATCGGCAGGAAGATGCCGCCGCGCCGCTGCCTGTCGGTGACGACGGCACGCGCGACGAGGGTTCCACGCGGCGTATCGATCTGCGCCAGCGTTGCCGGAGCGACGCCGCGCGCGGCGGCATCGTCGGGATGGATCTCGACGAAGGGCTCGGCGGTGTGCGCCATCAGCCGGTCGCTCTTTCCCGACCAGCTCATCGTGTGCCACTGGTCGCGCACGCGGCCGGTGTTGAGGATCAGGCCGTAGCGCTGCGTCGGCATGGAAACCGCTGCGCGAAAGCGCGTCGGCACCAGGCGCGCGCGGTGGTCGGCGGTGAAGAATTTTCCGTCGGCGAACATGCGCTCGGACGTCGCCGTGCCCGCCGCACGCGGCCACTGGAAGGGCTCGAGGTCGCCATAGGCCAGCTCGTCGAGATCGGCGATGCCGCCCAGGTTCAGACCGCGTGCGCCGTCGTTGGCCGTGGCCGTCAGACTGGCATGCTCGCGCAGGATCTGATCGGGGCTGGTGTAGTCGAAACCCTCGAAGCCCATACGGCGCGCCACGGCGGCGAACATCCACCAGTCCGGCTTTGCATCCGCCGGCGCCGCCAGGAACGGCCGCTGGCGCGAGACGCGCCGCTCCGAGTTGGTGACGGTGCCTTCCTTCTCGCCCCAGGCCGCGGCAGGCAGCAGGACGTGCGCGTGGCGCGCAGTATCGGTGCGCGCGCTGATGTCGGAGACGACCACGAACGGACACGCGCGCAGCGCCGCTTCGACCGCGCCCGCATCGGGCATGCTGGCGGCGGGATTGGTGGCCGCGATCCAGATTGCCTTGATGCGGCCGTCAGCCACGCCGGCGAACATGTCGATGGCCTTGAAGCCCGCGTGCGTGGCGATGGTGGGGGATCGCCAGAATTCCTGCACCAGGCTGCGGTGGTCCGCATTCTCGATGTCCATGTGTGCGGCCAGCATGTTGGCCAGGCCGCCCACTTCGCGGCCGCCCATCGCATTGGGCTGACCGGTGACCGAGAACGGTCCTGCTCCGGGCTTGCCGATGCGGCCCGTCAGCAGGTGACAGTTGATGATCGCGCTGGCCTTGTCGGTGCCGGCGCTGGACTGGTTGACACCTTGCGACCAGGCCGTGACCACGCGCGGCGTGCCGGCAAAGAGCGCGTAAAACCGCTGAAGCTGAGCCTGGGTAAGGCCCGTTGCAAGGCGCGCTCCGCGCTGACCCAGCTCGCGCGCCGCTGCCAGTGCTTCTTCTGCGCCGATGGTGTGGCCGGCCACGAAGGCCTGATCGCACCAGCCTTCGGCTTGCAGGTAGTCGAGCAGCCCTGCGAAGAGTGCGACGTCCGAGCCCGGCGTGATCGCCAGATGCAGGTCGGCGATCTCGCACGTGGCGGTGCGGCGCGGGTCGATGACCACGATCCGGGTGCCGTGTTTCTCGCGCGCGGCCGCAAGACGCTGGAACAGGACCGGATGGCACCAGGCAAGGTTGGATCCCACCAGCACCACCAGGCTGGCCAGCTCGAGGTCTTCGTAGCTGCACGGAACGATGTCGGCGCCGAACGCGCGCTTGTAGGCGGCCACCGACGAAGCCATGCAGAGGCGGCTGTTGGTGTCGATGTTGGCCGAGCCGAGGAAGCCCTTCATCAGCTTGTTGGCGACGTAATAGTCCTCGGTCAGGAGCTGGCCCGAGACGTAGAACGCGACCGAGTCGGGCCCGTGCTCGGCGATGGTCGCGGCAAAGCGCGTCGCGATGGTGCCGATGGCCTCGTCCCACGCGACGTTGCGTCCGCCGATGGTGGGGAAGAGCAGGCGGTCTTCCAGGCCGAGGGTCTGCGCCAGCGCCGAGCCCTTCGAGCACAGACGTCCGAAGTTGGCCGGATGCTGCGGGTCTCCGGTGATGACGGCGCCGCGGCGAGGGCCCGATACGAGCAGGCCGCAGCCGACGCCGCAGTATGGACAGGTTGTGCGCGTCGGCT
>DASPNH010000063.1:0-3478 GCA_035626675.1 Binatia bacterium
GAGAACGACGAGATTTGCGATGGTCTCGACAACGACTGCGACGGCCATCTGAACGAGAACGTGATGAACTACGGCGCGGCCTGTGCCAGCGACGACGGGCTGCCGGCTCCCGGTCACGGCCTTTGCCGTACCACCGGCACCTTCGTCTGCAACGGCAACCACGCTCTGGCTTGTAGTGCCGTCAAGGCCGACTGCAGCACGCTGGCGGGCGGCTGTACGGAGGTCTGCGACGGCCTCGACAACGACTGCGACGGCAGCGTGGACGAGACCTTCAACGCGAAGGGTGCCAATGCGACGCATTTCGTCAAGCCGGTGGTGACGAAGATCGCCTCCGCGCTCTGGATCTACAGCTACGAGGCCAGCCGCCCGTCGGCAACGGCGGTGATTTCGGGCACCGGCAACGGCTACTGGACGAGCGCGCCGAGCGGCGAGACACTCGACAAGACGGTCGCGTGCTCCGCTTCCGGCAAGATCCCCTGGTTCAACGTCAGCCCTCAAGAGGTCGAGCAGGTCTGCACTGCGATGGGCGGGGCCATCTGCACGGTGTCGCAGTGGCAAAGCGCGTGCACGACCAACCCGCCCAGCGGAGTTACCTGTCGCTGGGGCTACAACCCGCGCGGCTCGTCCTGCACTGCCACGCGCAACGGCAGCAAGTTCTGCAACATCGCGCCGTACGATTTCTCGGGCGCGGCAGATGGCGACCAGGATGGGCTGTTGCCTACCGCGTCCGCATCGTTGCAAAACTGCTGGGCCGATTGGTCTGGGCTGCTGGGCAACACCGGCTCCTCCGCCAAGATTTCTGACGTGACGGGCAACGTCCGCGAGATCACCAAGGAAGCGACGAACGTCTACCGGTTGATGGGTGGCGGCTTCAGCGGAGATTCGGAAGACGGCTCCGAATGCGGCTTCACCTTCTACGGCGTCGATCAGTTCTTCAAGTATTTCGACACCGGCTTCCGATGCTGCTTCACCTCGGACCCGACGCTGTGAGGAGGCCGGCAATGCGACGTCCAGCAATCTCGACCATGCTCTTCACGTCCTTGCTCGCAGCGTTCGTGGCGACCTCGGCCTTGCTGCCACCTTCGGCCGCGGCGCAGGAAGCGGCGAGCTGTCTTTCGAGCGATCCATCTGCCTGGGCCGCGCCTTCGAAGCCCTACTTCATGATCGCCGCCGATACCTCGGGGTCCATGACCACCGACGTCGGTACGCCGAGCAGCTGCGGCTACGGCAGCACCCGCCTGGCGCACCTGCGATGCGCGATCGCGAACATGGTTCGCGCATTCTCGGGACAGGTTCACTTCGGGCTTGCCACGTTCCCGATCGACATGGATGCGTGCTCGGGCGCCTGCTACGGGAGTTGCACCTACGCCTGCTATGGCGGGGAAACGCCGTGCAATGGATGTGGCCTCGGCAGCGGCTCCACGCGTCGGGGCGCGTTCATCCAGGTGCCGATGCAAGTCGACAACTTCTGGTCCACCCCGCCGGTGGCCGACAACATCGACTCCATGCTGTCGTGGGTGGACAACAGCTGCGCGTCGAGTACTGAGCTGTTCGCGCAGGGCCAGACGCCGCTCAACGGGATGCTGCGCGATCTCCGGACCTACTTCGCAACCGCCTGGACGGCGCAGGACAACTCGGTTACCTACGCGACGCCTCTGGCGGCTGAGGACCGTGCTTGCCGATCCGTCAACATCATCTTCATCACCGACGGCGACGAAACCTGCGACACGCAGGGCGACGCCGTCGGTGCTGCCAGCGCGCTCTTCAGCACGGGCGTGACCGTTGGTGGCAAGACCTTCAAGATCCCCACCTACATGATCAACTTCGCCGGCGGCACCGCCGCGAACACCGACGCCATCGCGGCTGCGGGCGGCACCACGGCGAGCTTCTTCGCGACCAACGAAACTCAGATCTCGCAGGCCATCTCGAACATCATCGCCGGCGTCATCAAGCCGGAGAAGTGCGACAACACGGACAACAATTGCAACGGATGCACCGACGAAGGGTACACGCATTACGGGAACACGAACCCCGGATGCTGCATCTGGGCCACTCAGACACAACGGACCACCTGCCTGAACAACTACCGAGCCTCGGTGACGGCCGGCGACCCGGACGGCAATACGAGCCTTCTTCCGTGCACCACCGCTGCTCAGGCTTCCCAGCCGACCACCTGGCTCTGTTACAACCCCGGTGAGACGTGCGACAGCACCGACAACAACCTTCAGGGGGGCGCCGACGAAGGCGTAACACGGTGCGGGAACCCATCGCACTGCCCTGCCGCCGAATCATGCAACGTCGAAGATGATGATTGCGACGGCCTCTACAATGAGGGCAACGTGTGCGGCCCGAGCTGCGCGCCTACGCCCGAAACCTGCGATGGCTGCGACAACGACTGCAACGGCATTGCCGACGACGGCATCGGTGACTCTATACCTTGCGGTCCTCCCGCCGGACCGAACACACCGGCCTATTGTGCTGGTGCGCGCTTCTGCAAGCCCGCTCGATCCGTTTCCCCCGGCCAATGCGACCCCAGCGGTGGCCGGGAAGCGTGCAACAACAGTTCGACGGCGGAGACGTGCGACAACCTCGACAACGACTGCGACGGAATCGTCGACGACGACATCGCCGCCACCACCGCGTGCGACCCGCCGGGAACGCCCGGCGGTCTGAGCTTTGGCGGCTCGAGTCAGTGCCAGCACGGCTCCAGGAACTGCAACGGGCCGTGCCAGGGATTCGTCGGCCCCAGCGGCGAGGTCTGCGACGGCGTCGACAACGACTGCAACGGGACGGTGGATGACGGCATTGCGGCAGTCGGACAAGCTTGCGGCCTGGCCGCGGCGCCGTGCACGCGCGGCACTACCGCCTGCGTAGACGGCGAGCTCCAATGCCAAGGCGGCGTGCAGCCGGCCGCGGAGATCTGCGACGGAATCGACAACGACTGCAACGGCACGATCGATGATCCGCCATTGACGGACCAGCCCTCTGCGGCCGGTTGCTGGACCGATGCAGGCTCGTGCTGCTCGCACGGCTCGGTGTCGTGGTGCGCGCCGAGCGGCGCCAGCTGCAGCGAGAACGGAACGCTGACCGCGCCGTGCAGCCGCGGAACGCTGACCTGCGGCGGCGCGTCGGGCTGGGTCTGCAGCGGCGCGCGCCCGCCTGCATCCGAGACGTGTGACGGCGTCGACAACGACTGCGACGGCACGACGGATGACGGCAGCGGGCTGTGTGCTGGCGGGCGCACCTGCCAGGATGGTGGGTGCCGGTAGGTCGCGGCCGTCAGCCCGAGCGAAAGAGGTGCGTTCGGCGGGGACGGGCCTCGGCCGCGGCGATCGTTCCGGTCTTCCTGGTCACGATGCTGGCCGAGAGCGTCGTGCTGGCGCGCCTTGCGATGCGCGAAGACGCGAGCATCGGCGGTTACGAGGCGCGCGACACGGCGGCCAGCCTGGCCATGGGCATCGGCGACGTCATCATCAAC
>DASPNH010000064.1:0-4655 GCA_035626675.1 Binatia bacterium
CGAACAACAAGGCGCCGACTCCGATTAGGAGCAATACGGCCGCAACTGGCTTTCGATTGCGCACGACATCAGGATAGGCGCACCGATCGTTCACGGTTGCGCGGGACGACACCCTGTTGGCTCGCGCTGGCCCTTGGCCGCCCTAAGGTCGGTTGCCCTGCGTGGGCGCTCGGGCTATCCGCGCGCAGGGCCTCTGATGCAACTTGCCTCAGGATCAGAAAGCGCGCGCGCCCGAACGTAGCCCAGTATCCGTCGGTAAGAAAGTTCTTCGCGCGCGTCTGGCAGCGAAGCGTCAGCTTCTGGTCAACTTGGAGCTGGATGTCCACCATCTCGCTCCGGCACCAAGAAACCCTTGAGTAGATCTCATGGGGACCTGGTGCAACCTCGAAAGCCTTGGACTCGCCCGGAGCCAGTTGACCGACGACGCTTTCGTCGATCAATACTTCGAACGGAGCCAGATGATTCGACTTCTTGTCGGAGACCCGTTGTACTTCGACCCACGCCACGTAGTCATCATCCCAGCATCCCTACGGCACATCCAACATCCTTTGGAGAGCCGCCTTACCGCCTGCGCCGATCCAAAATCGTCTCGGGCGCGCCCACAATAGCTACGGACAGATTCCACCGCTCCGATCGAAAATAGCTTGAGCGCCTGTTATCACCGGTTCGAAGACATCACTGCTCTTAAACTTGGCGACCCCGACCGCGATCAGGCAATTCCCCACAACGAAGAGTCCTTTCGCGACCCCGGCTTCCGATCCGACCTTCTCCGCCGCCTTGTTCGACACTAATGCATAGGCGACGGCTCCCGCGACCCCTGGGACGTTGAAATGCCTCAAGGTGAAGTAGTCCAAGATCCCTTCTTTACGCAGGGCTGCGGGATCGAAATCTTCTTTCAACTTGGCCTTCATCTCCGCTCGTGCGTCTAACGGAGATTCGAACTCAAACACGCTGGAGACGCCCATGGCCGCAGATTCCGCCTTCCCATGGAGCCGGACGATGGCCGCTTCAACGAATCCCTCCCTTTCGTAGCGCCTGAGCTCGGCGGCGGTGGGCCTGGACCCAGAAGCGTTTCTAACCGCGATGACCGCCCGGAAGACCTGCGGTTTGCCGGGCTCGAACCCGCCAATCTCTCCTGGTTTAGACAGCAACGGAATAAGAGGAGAGACAGATTTGGCACACGCCATAGCGGGCATTAGAGCCGCTACCAGCGATGCGGTAGCGACGAGTGCCCCAACCGCCCAAAGGATCAGCGGACGAACTTGACCCGAACCGGGCCCCCATGCGACCCTGAGTTTTGCTTCGTAGAAGTTCATGCGGCAGCGAAAAATTCGGCGTTGCTACCGCCCTGCCTCGGACGTCCACAAGCAAAGAATGGGACAGGCCGACCGAGAGCACGGCGAGCACGACGGCAGCTGGAAGCCCGCATCACCATGTCGCCCTGCACCGCCAGTGCACCTGACCACTAGGCATCTACCTTGACCGCAGCCATTCCCAACGCGCACCGAAAAGACTGAGGGCTGCCAATCCGAGGCCAAGGAGCGCGTCATGGAGTTCTCCATGTAACAAGGACCACACCCCTAACGCCAGACACACGATGCCAACAAATAGCTCCGCAATAACGAATGGTCTCACGCTCGCCACCCCTACCCTACTCCACGGCTACGAGGATCAGCCTAGCGTTTTCCACCTTATCTAGCGTCCTTTTCGGCCCTGATTTCCCCAGGGTAGGATGAACGTATCGACTTCAGCGAAACCGCGGAGCTTGCGGGCCGTTTCTGCCCTAGCGGCCCGCGATGGTCTGCCGAACTTTGTTCACCCGCTTCTGGACTTCTTCTTTGCCTTCCGGACCGCCGCCGCACATCTTTTCTTCGTTGAATACTTGCCATCAAGGTCGAGGGCGTTGTATTGGGTCCTGGTTCGCGTAGTCGTATGGGCAAGTCCTGAGGCAATACAAAGGAACTTCCACCCCTGACCTGTCGTCCGAACCGAAGCCAGGCCAGGCCAGGCCGATTTAAGTTCATCCGTCAACCTTTTGATCACTCGACGTCGACGCAAGGACCCGCCTCGACGCCTCTGCCGATCTAGCAACATTTCTCGGCCGAGTCCAAGGATTCAGCATGACGTTAGCCACAGTGCAAATCGCAATGAACAAGAGAAAAAAGGCCATGCCAACTTGGCCATCGACTACGGCAGGCAGGGCAGCCACGGTAAGGAGCAGAGCCAACACAAGTGGCGTCCATCGAAACACCACGGCCTTAACACGACTCTGTGATCGGAAGTGATCGGCCGTCTCCAGCATGACGCCTGCTAGTTCGGGATCATTTTCCGTCTCGCCTTTCGCGAGAAGTCGAAATACCCGGAACCGCTCATACGACGACAGTTGGTGAAATTTCGTCGGCAACATCCCTCTTCCTTGAAATTCTAGCCTCCACGACTACTTCGTACAGCCTGAACTTCATCTCTGTCTCTCTAAAACAGAGCCCACATGATCTTCGCGCTCTTTCAGCACGCGGCCCAAAGGACAATTTGCCCTACGCCCGATATCCCATCCAGCACAACGCCAAAGCCTTGCGCTCCAGGGATAAAGGTCGCAGTTAAGCCCGCGGCGCCGACGGTATTGCTCGCGCGTTCACCAGAGTCACACATTGAGCCGCCGCCATCGTACACCGGGGCTGGTGGAATCCACGAAGGTGGCGCTGATTTGGCTGCTTCTCGTCTTATCCGAAGCACATCTTCTGCGTGCCACTTGTGGACCTTATTAAGCATTCTCTCTATCAGAAGGGGCTTGCTTAGAAGATTTCTCACCTTGCGTTCCGACGCCCTAATACGCAGTTTTCCCGTCTTGTTCCCCTTATGGGCGGTCTTCTTAGCCCACTTGGGCGTCGGTGGTCCTAAGCAATTGCCCTTCCCGGGATGCTTACATTCGCCCGATAGGTCGAACATGTTGATCGGATCCTGACCCGCGTAATCGTATGCGTTGTCCGATCCTCCCGGCACGGGATCAGGGGTGAGGAACCGCCCCAGCGCCGGCACGTAGCTCCGCACCCCCATCTGGATCACGCCCGAGGGCAGTTCCGTGCGTCGTGCCTTGCCGCCAAGCCAGCCGAACCGCCGGGCGTCGCCCGCGAGAGGGTTGCCGAACTCGTCGAAGCGGAACGTCTCCTTGAGCTGCGTCGCAGTCGGGCTGGGATCGGCGGCGGCGAGGACGTCGCCATGCAGGTTCGTGAGCTGCAACGCGACTCCCGTTGAGCTGTCCTCGATCGCGGCCAGATCGCCGCCGATCCCGGCGATGCTTCGGGTCCAGGCAGTGCCGCGCTCGGTCCAGGCCGGCGAGTCGGTGGAGCCGTCGTAGTGGAAGGTTTCGGTGCCTTCGATGCCGCCGCCGCCCTGCAGTCGGGCACGCTGACGGCCGGTCGCATCGAGTTCGTAGCTGTTGCTGATCCCTCCCTGCGTCTGACTCGCGACCATGTCCGTGCTGTAGTAGATGGTCGCCAGGGTTTTCCCACCGGCGTACTCGGCCGGAAGGTCGGTGATCCGCCCGAACGCGTCGTAGGCCGGCCCTTCGAGTCGGTCTGCTCCGTCGTAGCTGTATTTCTGCTCGGTGCCGCCCGTGGCCTGGCAGGCGCCTCCGATGCCGGACGAGCGCGTCGCCATCGACAGGCGGTTGGAATCGAGGTCGTAGGCGTAGGCCCTGGTGGCGCACGAGCCGCCGGTCGGGGTTTCCCTCGCTTCGAGCAGCCTGCCGGCGTCGTCGTAGGAGTAGGAACGATCGACGAGCGTGCCGTTGTTGGTGAGGACCTGCCCGTGAATCGAGCGTTCCACGTCTTCTTCGAACCAGGTGCAGCTTTCGCCGCAGAACGTCGTCTTCGTGTAGGTCAGTCCCGTCGGCTCGCCGGCGGGGTTGTACGTGGCTTCCGCGGTCAAGCCATTCGGGAGCACGCGTGCGATCAGCTTGCCGTCGGCGTCATATTTTGCGGTGAAGGTTCCGGCGCCTGAGTCTTCGAGTTTCGTCGGCAGGCCGGAGACCGAGTCGTAGGTAATCGTCTGCGAGCCCTTGTCGTCGGTCGTCGTTACCGGGCGCCCGTATGAGTCATAGGTGGTTTCGGCTTCGTTACCGTCAGCATCTTCGTAGGTTTTTGGCCTACCGAGATTGTCGTAGGTAGTGGTCGTCGCCTCGGCATCGAAGGCCCCGCAGTCGCTCTCACAGACGAACTGCTGGCGTTCAGGAAGGCCGAGCGTCGGGCTGTAGACGGTTTCGATCTTCGGGACAGCCTGGCCCCCGCCTAAGATCTGCTGAGTGAGCGTGCGGCCTGCCCCGTCGTAGGCCGTTTTGGTCACTCGGACTTCTTGGGTCCCTCCGCCGGGGCTCTCGGCTACAAAAGTTGGCTGATCGAGGCCGTTGTAGGCGTAGATCTGTTTGACGAGGAGTTCGGGGCGGCCATCACCTGCTGCTTGTTTGGCCGGGTAGATTTTGCAGGGGAGGTTCACGTATTGTGGGACTCCCTGGCACTCTCCGCTTCCAGCCGCGGAGTAGTACATCGTCTTCGTCGCCCCTGCGGATTCTCCGCCGGCGGATTTCGGCTGCCTGGTTTCCACCACCTGGCCCGCGGCGTTGTATTTGGTCACCGAGCGGATGTTGAGGCCGCCCGGGT
>DASPNH010000065.1:0-2108 GCA_035626675.1 Binatia bacterium
ATCGCGGTGGGCTGGCTCATCGTCGAGGACCTGGTGATGGTCGTGGTGCTGGTGCTGCTGCCGGCGCTGTCGCACGTGGGCGGCGCGGCCACACACGCCGCGCCTGCCGGCGGCCGACATGAAGACCGACCAGCTTCTGGCTCGTACCGCCTATCTGGCCAATCCGAGCCCGTTCAGCCTCGTGCAGCGCCTGTCGGGGCTTCTCCAGCGCGACGGCTACGTGGCTTATGCGCAGCGCGGTTGGGCGCGCAAGGTCAAGGACGGGACCTATCTCCCGCTCGGACACTCGTTCGACGAGGATCGCCGCGCAGGTTTCTATCTCGGACTGGAGGGCGATAGCGTACGCTTCCTCTTCAAGGTCGATCTGGGCGTTCCCGGCCAGTAGCGGCGCCGAGCGCTTCTCGCATCATCGCTTCGGCGACCTCGTCGTCGGCAAAGAAGATCTTCGTCCCCTTCTCCGAACGCAGGCGCTCGGCCTCCTCGGCGCTGCGCGCGTGCACGATGGCGTGAATGCCGGGATTGAGCGTGCGCGCCACCTCCAGCATGCGCCGGATCGAAACGGTGTCGACGATCGAGATCACCAGTGTCGACGCGCGCGCCACGTGCGCCTGCAGGATCAGCATGTCGTCGTCGTAGTTTCCGGCCACGGCGTGGACGCCGTCGCGCCGCAGCTGGTCGACCAGCTCACGGTCCTGCTCGGCCACGACGAAGCGCGCGCCGCCCGCTCGCAATGCGGCGGCGATGCGCGAGCCGATGCGGCCATGTCCCACCAGCACCACATGGCCGGTGACGTGCCCCGACTCGACGGTTTCGGGTAGCTCGGCCAGAGGATCGACGGGACGCTCGAGCATGCGCGCCAGTGCCGAGCGCGAGCGCAGCCAGGTCTGCACCGGCTCGATGGCAGCGAACAGCAGGGGATTGAGCGCCGTCGACAAGAGCGCGCCGGCCAGGATGAGGTCGTGTCCCTCTTCGGGCAGGAGCTCGAGAGAGACGCCGAGCCCGGCCAGGATGAAGGAGAACTCGCCGATCTGCGCCAGGCTGGCCGAGACGGTGACGGCGGTGTTGAGCGGGTAGCGCATCGCCACCACCAGAGCGAAGGCAGCCATCGACTTGCCCAGCACGATCACCATCAGGACCGCCGCGACCTTCCACGGCTCGGCCAGCAGCACGCGCGGGTCGAACAGCATGCCGACCGCCACGAAGAAGAGCACCGCAAAGGCGTCGCGCAGCGGC
Source organism: Binatia bacterium (assembly GCA_035626675.1). GTDB lineage: Bacteria > Desulfobacterota > Binatia > UBA1149 > CAITLU01 > DASPNH01. The sequence continues at coordinate 1,234 of DASPNH010000065.1, forward strand.
AGCGATTCCTCGGCCGCGCGATAGCTGAGCTCGGACTCCTGCAACACCATGCCGGCGAAGAACGCACCGAGCGCGAACGAGACGCCGAAGAGCGCGGCCGACGCGTAGGCGATCCCGAGCGCGACGGCGATCACGCAGAGCGTGAAGAGCTCGCGCGACCCCGTCGATGCCACCTGCCACAGAAGCCACGGAAACAGGCGGCGTCCGAAGATCAGCATGAACGCGACGAAGAAGGCCACCTCGCCGAGCGTCGCCAGCAGGGTCAGCATCAGGTTGCCGCCGGCAGGCGCGGCGTGTGTGGCCGCGCCGCCCACGTGCGACAGCGCCGGCAGCAGCACCAGCACCACGACCATCACCAGGTCCTCGACGATGAGCCAGCCCACCGCGATGCGTCCGTTGGCGGACTCGAGCGCGCCGCGATGTTCCAGCGCCTTCAGCAGCACCACGGTGCTCGCCACCGACAGCGCCAGCCCGAAGATCAGCGCCCCGCGCATGCTCCAGCCCCACGACATCGCCAGGCCCGCGCCCATCGCGGTGGCCACGACGATCTGCACGACCGCGCCGGGCAGTGCGACCTTGCGCACCGACATCAGGTCTTCGAGCGAGAAGTGCAGGCCCACGCCGAACATCAGAAGGATGACGCCGATTTCGGCGAGCTGACCGGCCAGCTCGACGTCGGCGACGAAACCCGGCGTCGACGGTCCGATCAGGATGCCGGCAAGCAGATACCCGACCAGCGCCGGCAGCCGCAGCCGCACGGCCACGAAGCCGAGCACGAGCGCGAGGCCGAGAGCCGAGGCGATGGTGGTGATGAGCGGAACCGAGTGAGGCACTGCTTCTCGACTATGGCTCGACCGTCCGCTGATGCGAAAAAC
>DASPNH010000066.1:0-63554 GCA_035626675.1 Binatia bacterium
TCCTGCGGCCTACCGTCCTGCGGCCTACCGTCCTGCGGCCTGCGGCCTACCGTCCTGCGGCCTACCTCCTGCGGCCTACCTCCTGCGGCCTACCTCCTGCGGCCTACCGTCCTGCGGCCTACCGTCCTGCGCCTACCGTCCTGCGGCCCTGCGAGTTGCCGACCCTATGGAACGGCCGCCACACGACGGCCGTACGTCTTGCGCCCGGCGCGACCGGTCCCTACGGCTTTTGCGGCTGAGCTGGCGGTACGTCGGGCAGCACCTTGTACTTGCTCAGATCCTCTTTGGGCTGGGTGTTGCGCTTGGCACGCGCCTCGACGTCCTTGGCGGACCAGTCGTCGATTCGCTTCATCTCGAATCGCCCCTTGAACTCGATGTTGATCGGAAACGGCGCGGTGGCGATCGTGGCCGTCACGTAGCTTCCGGCCAGCCGATCCTTCTCGAGGATCTCGAACCCATAGACGTCGATGCTCTTGCCTCCCCCTCGCATGGGATTGCCTTCGAGGTCCATCACAATGGCGAACTTGGACTGATGAAGGCCTTTGTCGGCGCTGAGGGCATCGTCGAAATTGCTGGCAGCCACGATGCGATGGGTGCCCTTGGTGAAGACGACCGGCGAGCGATCCGGGAGCTCGTACCACTTCTCCAGCGAGGCGATGTCGGCGGCCGTCGGCTGCCAGAACTGGTGTGTCTGGCGCGTCTCCTCGACCGCCTCGGCGAATGGCAGAGCCGCTTCCAGAACGTCTATGTTGATCTTCTCGGTCCCGATCGCGGAAGCGCCCTCCTCGGCAGCACCACTTGCCTCGTACTTGATCTTGAGGAGGCGAGCGCTCGACATGCGGATCTGCGGACGCCGCATCGCAAGCAGGACCTGCGGCGGGACGTTTTCGAGCGCTTTCTCGAAGCTCTCGGGACTGACGATCTCGTTGGCGTTGAGCTTTATGATTATGTCACCGAGCATGATGCCGAGCTCGGCGCATTTCGCCGCATCAGTGAGCTCGCTAACTGATGCTCCCTGCGGGTTTTTTCCGACGATGGGCTCGAGGTCTGCGGGGATGGGACCGACCTTGAACGGGACGGGGCGGCCCTCCGCGGGCTTGGCATAGGTGATGCGGAACTCCGGCATGATCTGGTGCACCGACAGCCATACGCCCCCGATATCGGTACCGATGGTGCCCTCGAGGGTCGTCTGCTGGAAGAACGACAGAGCAGGGCTCGGGGTGAGCTGAGACACGAGCACGGCCGCAGCGACGACACCGATCATTCGCGGCCTCGGCGAGGTCAGCCGGCGCGTTGGCGAGAGTTGTGGACCCTTTCGCATGGAACCTCCTTCGCAATGATGGGACGAATGCCGGGCGGGCCGGAGCCAACTCATGGATTTGGCAATCCACCCCGGAGTGAATGGGATTGCTATACGCGCGGATTTTCTAGCAAAGCAACTATCTCGCCGTCTCTGCCGCAGTCTGGTGGGTAGCTTGACAACCTGCGATTGCCCCGGCTAAAGGTTAGCGCCGTAGCCTTTATCTAAGATTGGACCACGTCAGGAGAGGAAGGGCTCGCCTCCCCTGGTCCGGTCTCGCCTCAACTGCAACGAAAAGGAGTGCACCGAATGAAGACTTGGTTTCGCAAGCTGGGGATGGGCACTGTAGTCCTTGCGCTGGCCGGCGTACTTGGCGGATGTGATGACAGCGGGCCGGATGGCGGCCCGAATCTGATCCGCCTGTTCTTCGGCATCAATGGCAGCGGAAATTGTGACAGCGTCGTGATCGAGGTCGATCTCGATGCGGCAGAAGCGGTTATCGCCAGAGACTCGGAAGGCGATCTTCAGTGCTCGATCAACTCCGTGCTCGACGCCGCCGGCTGCGACATCGACTTCGCACATGATGGCGAGACTCTTCTCGTCACCATCACCGGCTGCACCATTCCTGCCATCACCAATCTGTTCAGCTGCTTCTTCGAGCACGTGGACATTTCCGACATCAACATCGTGACGACCGCGGATTGCGACTGCACCACGCCGTCTTGCGATCCCGACCCGCCGGTCTGCGTCAGCGAGGATCCCGATCCTCAGTCCTGCGAAGACTGCGACAACGGCATCGACGACGACGACGATGGCGACATCGACTGCGAGGACGAGCAGTGCGTCAACGATCCGGACTGCCAGCCGATCACGACGAGCAGCACGACCACCAGCACCTCCAGCACCACGACCGTGACCTCGAGCACGACGACGTCTTCGACGACGACGACCAGCTCGACGACCACGTCGACGCTGCCGGTGCCGGATCTGGAGTGCCGCCTCGTCTTCCGTCTGGCTGACGCCGAGGAAGTCGGCTCGCTGCAGTGGGACACCGACTACGGCGACGCACCTGGCGTCTTCCAGGGCTCGGCCGGCAACGTGCAGTGCGAGTCGCTGATCGACGACTCGATCGCGAGCTTCAACGATCGCGACGACGAGCAGGTACTGTCCTCCGGCATCATCAGCCTGGATGGCTTCACCGGCCCGGTCGACATCGCCGAGTGCACGTTCAATGCGAGCGAGCAGCCGGTCGCCGGCGACTTCACCATCGACGTCGTCGACGCCGCCGACCCGGACATCAACCCGATCGAGCCCGAGCCCGATGTCATCATCACCCTCATCGACTGCGATCAAGGTCCGACGACGACGGTGCCGGACACGACCACCACTCTGCCGGATACGACGACCACGACGGTCATTGGCCCGCCGACGACGACGGTCCCGGTCACGAGCTTCACCGTGACCTTCAACCTCACCACGGCAAGTGGTGACGTTGGCGCCCTGCAGTTCGACGTTGGCTACGGCGACGCCCCCGGCGAGTTCACCGGAACGGCCGGTACGGTCGAGTGCGACGATAACCCCGCCATCGGGGCGATCTTCGCACCGAACGACAACGACGCCACCAACACACTGAGCCTCGGCTTCGTGTCGCTGGACGGGTTCTCCGCGCCGGTGGAACTGGCTTCGTGCGAGTTCATCAGCAACGGCACCGCGCCGGAGTCCGGTGATTTCACGATCACCATTCAGGATGCGTCGGATCCGAACTTCGAAGAGATTACGGTCGACGTAGACGTGGAAGTCACGCCGGCACCGTAGAGACACTTGTTGAGAAGAGTGGTAGATTAGGTAAGCAAAGGGGGAGCCCTCGAAAGAGGGCTCCCCCTAGTTTTTTGACCCAGGAGAGATCTCAATGACCACCCGTTTCCTTCGTTTTCTAGCCGCCACCATCGTCGTTGGCGCAACGGTTGCGACGCTCCCCACGTCGAGCCATGCGGTTAAAGGCGATTGCTGCCAACCCGTCTCCAACGGAGCCAACTGCACCGCCAGCGATGCGCTGGCCATTTTGAAAGAAGCCGTAGGCCAGGACACCGCGTGTGACGACCCCGGTGTCGACATCTGTATCTGTGACGTCAGCGGCAACGGCGCCGTCCAGGCCAGCGACGCGCTTCAGACCTTGAGGCGCGCCGTCAACCCGCAGCAGCCTCTGATGTGCATCTGCGAGGACCCCGAATGCAACAACGACGGGACCTGCGACGAAGGCGAGACCCCGCAGAACTGCCCCAACGACTGCGGCGACGGGATCCCCTGCACGTCGGCGCAGCTGACCTCCAGCGCCGGCTCGGACCTCGACTCGGGATGGACCGGCATCGCCCACAATTCTGACCTCATCGAGGGCGCCACCGTCACGTTCCGCACGCTGCGGCGCTGCGGCGGAGACGGCGATGTCTGCGAGGACGACGGCGACTGTGCAGCCGCGGCCGCAGGGGAAGGCGACGCCGCCGGCGGCGCGACCTGCGAAGGCACCTGCGACTGCGTCAACGACCACACCTGCGAGATCACGGGTCCGACCGGGCAGAAACACTGCCTGACGACTCTGGCCGAGTGCAACACCAACGCCGACTGCCCCACGGCCGTCGCGTGCGTGACAACGTTCGGCCCCCCGCTGCCGCTGTCATCGGCAGGCAATCCGGTGTGCGTCGTGACCGTGTTCGACGGTCCGCTGACCGGAACCGCCAACACCGAGACCGGCGAGGCCGTGACGCAGTCCAACCTGCGCTCGCGCGTCTTCCTCGGTATCGGCATCGACCAGCCGTGCCCGCGCTGCGGCGAGCTCGGCGAGGACCCGGAGATCGGCGACCAGTTCACCTGCGATGGCGGCCAGTTCCCTGGTGCTCCGTGCACGGTCGAAGGTGTCAGCCCGGACTTCGGCGGCGTCTCGCGAGATTGCCCGCCGCCGCTCGGATCGAACATCTCCGGCGCGGGTCTGGCCATTCGCTTCAACGAAGTGACCACGGGCACGACGACCAAAACCGCGCAACTTCCCTGCTCGGACTTCTCGTTCCAGCCGCACCCGACGCGAAACAACGCCAAGTGCATCGACAAGACCGCGATGGCCGATCCGCTGTGCACCAGCAACGCGGACTGCATGCGCTGCACGGGTGACCCGACCATCGCGTGCACGAGCAACGCCAATTGCACCGGCAACGGCACCTGTGCCGAGGCCCCGGATCAGCCGGTGACCTGCGGTTACTGGTGCCACTGCGGCTTCTGCAACAACAACCCGCTGCTGCCGTGTTTCGAGAACGGAGACTGTCCCGACGGACAGGCCTGCATTGCAGGCACCGGCAACGGAACGCAGCAGAACTCGCCGCAGCGCAAGCCCAACGACTGCACGCAGGACAAGTTCATCTGCGGTGGAGCCGACGAGGAGAAGTGCGAGAACACGCTCCAGGGCAACTGCGAGTTCGAAGACTTCCGTGCGTGCACGGAGGATTCGACCTGCCAGGCCCAGGGCGCGGGCAACTGCGTCTTCGACTTCCGCGCCTGCTTCGAGTCGCAGATCAGCCGCACCGGTGATCCCTCGCCGCTGGGCAGCTACTGCGAGATCAGCCGTGAGCCCTGCAGCAACGCCGATTGCGGCGCCGGCGGCGACTGCGTCGACGACGCTTCGGTGCCCGAGACCGTGGCGCTGTTCTGCGTCCCTGCCACTTCGTCCGCGACGATCAACAGCGCCGGCGGCATCACCGGTCCCGGAGCGGTTCGCCTGAACAGCTTCGTGCGCGTGTGCCGCTGCGGCGATGGCGAGATCGGCTGCGACGAAGAGTGCGACGACGGCAACCAGGTCGACGGCGATAGCTGCAGCTATCCGACTTGTCAGCAGTAGCCGTCGATACGACCACGAGCGGCTGACCGCTCCATGACAAGAGGCCCGGCTTCCGAAAGGAGGCCGGGCCTCTCCTTTTTCAACCTCGCATCACGGGTCGCGTTCCGGCCTTCCTTCGGCGCGGCATCTCCGCTCGGCATGGCTGCGCGGCCTCGGAGGCCTTTCGTCTCGACCCGGCCTTCGGCCGCGCGCCGCTCCGGCGCCTTTCCTTTCGGCCTGCGTGGCCTCGCTGTGACCGCGGGCACGGGTGGAAGCTATTAGACGCCATCGGGAAAATAGTCGCTTTACATCGGTTCAAACGGGGCGGTAGCGTGTCGGCGACCAAAAGACGCCGTTCGTCGAGGAGTAGTTCCCGTGCTCACACCCCGGTCCCTCCCGCGTTTCGTTCTCGCATCGCTCCTCGTCGCCTGCCTGGCGCCAACCTCCGCGATCCTGGCGGCCAAGGGCGACTGCGGTCAGCCGCTCTCCAACGGGCCCAAGCCGCTCGCGGGTGATTGTTTGGCCTGTCTTCGGTGCGCCGTCGGCAACTGCATTCCCGAGATCGACCCGCCTTGCATCTGTGACACCGATGGCAACGGATCGACCTCCGCATCCGATGCCCTTCGCTGTCTGCGATACGCGGTCGGCCAAACGGTCTTGTTCGACTGCATGTGCCCCGACGAAGGCGGTCTTCCCTGCACTTCCGCCGAGATCTTCACGCTGCCCGGCTCCGACCTCGACTCGGGATGGACGGGCATCGCGCACAATTCCGAGCTGATCGAAGGCGCATCCATCACGTTCCGCGGAGTACGGCGCTGCTCGGACGATCAATCCGTCTGCGAGCGCGACAGCGACTGCGAGGGCGCGGCCACGTGCGACCTGACCTGCAACTGCAACGGGGGCGATACCGAGTGTGAGATCACCGGCCCCACACACGGAAAGAACTGCGTCACCAACCTTGCCGAATGCGAGACCAACGCCGATTGTCCGACCGCCGTCGCATGCGTGCATACTTTCGGCCCGCCGCTGCCTCTATCCTCGGGCGGCAATCCCGTGTGCGTGCTGACGCTGTTCGACGGCGCCATCACCGGCACGGCCGATTCGGCCACCGGAGAAGGCGTGGCGGCGGTCAACCTGCGCTCGCGCGTGTTCCTGGGAATCGGAATCGACCAGCCGTGCCCGCGCTGCGGCGAGGTCGGCGAAGACCCGGAAGTCGGCGATCAGTTCACCTGCGACGGAGGACAGTTCCCGGGCGCGCCCTGCATCGTCGAGGGCGTCAACCCGAACTTCGGCGGCACCTCGCGCGACTGCCCGCCGTCCCTCGGCGCGAGCATCTCGGGTTCCGGCTTGGCGATCCGCTTCAGCCAGGTCACGACGGGCCTCACAACCAAGACGGCGCAGCTTCCGTGCTCGGATGGCTCGTTCCTCGGCCATCCCACCCGCAACAACGCCAAGTGCATCGACAAGACCGCCATCGGCGATCCGCTGTGCACGAGCAACGCCGATTGCCGGCGGTGCACCGGGAACATCACGATCGCGTGCTCCGACAACGGCGACTGCAGCGGCAACGGCACGTGTGCCGAGGCACCGGATCAGCCAGTGACCTGCGGTTACTGGTGCCACTGCGGCTTCTGCAACAACAATCCGCTGCTGCCGTGCTTCGAGAACGGGGACTGCCCCAACGGTCAGACCTGCGTTGCAGGCACCGGCAACGGCACGCAGCAAAACTCGCCGCAGAAAAAGCCCAACGACTGCATCTCCGACAAGTTCATCTGCGGCGGAGCCGACGACGAGAAGTGCGAAAACACCCTGCAGGGCACCTGCGAGCTCGAAAGCTTCCGTGCGTGCACGGAAAACTCGACTTGCCAGAACCAGGGTGCGGGCGACTGCGTCTTCGACTTCCGCCCCTGCTTCGAGCCCACCATCACCCGCCAAGGCAGCGGTTCACCGCTCGGCAGCTACTGCCGCTCCGGCGACGACAAGAGCACGTGCGCGAGCAATGCGGACTGCGATCCAGGCGTCGAGTGCGTCGCCGATGCCTCGCGACCCACGACCGTGGCGCTGTTCTGCGTGCCGGCCACGACATCCTCCACGATCAACAGCGCCGGCGGCATCACTGGCCCGGGCGCGGTGCGGTTCGAGAGCTTCATCAAGGTATGCCGATGCGGCGACGGCAAGATCGAGTGTGACGAGGAGTGCGAGGACGGCAATACGATTTCGGGCGACGGCTGCGACAGCGGCTGCCGTCAGGAGTAGTCCGGGGGAGAGAGGGCGGGCCTGCTCCGTCGCGGCTCGAAACGGTCGCTTCGAGCCGCGACGGTGTGGACCTGGCCGATCGGCGACGAAGTGGCGGGTTTGACGGGTTTCGCCTAGAATCCGCGCACGTGAGCTGTCAGAACCCAGCCTTCCGCACTCGTTGCAGCGCCTCGGGTCGCATCAGTCTCCTCTCCGCCACGCTCGCCGCATCACTGCTGACATCGGCCGTGACGTCGGGCTGCGGGCCCGGCGGCGGCGGTGATGGCGACGTCCTGTACGCGATCCTGTTTCGTCTGATCGACACGCCCGAGCCACTGAGCGAGCTGCAGCTCACGATCGCCTATCACGGCGGCGGCGAGATGGTCGGCACCGGCAGCAGCGTCGACTGCGAGGTGGCTGCCGGAGCAGGCGATGCCGAAGCGGAGTTCGACGACGACGACATCTCCGAGGTCACTGTCGAGATCACCGGCGACGAGGGCCTCGAGGAAGACACCGATCTGGTGCGCTGCACCTTCGCGGCAGAGATCGAGCCGACCAGCGGCAATTTTCCCATCACGATTACCGATGCCGTTGCCGAGGACGGCAGCGACGTGCCCAACGCGCAGGTGACAGTCCGCGTTCAATCGATCTCCGAGATCGTCGTCGCAGCTCGGCCGGGCCGGCGGTTTTCGGTGCCGGGCAGCGAACAGATCGCCGTCGCGCGCGTCCAAGAGGACGGACGCGCGGCGGCATCGCCCCGCGTCTCCCGGGTAAGGAGAGGATCATGACGAGATATGCCCGCATGCATGTGCCGCCGGCGTTGGCGGCCCTTTTCGCAGTCGCCGCCTGCCAGACTCCCGATCGTAATGCGCTCACCGTGCAAGTCGCTCTCCAGGACGACACGCCGAGCGTGGCCAAGGGAACGATCGTCGTCGACTATTCGCGCGCCGGCGCCAAGGTGCTTTCCGAGGAAGGCGGCCCGGCCTGCGCCTTCATCCTGCCCGGCGTGGACGGAACCTTCAGCGACGACGGCCGCGGCTCGCTGACCGCGCGCGTGCAGAGCAAGCGCGGACTTCGCGGACCTGCCGACGTGATCGCGTGCCGGATGGTGGCGGCCAAGAGCGATGCCACGCCAAGCGACATCCGCCAACGTCTGGAAGTGCGTCTGACCGAGGCCGAGGACAGCGCCGGCAAGGTACTGGATCTGACCATACCCGTGGCCAAGGCACGCAGGGCGGCGCCGGCTACGGCTCCGACTGCCGCATCGGCCGAGGCGGCGGCCACCGAGGCAGCTGCGGCCGGAGAGATGCTCGCCGACGTCGAGGCCAAGAAAGCGAAGGCCGAGCCTGCCAAACCGGTACCGCCCAAACCCGTTGCCACCGTTGCCGCCCCGCCCAAGCCGCCAGCGCCCGCGCCGCCGGTAGCACCGCCGGCCGTGCGTCCGCCGCCACCGTCTCCGTCGGGCCCGGCCAATGCACCCGGATCGCTGAACCGCTCGGTCATCAACAACCCCGCCCTTTCCGCCGCCGACCGCGCACGCGCCTTCCCCGATTACGGCAATTCGAGCACTGACACAGCAGATACCGGCACGCGCGGTTCGTCGGGCATCGGCAACGAGGACGACGACTTCGACGACTCGCCGAGCGACGACGAAGCCGCTCCAGCCTTCGAAGTGACCGTCAACGTCAGTGCCGCCGAGACTCTTGGCGCGCTCCAGTTCCAGATCATCTACGAGGGCGATTCGGGAGGTTGGGCCGGACGAGGCCCCAACGTCATCTGCGAGGCGCTGACCGATGGGCTGGCCGCCGCCAACTACGTAGGCAAGCGCGCAGTCAAACTGGGATTGGTCAGTCTGGAGGGCATCAAGTCGGGAGCGGTCGTCAAATGCGTCTTCCGCAGCCCCGAAAGGGTGACTGCCAGCAGCTTTACCGTCAGCATCGAGGACGCCAGCAATCTCGAGACCGATCCGCTCAAGGCCGTGCCCAAGATGTGGGTCAGCAACGTGGTGCCGATCTGACGGTAGCGGCTGCGCTGCCGGCCGCTCCGTAAAGGTTCGCCGTTGACGCGCGGCAGGCGGCTCTTCCGTAGATTCCTTCCTCACGCCCTTGTCCTGGCGGGTGCGCTCGCATTGTCGGCTGCAGCGTTCTGGCCGGGTGTTCGCGGCCAGTTCGTCTCCGACGACATCAACGCCATCGTCGAGAACGAATGGGTGGCTGGCCCTCTCGACGTCGGCGGGATCTTCTCGAATTTCTCGTGGTGGGGCGGCGGCAGGGCCGACGCGCCCGGATACCGCCCCCTCGTCACGCTGTCGTTCGCGCTGAACCGACAGCTCACCGGCGTTTCTCCTTACGGCTTCCACGTCGTCAACATGGTCGTGCATGCGATCGTCAGCTGGCTCCTCTTCGTGCTGGCGCGGTCGCTGGGTATCGGCTCGGCAGCGGCGGCGCTGGCCGCAATGGCCTCGTGCCTGCTTCCCATTCACAGCGAAGCGGTGGTGTGGATCGTCGGGCGCGCCGAGCTGGGCGCTGCGGCCGCGTTCCTCGGCGTTGCGATCATGCTGCTGCAATACCGCGAGCATGGCAGGCCCATGCATCTTCTCGGCGCCGGCGCCGCGCTGATCGCGGGCATGCTGTGCAAGGAGAATGCGGTAACCGTCCTGGCAGCTCCGCTCATCTACACCCTGACGCTGCGCGTGCAGCCGCACGAGGCTGCCGATCCGGCTGCCCGTGTGCGCACGGCGCTGAGGCGCGACCTGGTCGCCATGCCAGCTCTGCTCGCATCGTTTGCGCTCTATGTGGCGATACGCATGTCCGCCGACGGTCCCGCACTGCCCAGAGCCGAGGATTCGCTTCTCGACAACCCGCTGAGCGTGCTGCCGACCTTGCATCGACTGCTGGGAGCGGTATCGGTTCTGGGTCGGTATCTGTGGCTGACGCTGTGGCCGCATCCGCTCAGCGTCGATTACTCCTATGACGCTGCAGGTATCGGTCAGGGCTTTCTGTTCGACCGCTACACACTGGTTGCGATGGCGGTGCTTGGCCTTTGCGTGGCCACCGCTTGGAGGCTGCGCAGCCGCGTGCCCGCGCTGCCGGCCGCCCTTCTTCTTGCAGCATCGGCGTATTCGATCGTGTCCAACACGATCTATCCCATCGGTACCATCATGGGAGAGCGCCTGTTCTATCTTCCTTCCGCGCTGCTGTGCGTGGCCGGTGCTGCCGTCCTGGACCGGCCGCTGCGAGCAGCCTTGCCGGCCTCACCCAGGACGCGCGCAGGAATCCTGAGCACCCTTGGCCGCTCTCCCGGCCTTGCCGCCATCCCGATATGCGCGCTGGCGATCGCAGCAACCTGGATGACGATCGATGCGCGGCGCGCGCGGCAATGGCTGACACCGATCGACCTGTTTCGATCGGCGGCAGCGGCGGTGCCTCGCAGTGCGCGTGCCCACATGGAGCTCGGCTCGGCCTACGGACATGTCGGTCGCATCGAGGATGCCCGCCGGCATTTCACCGAGGCGCTGACCATCTACCCGGGGTACACCGTGGCCGCGTACAATTACGGCAACGCGCTGGTTCGTGCCGGGCGCTTCGGCGAGGCGGAAGCAGCCTATCGCCGCGCGCTGGATCAGGATCCGAAGCTCGGACGCGCGTGGAACAACATCGCACTGGTCTACCGGACGTTGCAGCGCAACGAGGATTCGCTCCAGGCCTTCGATCGTGCGGTGGAGCTGTCACCGGCGCATCCGGACCTGCGCGTGCAGCATGGCGAGGCATTGCTGGCGGCCGGCAGGAACCAGGACGCGATCCAAGCGTACGATGCGGCCATCGCGCTCGGAGCCGACAGCGCGCTGGTGCGATTCAACCGCGGCGTCGCCAAGCATCGATTGCATGGCTGCCAGAGTGCGATGGACGACTACCGCGCGTCGGCATCGATGCCCGGCGCGCCCGTGCAGGCTACGCACGCGATGGTCGGCTGCCTTCGTCAGCTCGGGCGCAGCGATGAGGCCGACGCCCTGTTGCAAAGCGGCAAAGTTGCAAACCAGGGTACCCGTCGTTAGGGTTCGCTTCGCCTCGGAGTCTCCCTCTGGACGCCTCGTTCCAACAGCATCGGCGCGCGCTCATCCGCATCCTCTACCTGGCCGCCGCTGCCTCGGTGGTGGGTGTCGGGATCTCGATCACCATCTCCTACGTGCACGCGCAGATCGCCTCGATGGGCGCGGGCTACGAGAGCTTTTGCAGCGTCAACAGCTCGGTGAACTGCGACGCGGTGCTCGCCAGCCCCTACGCCAAGCTGGCCGGCGTGCCGGTGGCCTGGCTGGCGATGGTCGCCTACGCGGTCATGGCCGTGCTCTTCTATCTGGCCGCGACATCCTCGGGTGCACGCCAGCGCAGCCTGCTGCGCATGGCCAGCGTGGGCGTAATCGGATCGTTCGTGTTCTCCGCCTACATGGCCGTCATCTCGGCCACCGTCATCCACACGATCTGCCTGCTCTGCACCGGCCTTTACGCCGTGGCGCTGACCCTGGCCGGGCTGACCGCGGCCGCCTCCCGTCTTGCCGGCCGTGCCGGGTCGGGAGCACTTCCGGCGCGCACGGCTGGGGTCGCGTTTGCCGGATCGGTCGCGGCGGTCGTTGCTCTGGCGCTTCTGACGTGGCCCAGGTCTGCGGCCACTTTCGGAATCGATTCGCTCGAGGAAGCGAAGGCGGCCGACCCCAACTTTTATGCCTGGTACACCGCGCTGCCGGTGGTCGACGTAACCAGCCTTCTTCGGCAGGGACACAAGCCTCCGGAAAGCGGCAAGGTCACCATCGTCGACTTCTCCGACATGGAATGCGGGCACTGCCGCAAGAACTACAAGACCCTGGTCAAGCTGCGCGACCGCCAGCCCGATGTCGTCGAGCTGGTACACCGGCACTTCCCTCTGGACTCGAGCTGCAACGAGTCCGTGCCCGGTTCGATTCATCCCAACGCCTGCCGGGCTGCGCAGGCGGTCGAATGCGCCGGCAAGGAGGGCAAGGCGGACGAGATGACCGATATCCTGTTCGACAACCAGGGCCAGCTCTTCGCCGAGAACCTGGTTCGGCTGGCCGGCAAGATCGGCGTCGGCGTGGACAGCTTCCGGTCATGTCTGGAGCAGAAACAGACGCTGCCAGCCGTCCTCGAAGACTGCAGGGCCGGTGCACGCCTGGCCATCACCTCGACACCGACGATCTTCATCCAGGGCCGGCGGGTCAAAGGCTCGCTCGATGATCCCAAATACGAGCTGGCCGTTGCGATCGAGCAGCATCGCGAGCGGTCTAGCGCTTCCGTGCAATAGTTGCCGACCCGTCGTCCATTTCGGGCAGATGCGCAGGAGTCCCGGCCTGTCTTGCAGATACGCAACAGACGAGGAATCGGCCCTACCCAGACGGAAATTGGAAACACTCTATATTCTGGCAACTTAACTCGTCCTCAGGGTTTTGCCCGTCACTTCAACGTGGCACGGGACTTGCCTAACACAAGTGCTCGCTCTTTCGTTCATTAACGCAAGACAGGACATGCAGAACAACTACAAGGAAGACACCGTGAAAATCGAGTCCAACGGAATCTATTCGGAGAGCAATCCCATGCATGGTACGGGCGTTGGTGTTAGGGGAAGCGGAGCGCCGATGCGTCCGATGGCTTCGAACAGCGCCTACAAGCTCGACCCCGAGCGTCCTCGTCCCAATCTCACCGAGCGTGAGAAAGAGATCCTGCGTCTGGTCTGCGATGGCCTGACCAACGCCGAGATCGCGGTAAGCCTGCACGTCTCTCGCGAGACCGTGAAGTCGGAGCTCAAGCGCATCTTCCGCAAGATCGGCGTGGGCAATCGCACGCAAGCCGCCGTTCTGCTCGTGAAGCAGGGCTGGCTGTAGAAAGTTGTTTTCGTCGCTCGTCGGGCCGTAATACCGTCTCCTCCTGCCGCTTCTGACAAGACCTGCGCGGCACGAGAAGACGGACGGCCCGACTTGCGACGAAACTTCCCTTACGAGCGGCGCCGTACCCATCTGGTTCCGCTCGTCTCCGGTCTCATCCTCCATATCCTTGCCGCTTCGCCATGCGCGGCGGCTGCCCTGGCGCCCGGTCTATCCCTTCTCGAGCGCCAGTATCTCTTCGCCGACGAGCTCGATCCCAAGCGTCTCCTCAAAGAAGCGCTCGAGGCCTACGAGCGTGACATCGAGGACCTGCAGGCCCGAAAGCTCAGCGAGAACGCCTGGCTGCTGACCAGCCCGGACTGCGAGCTGCGCGTCGAACTGCCCGCTGGTGCCGCGGTCCGCGGGCTCGAGGAGCCTTTGCGGCTGATAGGATCGTTCATCGAGTCGTGCGTGCGGCAAAAGCCCAAGGAGATGCCGCCCCTGGAATCCTTCCTGCTCGGCGGCGTCGTCGGCGGCCTCGACCCCTACACCGCCGTTTTCGACGAGAAGCGGCAGGTCGAGCACAACATCCAGTTCCAGGGAAAGCTTGCGGGCATCGGTGCACGAATCGGCTCGCGCGACGACCAGCTCGTGCTGCTTTCGGTCTACGCCGGATCGCCCGCCCAGAAGGCGGGCCTCCAGGACGGCGACCAGGTCCTGCGCATCGACGAGATGTCGGCCAAGAACATCCTGGTCACCGATGCCGTCCAGCGCATTCGCGGCGAGGAAGGCACGCGAGTCGTGCTGACGATTCAGCGCAAGGGCGAGACGGCGCCGCGACAGGTCACCGTCACGCGCGGCATCGTCACCATTCCCTCGGTCACCAAGAAGATCCTGACGGGCGACGTTCTCTACACCGAGATCACGCACTTCAGCCAGACCACGCCCGATGACTTTCGAACCCAGGTGGAGGCGGCGCTCGATGAAGGCAAGGTTCAAGGGGTCATCGTCGACCTGCGCAAGAACTCGGGCGGCTCGATGCTCGGCAGCTCCGCCATCGGCGATCTGTTCCTGAGCGAAGGGATCCTGATCACGACGGCGGGCAGAGAGGGCCGCGCCGCGCGCGGTCTCGCCACCGAGATCCGCGCCACGCCCGATACGCCCTTCGCCGACCTTCCGGTGATCTTCCTGGCCTCGCCCATGACCGCCTCCGGCTCCGAACTGCTGGCGGCCAGCCTGCGCAACCACGATCGCGCGCTGGTGATCGGCGAGCACAGCTTCGGCAAGGGCACGATTCAGAAGACCTACCCGCTCGACAGCGACAGCACGCTCAAGATGACGGTCGGACACTTCCTGCCCAACGGCGAGCCCATCCCCGGCGGAGGCCTGGCTCCCGACGTCGAAGTGCTGACGTTCCGCGTCGGCCAGGGCCGTCTGGCCATTCCCTTTCCGGCCCACCGCTCCGACCTTCCGTTCTGGCTGCGGCGCCCGAAGTGGGCGGCCGACGAGACGCGCAAACCTGCCTACACCCTGGCGTTCGCCGAAGACTTTCCCGAAGCGGATGCGATCAAGGCGGAAAGGCTTCTGACCAATCCCGAGGAAGCCGAAGAGGATGGTCTCGCCGACGACGACAAGAAGGTGGACCGCACGGTCGAGATCGCCGCCGCGATGCTGCGCAACCACGGCAACACCTCGGCACCTGCCATGATGGATGCGGCGCGCGAGTTCCTGCAGCTCACCAGTGAGTCCGCCGACTCCGAGCTCATCGATTTCATGTACGAACGCGGCCTGGACTGGACCTTCGGGCCGCGGCCGGCCGGAACCAACGACTTCAAGCTCGAGGTCCGACCGCTTGCGCCCATGAAGGCCGGCGTCGACAGCGAGGTCGAGGTCAGGCTCACCAACAAGACTTCGGCCCCCTACTACCGGCTGCGCGGGCTGCTCGAATCCACCAGCGCCGGCCTGACCGGCAAGGCCGTCGCGTTCGGACGCATCGATCCCGGTGCGACCCGCAGCTGGAAGGTCAAGGTGAAGCCGCCCATGGGAGCGCGCACGGGCCGCGTGCGCGTCACCGCGCTGCTGTTCGATGACGAAGGCGAGATCACCAAGACCCAGCCCGAGGTGCTCGTGGTCGAGGAGGCCCCTCGGCCCTATCTGGCGTTCCGGCATCGCGTGGCGACCGTGCCCGGCGAGGACGGGGCGCTGGACGTGCACGTGGACGTCGAGAATCGCGGCGACGGCCCCGCGAGCAAGCTGCGCGTTCGGCTCGAGAACCCGCTTTCGGCGCAGTTCGAGATCGTCGAAGGCAGCGAGGTGGTCGACGACCTCGCGCCCGCCACGTCGCGCTCTCTGCGCTTTCGCGTACGGCTGCTGGGAACCGCTGCCGACGCCCCCAAGGTCAAGCTGTTCCTGAGCGAGATGTCGCACGGGATCCTGCTCGATCCCGAAATCCCGCTGACAGCCACGCCCGAAGGCCAGGAAGGGCCGTGGCGCCTTGCCCCGCGCATCCGCATCGATGCCGTGGAAGCTACCGGCGAGGGCACCTACGACGTCATCATCTCCGCCGCCGACGACAACACGC
This sequence comes from Binatia bacterium, assembly GCA_035626675.1. Taxonomy (GTDB): domain Bacteria; phylum Desulfobacterota; class Binatia; order UBA1149; family CAITLU01; genus DASPNH01. The sequence continues at coordinate 15,848 of DASPNH010000066.1, forward strand.
TGGCAAGGGTGCGCGCGCGCGTCGAAGACGACACGGTCGCCTATGTCGAGCCAGGCGACGCCACCGTGCGCCTACGCGTCCCCTGGAAACCAGCCGATGACGTCAAACCGATCCGCATCGATGCCTACGATGACGAAGGACTGGCGGATCACTACTACGGTTCGCTGTAGCGACCGCGCGGCCGTGCCAGCAGGAGGGACACGCCGAGGGCGACGATCGCGCCCGCGCCCCGCAGGTCTTCTGCTGGCGTGCGCGTGCCACTTGCGGGCGTCGATAGTGCCCGAGATGCCCGGCGCGCGGCGAGGCGTGAGCGAAGGCGGGCTGGAGGCCCGCTGAAGCGAGCCCCGAGCCGCGCAACGCCGCAGATCGGGTGCTAGCGGCCGCGGTCTCTCGAAGCTCGACTCGAGTCTAGTGGCCGCCCGGCGGCGGATCTGCATCCGGCGTGTCGCTGGCCTTGGCGTTGGCCAGTGCGGTTTCGTCGATCTTCAGGTTGTTCTTGGCTTTCAGCTCGTCGAGGAAGCCGGTGGTTTTCTCGCGGCGGCGTTCGGAGACCAGCTTCACCTTGATCTGATTCTTGACCTGCTCGAAGGGCTGGATGCTGCCGTCTTCGCGGCCGGTACGCATGATGACGTGCCATCCGAAACGCGTTTTGACCGGTGGCGCGATGTCGCCGTCCTTCTGCAGCGCGAAGGCGGCATCCTCGAACTCCTTGACCATGCGGCCGCGGCCGAACAGGCCTAGATCGCCGCCGCGCTTGGCATTGGAGAGATCCTTGGAGTGCTTGGCCGCCAGCTCCGCGAACTTGGAGGGATCGGCGGTGACCTGCGCGTGCACGTCCTTGGCGATGGCCTCGTCGTCGACCAGGATGTGGCTGGCCTTGACGCGCTCGGTGGAGAACTCCTGCTGGTGCGAGTCGTAGTAGGCCTTGACGTCCTCGTCGGTGACGCTGGCCTCCTGCTGCGACTCCATCACCTGCTGCACGACCAGATGCTGCTGGAGCTCTTCGAGCTTCTTGCGGACCTCGGGCTCCTTGTCGAGACCGCGCCGGACGCCCTCGTCATAGATCAGCTTGGACAGGATGTGGTTCTCGACGAACTGCTTGCGGCGGTCGGGGCTGTCGTTGAGGCTCTTGCGCGCGCGGGCATTGAGGCTGGCCGTGGCTTCCTTGAAGTCGTTCTCGGTGAAGCTCTTGCCTGCGTAGGTGGCGATGACGGGGCTGCCGTCGTTCTTGGCTTCGGCCGCGGCGGCCTTCTCGGTGGCCGCGGGCGCCGCGGCAGGCGCGGCTGCGGGAGCAGTGGCGGGCTTGGCGTGGTCGTCGCCCGGCTTGCCGGGGTCACAACCGGCGGCAATGGCGAGCGCGCCCAGCATGCAGGTCACGCGCGAAGCGCGTCCGAAACGAGTCAGCATATCCAACATCGTGGTCTCCTGGCGCGGAAGTGGGTTCGATTGCCTCGAGGCCCGGCGATCATGCGTGTTACGGCCGTTCATTCCAAGGCGCGGTCCCGCGCGGGTGCGGGCGGGTTCGCGTCGCGAGGCAGCCAGCCGGCGACCGAGACGGACGGCGTTCGGAGCGGTGCAGCGGCTCGAGTCGGACGGCGCTCTTCAGTGGATGGCCACGGTCACCCGCGAGCTCTTCGAACGCTCCACCACGCGGCCGATCAAGGCTGGACGAAGGCCCTTCTTGTGGAGAGCCTCGACGAAGCGCTCGGCGCGGCCGGCCTTCAGTGCCACCAGAAGCCCGCCCGACGTCTGCGGATCGATTGCCGCTTCGCGAAGAGCAGGTGCCACGTCGGCTCCGACGCTGAGGCGCGTTCCGAGCCAATCGCGATTGCGCTTGGAGCCGCCCGTCAGGAATCCCTCTTCTGCCAGCCGAGCGGTGCCCGGCAGCAATGGAAGCTGCTGGGAATCGATCTCGATGCGCACGTCGCCTGAGGCTTCGGCCATCTCGTTGGCATGTCCGGCAAGGCCGAAGCCGGTGACGTCGGTGCACGCACGCGCCCCGAACTCGTGCAGCAGACCGCCGGCAACGTCGTTGAGCGTGGTCATCGATGCAGTCGCGAAGCCGATCTCGTCCTGGTGCGCGACCCGCTTCTTGATGCCCGAGCACACGATGCCGGTGCCCAGGGGCTTGGTCAGCACCAGCTCGTCGCCGGGACGCGCGCCGCCGTTGCGAAAGATGCGCTTGGGGTGCACGGAGCCGATCACGGCCAGTCCGTACTTGAGCTCCTCGTCGATGACCGAATGGCCGCCGACGATGACCGCACCGGCCGCGCGCACGCGCTCGGCGGCTCCCTCCATGATGCGCAGCAGGACATCCATGGGAAGCTTGGCGGTGGGATAGGCCACGATGCTGAGCGCAAGCATCGGTTTGCCGCCCATCGCGTACACGTCACTGAGCGCATTGGTCGCTGCCACCTGTCCGAACGTATAGGGGTCGTCGACCATCGGCGGAAAGAAATCGACGGTGGCTACCAGGGCCTGGCTCGGACTCAGCCGGTAGACACCGGCGTCGTCGGCCGTCTCGGTGCCCACCAGCACGTTGCGGTCGGTCAGGACCGGAAGCCTGGCCAGGATGCCGCGAAGGTCTGCGGGGCCGAGCTTGCACGCGCAGCCGCCCGAGGAGACCTCGGCGGTCAGGCGTACCTGCGACTCCTTGATTCTTGGTGCCCCCTGCCCCTGCAGCCTCCCGCCCTTGCCGCGCAGCTGCCGGCGCAGCTGCATGTCCTTGCCGGGCTTGGAGGGAGGAGACTTGCGCGCGGGTTCCTTGCTCGGCGGCTCCTTGCGCGATGGCTGCTTCTGCGGCGGATCCTTGCGAGCAGGCTCGCGCGGCGCGGGCTCCTTGCGCGCGGGCTTGGTGGAGGATCGGAGCTTCGTCGTTGCCGCCATCGCGTTGCCTCCTGGGCAGATGTGTCAGGCGCGCCGCAGCTTGCGCACGTCGCCAACGCGCATCGTCAGACCGGATCGATCGAAGTAGTCGAGCAAAGGTATACAGTACTTGCGCGATGCGGAAATGAGATCACGGAAGCCCGACGCCGTGATCTCACCCTCGCGCGACAGGTGCTCGCGCAGCGCAGCGGCCATCTTCTCGACCGTCTCGCGGGCAAAGAACATGTCGGGCAGGACCTTGACCGCCTCGCCCCGCTCCACCAGAACTCCGGCGACCGTGCCTGCGCGCTTGAGGTCCACGCGCAGTTCGTCGGCGAGATCCTTGAGCACTGGCGGCATGGTGCCGGCCTCGCGAAGACGCCCGAGAACGCGCACGGCGAGCTCGTCGTCGGCGCCGCCGAGACGCGGAGCATGGGCCGGGTCGTGGACGAGATTTCCTCTGCGAGCGAGGGATCGCGCGGCCACCAGGTCATCGGCGATCATGCGAAACAGACGAGCCTCGAGCACCGGACGCAGCGCGCCGCGCAGATGCTCGAGATCGACGCCGGGAAGATTGGGGTGCTCGCGATGATGCGCGGCGACGGCGGCCACAAGCTGCTGGCGGTACTCGGCACTGCGAGCGGCCGACATCACCAGGGCAGGCGAAGCCGCCGAGGGCAGTGCGACGATGCGCGGGTCGGCCACCGCGATCTGGGCGAGCGTCTCCACGGAAATGCCCGCTGCGAGTGCAGCCTCGGCCGCTTCCAGCGCCAGAGCGCTCGACATCTGCAGAATGGCTGACAGACGCGACGCCGCATCTCCCTTCTCGACCGCCTCTAGGCACGGCGCGAGCTTCTGTCTGGCGACGCGATGCCGCTCGGCCCGCGCCACCAGGACCGTGCCGCCGCCCAGAGTTCGCTGCGCCGTCTGATCGCGAATGACGAAGCGATCGCCGATGCACGCCACCACCGGCTCGGCAGTGACCAGCTGCGCGTAGGCACTGGCTCGCGGTTCCACTTCCCGGACGCCGTCGAGCCAGATCAGGCGTGCCATGGTCTCGCGGGTTCCGTGATGCAGCCGCACCGTCGTGTGCGACTCGAGGGAACGGCCGGCGCTCGGGCGGATCTCCACGCGCGCATCCACGCGCGAGGTGACGATGTCGGCGCTGCCGCCGGCGATGCTGTCGCCGCGCACCACGTCGTCCTTGTCGAGGCCCGACAAGTTGAGCGCGACTCTTTGCCCTTCGCCTGCCGACGTCGAAGGCACTCCGTGAACCTGAACCTCCCGAACTCGAGCCGACTTGCCGGAAGGAAGCACGCGAACCTCGCTGCCGACGGTGACGCTTCCCGACAGGGCGGTTCCGGTGACGACGACGCCGTGCCCCTTCATGACGAAGACGCGATCCACCGGTATGCGCAGCAGCGCTCCCGAAGGCGCGGCGCCGCCGCGCGGCTGCAGCCCTTCCAGGGTCTCGCGGATCAGCGCGCGCAGCTGCTCGATGCCGTCGCCGCGCAACGCCGAGGCGGCCACCACTGGCGAGGTCTCGAAGGGCGTACCGGCCGCCAGGATCTCGATCTCCTCTCGCACCTGGTCGATATGTTCGGGCGAGACGGCGTCGGCCTTGGTGATGACGAAGATCGCGCGCCGCACGCCCAGCAGATGCACGATGTCGAAGTGCTCCTCGGTCTGCGGCATCACGCCGTCGTCGGCGGCCACCACGATGAGCACCAGGTCGAAGCCGTGCGCTCCGGCCAGCATCTGGCGGATGAAGCGCTCGTGGCCCGGCACGTCGACGACGCCGACGCGCTCGCCGCCCTCGAGCTCGAGATGCGCAAAGCCGAGCTCGATCGAAATCCCGCGCTCGCGCTCCTCCGGCAGACGGTCCGGTTCGATGCCGGTCAGCGCCCGAACCAGCGCCGACTTGCCGTGGTCGATATGCCCGGCCGTGCCGACGATCGCTCTCATCGAATGAAGAGGAACGGCACGCTCAATCGCGCCTCGTCGCTCCAGGCGCGGCTTCGTTCGGAACGACTTCGCACGGATCGACGATCAGGCGCAGATCCAGAAGGAAGGCATCGCGCTCGATGCGGCCGATGACCGGCGGATCGGCGCTGCGAAAGCGACGCGCCGTCGCCTCGGGGCCGTGCCTGGTGGACACGATCGCCAAGGCCAGAGAATCGATGGCGACCTCGGGTTGCGAGCCGCTGCCCGACTGCGCCTTCGTCTCGATCAGCTCCACGACGTAGTCCTGGCCGAGATGGGCGGCCAGCATCGGCGCCGCCTGCTCGCCCACCATGCGCAGCTCCTCGAGCGGCCGGATCAGGAACCGCAGCGTCGGGATCTCCATCTGCGGGGCCGGGTCGTACCGATACACCCGCAGCGTGGCCTCCAGCGCAGCCAGCGTCATCTTGTCGCACCGGAACGCGCGCTTGAGAGGGTTGCGGCGCATGCGCTCGATGAGCTCGCGCCTGCCGACGACGATGCCGCACTGCGGACCGCCAAGAAGCTTGTCGCCGCTGCTGGTGACCAAGTCGGCGCCGGCCGACAGACGCTCGCCGATCAAGGGCTCGGCGGCCAGGCCCCACTTCGTAAGATCGATGACCGCGCCTGCTCCCAGGTCCTCGACCACGTGCACGCCGCCGGCGGTGCGCGCCACCGCCGCCAGCTCCTCGATTGGCACCGCCGAGGAGAACCCGACGATGCGATAGTTGCTCGTGTGCACCTTCATGAGCAGCGCCGTCTGCGTGCCGATGGCGTCGCGATAGTCCGAAAGGTGGGTGCGGTTGGTCGTTCCGACCTCGCGCAGTCTCGCGCCGCTCTTGCCCATGATCTCGGGAATGCGAAAGGCGCCGCCGATCTCGATCAGCTCGCCGCGCGAGACGATCACTTCGCGGCCTTCGGCCAGCGTGTTCAGTACCAGCATCACCGCCGCCGCGTTGTTGTTGACGACGGTGGCAGCCTCGGCGCCGGTCAGCGCGCACAGATGCTCCTCGATCAGTGCATCGCGATCTCCGCGCTGGCCGCGCGCGAGGTCGTACTCGAGGTTGCAGGCGCTGGCGCCGGCATCGACGGCAGCCTGCATGGCGGCGTCGGCGAGCCAGGCACGACCGAGGTTCGTATGGAGAACGATGCCGGTGGCGTTGACGACGCGGCGAAGGCGCGGCGCGCTTGCGGCGGCCAACTGCCGCGCGGCCGCAGCGACGACGTCGTCGATCGAAAGCTCCTGTGGAGAGACCTGCGCGCCGGCGCGAATCCGCTCGCGCAAGGACTCGAGCGCGGCCCGCACCGCGTCGGCAATGGCGGCGCGAGAGAAGGCATCGAGATCGTGCGCCTGCGTGCTCGCCAGCACGCGATCGACCGAAGGAAGAAGAGGAAGGAGTCGTGCAGCCTCGCTCACGCGGGCGCATCCTGCCCCGGATAACAGGTCGCCGCCAATGGCTGCGAAGCGGATTGCGTCATGTGCCGCAGGCGCCAGGTTTGACCTGCCTTCGCCGCCCATGGGACCATCGCGCGATGCTTCGCGCCGCTGCCCTGTCGATCGTCCGCACGCTGCAGGAGCATGGCCATCAGGCCGTGTTCGCCGGTGGCTGCGTGCGCGACATGCTGCTCGGACAGGATCCTTCCGATTACGACATCGCGACCTCGGCGCGGCCGGAAGACGTCGAGGCGCTGTTCGAGAAAACCGTGCCGGTGGGCCGCCAGTTCGGCATCCTTCTGGTGCCTGCCGGCGGACACCATTTCGAGGTCGCCACTTTTCGCGAGGACGCAGAGTATCTGGACGGGCGGCGCCCCACCGCAGTCCACTACTCGGGCATCGAGGCCGATGCGCTCCGGCGCGATTTCACGATCAACGCGATGTTCCACGATCCGGTCGCCGAGCATCTGCTCGACTACGTCGGCGGCAGGGCCGACCTGGAAGCCGGCGTCATTCGCGCCGTCGGCGATCCGGGCAAGCGCTTCGCCGAAGATCGGCTGCGCCTGCTGCGCGCCGTGCGCTTCGCCGCCCGCTTCGGCTTTCCCATCGAAGCCTCTACCGGGGCGGCCATCGCACGAGCTGCCCCGCACATCAAGGAAGTCTCGGACGAACGCATCGGCGAAGACATCGTCCGCATGCTGACCGAGGGAGATGCGAGGCGCGCATTCGAGCTCATGGAAGAGCTCGGTCTGCTGTCCCACGTGCTGCCAGAGATCTCGGCCCTGAAGTCGTGCATGCAGTCCCCCGATTTCCATCCCGAGGGGGACGTTTTCGTCCACACGATGCTGTGCCTCGGCCACCTTCCGCGACCGTGCAGCGAAACGCTGGCGCTGGGCGTGCTGCTGCACGACGTGGCAAAGCCGGCCTGCGCGGCAACGACCGAGGACGGACGCCGGACTTTTTACGGCCATCCTGGCGTCGGCGCGGAAATGGCGATCGAGATCTGCCGTCGCCTGCGCCGCAGCAACGCGGTGGCGGAGCGCGTGGCGTGGCTGGTCGATCAGCATCTGCGACATACCTCGGCCGCACAGATGCGCGCCTCCACGCTCAAGCGCTTCCTTCGCCAGGACGGAATCGAGGAGCTGCTGGAGCTGACGCGCATCGACGCGCTCTCTTCCAGCGGCGACCTCTCGCACTACGAGTTCGCCAGGAAGGCACTCGCCGAGCTGGCGCCCGAGCAGATGCGCCCGCCTCGCCTCCTGACCGGCGAGGATCTGAAGGACATGGGACTGGCGCCCGGACCGGCGTATCGCGACATCCTGCAGGCGGTCGAGGACGCCCAGCTCGAAGGCACGGTGACGTCCCGGGAGCAGGCGATCGAGCTGGTTCGCTCTCGGTTCGCGGTCTGAGCCTGTCGCCATTTCGGCTGACGCCTCCGCCGGCGTCACTCCGCTGCTCGGAGCCGGCCACGGTCATTCAGGACGCGTGCGGCAACCTCGAAGCGCCTACGCGCGAACAACGCGAAGCAGAGCGCCACGTAGAGACGGTTCGCTGCGCGTCCACGGCAACGTGTGTTGCAGCAATCGTCCTTGACTCCGGCCATAAAAGGCGCTCAGCCTTTACGAATGCTGGCTTCGAGAACCTTGGTACGATGGGGCACTCGTGCGGCGTTTTTCAGTGTTGTCGCTTCACTGACGGCCTGCGGTGGCGGTGCGGGAGAGACACCGCTCACGGCGGATCCGTATTCGGTTCGGGCTCTGTGGCGCGATCTGTACGATTCGGTTGAAGCGGGCAACCGCGGATACGACCGTCCAGAATACGTAATTGCCGCGAATGGCGTCGTTGCCGTTTCTGGATCCAGTGGAATCGACTTCGCACACCCGCAGGGGGTCCTTCGGGCTTACGACGGAGAATCCGGCAGCCTTCTATGGAGCGAGAGTCTCGAGGCTTCGACGTGTGTGGCCGGGTTCGGCGAGATGGATGTAGTGGCGACGACGCTGATCGTCAGCGGTATACGGTGCAACGAGGAAACCGTCCGCGCATTCGACCTCAGATCGGGAAGACAGGTCTGGTCGAGAGAAGAAGAGGATCCGACCCAGCCGGCCGGACCGCTTCTCACTTCGAACGGCGCAGCCATCGCGTCGATCGATCCCGACGTCCAGGGATTGACCATCCGAATGCACGATCCGGCGGACGGGAGTGTGGTGTGGGCTTCGCAGACGGACTTGGCTTTCCATCCGTTCGCAGCCAGCAGCGAAAAGGTCGTCGTGGCGGTAGGAATTCCGTCGATCGGCAATCGCGCGCGTGTTCGCGCATATGATTCAGAGACCGGACAAGAACTCTGGAACGGGCATGTGGGCCGTGCGAGCCGTTTCCAGTCCTTGCATGCCATTTCGATGGGCAACGGCGTACTGGTCACCGCATCGTGGCCGGGGTTCTATGGCTCTCGTCTTCAGGCGCGTGACGAGCTCACGGGCGAAGAGTTGTGGACACGATCCAGCTCGACAGCGGCGAGAAGCATCGTAGTAGGCGATGCACGCGTTTATGTCGTGGGTAATATCCAGGGAAAGGTTCGGTACAAGTTCTCTGTGAACGCGTACTCGCAAAGCAGCGGCGAGCTATTATGGTCGGACCAGCGCAACCGCGACAAGATGGACGAGCATGCCGAATGGGCGGTTCTCGACAGTGGACGACTGATCGTCGGTGGGGCGGAGATGCAGATTCGCGTGTACGACGCTGCGACCGGTGAAGTGCTCGAAGAAGTGTTCGACGACCTCGGGACTGGAATCGGACGCGGGCTGGCTGTGGACGACGGTCGGATTTTCTCGCTGGCAGGCGTTTTCGAGCCAGATGCCGTCGAGTTCGCGAATCAGGATTTCCTGCTCCGCGCCTTCCAAGAGGAGGTTCGCTAGCCTGCTGTCACTAGCCGCCATCGTCCACAGCTCGAGCTCGACCGCCGGCGCCAATCTTTTCTGGTCACACTCCGCTATTGCGCCACGCGACGAATCTCCACGCGAACCTGTCCTGCCGCCGTGCCACGCAGCTTCAAGACGGGCGCGTTCGGCCGCGAGACGATCCGCGCAGGTCCGGTGACGACGGCGGAGTAACCACCTGGATAGTGCCGCGCGGGCACGAAGACCTCGGACGCAGCGCGGATGGCGGGGTCGCTCTCATAGACCAGCTCGAAGAGCCGGTCCGCACTTTGCGAATGGAACGCGTACGACACCGGCGTACCGGCCGTCGCGCGCGGATAGGGCCTCACCAGCACGTCGAGCTTGGCCTGCTTCACGTTGTCGGCTGAGGGCGGCAGCGCCGGGTCGATGATCACGCCTTCATGCGGGCGATCGCAGCACGGATCGCGATTCCAGTACGACCAGTACTGCCACGACATGCGATGGCGCTCGGCCGCCTCGACGTCGCGGCGAAGCGCATCGAGATCGTCGGTGGCACCGAATTCGCTCATCAGCAGCGCATCGCCGGTTCGGTCGCTCTGCGCCTGTGCCCGCTCGAAGGGACGGTCGATGCCGAGCGGGCACGCCAGCATGCCCAGGTACTGTTCGGGCACGCCGGCGGCGGCGCCCAGACAGTAGACGTGGAAGGAAAAGCCGGCGTTTTCGTCTCCCGTGTCGCCGATGTGCACGTCGGCGCCGGCACCAAAAACCGGATGAGTCTCGTAAAAGACCAGCTTGCCGGCATCAGCCTGGCGAATGCGAGCGAAGACCTTCTCGTGAAACTCGGTGGCGGTTGCGTCAAAGAGCGGACAGCCGTCGGGATTGACGCAACTCGGATACTGCGAGCCAGGCCACGTCTCGTTGAAGATGTCGTAGCCGAAGATCGCCCGTTCCTTGCGAAGGCGGCTGGCCGCGTGATGCCATGCGTCCGCGTACGCGTCCTGCAGCGGTGTGCCGTCGGGGGCAGGGTCGTTGGCCCAGAAGTGGTCGTAGGCGCGCCACAGCGCCGGCATGACGAAGTAATTGCCCGGAAATCCCGCATCCGGCTGCGCCGGCAGGCCATCGTCCTGCACCGCCCAGTCCGGAAAGCCCTCGCCGCTGAAACGCTCGTTGAAAAGGTCCTGATGAAAGTCGACGAGCACGTGGATTCCTGCACGGCCCAGCATGCGCGCCGTGCCCGCGATCGATTCGAGGTAGGCGTCGCCGTACTGGCCGCGCACCGGCTCCAGCGCCTTGTAGATGATGCCCAGGCGCACGGTGTTCAGCCCTTCGCTGGCAAGGAAGCGGGCATCGTCTTCGGAAAACCCCAGCGCAGCCGGATCGTAGGGCGGCAGCTTGGCCACCATGTTGACGCCGTGGAGAGTGACGACGCGGCCCCTGGCATCGGTCAGCCATCGTCCCTCGTGACCGGAGATGACCGTGGAGGAGCGAAGCGGCTTCGCGGTGCGCTCGGCAGCGGCCGGCTGGTACGGACCCAGTGCGGCAGCGAGCAACATCGCGACGATGCCGCATGGCATCAGCGTGCGGGGACGAGGGAGCACGGGCATGCGGGCCCTCCTTGGCGCGCGAGCGCACGGAACTGTGCCGCCTCCCCCGAGGCCCGGTCCAGATTAGGCGCAGGTTGCGGTGGGGAGGAAGGGCGATGGGTCGGGCCGGTCCTCGATGGGGACCGCTGCCCATGCGCCGCCAATGGAGCCTTTGTGCCGCCGGCGGCGTTCGGCGTGTCTGCTTCATGCCCGATGAGACGGCGCACGCCATACCTCTGCGCTGCTCCGACGGATGCCGGCTCTGGTGCGCGACCGGGCCTTCCGTCGGCGCGATTGCGACGATCACACGCGTGGAACCGCGCACTGTTGCGTGGCGTAGTTCACTTTGCGGCGGCCTGGTCGCTAGGCATCGAATCGATTTGCTGCGAGCATCGCTTTCGACCGATCAGCATAGGGTGACGTGATGAACCGCCTTCCTGTGATGACCCGTCTCGAAAAGCTCTCGCCGCGCCTCGATAAGCCGTTTCGGCCGAGAAAACCTTTTGCACCGTGCTCGAAGGCTGGCCCACCACCATCCGGCCAGGTCCTTGCCCTCGACGGCACGCAGATTCTGGCAGCTTCCGCCGCATGGCTGCAGCCCATGATGAGGCCGGCGGCGGGGGAACGGCGTGAGTGACCGCGCGAACGTCGTCCCGATGGTGACTGCGTCGGCCGATGGCCGCGGTTCGGGCAAGCGCCTGCGCCGCCACACGAGCGAATCCGTGGCCAGCGACGGTGTCTCTGCGGAAGACAGCATCGCGCGCCGGCGCGAGGCGCTGACTTCGACGTTCTCGGCCCTGTTCGGCTGCCTGGATCAGCGCGGCGTCGCCGAGCTCGCAGGCCGTGCGCGCATTCGACGCTTCGAGAAGGGCAACGTCTTGATGCAGGCCGCGGCAGGCGCGCGCGTGCACCTCCTGCTGAGCGGAGCCGTCAAATGGACGATCCGCTGCCCCCGCGGCCGAAGCGATCTGGTGCTGGACGTTCTTCGTGCCGGCGACGTCTTCGGCGATTCCGAGTTCTTTGCCGACGGATCTCCCGTCTACCGGGCGACGGCCGTCAGCGGCGGCGAGGCACTGGTGATCACGCCCGGCCATCTTCAGGAGATCATGCTGCGGCACTCCGAGTTCAGCCTGCGCTGGCTCGCGGTCAACTGCGACCGGCTGCACCGGGTTCGCCGCCTGGTCGCCGATACGGTCTTTCTGGACGTTTCGGAAAGGTTTTATCGACGCCTCCTGGACATCTGCCGCACCGACGGCGCCGGCGTAAACGACGGCCACCGTTTCGAGCATGGCCTGAGCCAGCGTGAGCTTGCCTGCGCGGTGGGGACCTCGCGCGAGTCGTTGAACAAGCTTCTGGCCAAGTGGCAGCGCCGTGGGGTGGCCACGGTGGGGCGCGGTGTCCTGATCGTGCACGACGTGCGAGAGGTCGCGGGCCGCGCTAAATGAGCGGCCGCAATGGACCTCCATCTCCTCGGCAACGTCACCTGGCATGCGCTATCCGGGCCGCACGCGCATCTGGCAGACGGTGGTGACCGTGCCCGCCGCTACTCCCGCGGCCTTCCGGCGCTTGCCGCGTTCGCGGATCCGCAGCGTCCCGACTTCGAAGCGATGGCTTCGCTTTTCGACGTCGGCGAGCTCGTCTTCCTCGGCGGCACCGGCGCCAGGTTGCCCGCCGGCTGGCAATGCGACTTCGAAATGCCCGCGCTGCAGATGGTCTGGAACGGCCAGCCTCGCGCCGAGACGGCCGCCGACGTCGTCAACCTGAGCGCCACGCACATCGATGCCATGGTCGACCTGGTCCAACGCACCGGCCCCGGCCCCTTCGGCGCACGCAACCTCGAGATGGGCGACTACGTCGGCACGTTCGAGAACGGTGAGCTGGTGTCAATGGCTGGCGAGCGCATGGCGGCCGGCAAGCTGCGAGAGATCAGCGCAGTATGCACGTCTCCGAAGGCGCAGGGGCGTGGCTACGCGCGCCGCCTCATGCACGAGCTCATCCGGCGCCAGACCGCGCGTGGTGAAACGCCGTTCCTGCACGTGGCATCCTTCAACACGCGCGCCGTCGACATCTATCGGCGCATGGGATTTCGCCTGTACCAGGAAACGATTCTTCGAATCCTTTGTCACACCTGATAACCCCCGACGCGGGACCATCGTTCTCGCCGACGCAAGCCCGCGTCGTGGCGTTTCCTGATCGTCGATCGAGTGCGTTTCAGAACAAGCCGTGACGGTGATGTCGACCGGCAGACAGCGGCCCACGCGGTAAGGGGCCATTCCAGGTCGACGTGGTCGTAAAGGCGATGAAAGACTGTCCGCGCCTTCCTTAGCCGTGCGTTCCTGCAATCCGGCATTCGCCCAAACTCGCTGATCCGCGTGGTTCTTCGGCGAATCGGCGGCTACGATTTGCGATGTGAAATCCAACGCGCGTGTGACCACGAAGGGGCGGGCAGATGGGTGCGCAGACCTTTTTGCCGCCACGGATTCCACCGGGCTGGCACTGCCCCCGAGCGCCAGATGGGCGACGACCTCGCTGTTGTGTCTGGCGGCGGCGTGGCACCTTGGCGGCCCGCAGCAATCGCTGGCGCAGTACTATCCGGACGACCGCGTGCAGTCTCAGCCTCGCGATGCGTACTACCCTCCGCGAGAGCCCTACTATCCATCGCCTCGCGAGCCGTACTACCCGCCGCGGCCGTCCTACCGCGAGCCCGTGCGCGATCGCGAGCCCGCTCCGCCTCGCCCGGCATACCGCGAGCCGGTTCGCGGCAGCGAGCCCGAGCCGGCACGGCCGCAGTATCCTCCGTCCGATCGCGAGCCGGCGCCGCCGACGTACCGCGATCCCTCCCGCCCGGCCTATCGCGATGCGCCGCGGCCGCCGACGCCGCGGCCGACCTACCGCGAGACGATTCGCGATCGTGAGCCTGCACGCCGCGAGCCCGTGCCCGAGCCGGCCAGGCAGGCGCCGCGCGAGTACCCGTCGGGCCGCGAGTACGAACCTGCCGTGCGGCAGCAGCAGAACTCGCCGCGTGCGTACACACCAAGCGAGGGCTTTCAGCCCACGCGCAGCGAGGACACCTTCGGTCGCGACCGCGATTTTCGCGGCTTCGACCAGCCGAGTTTTCTCGGCGATGCCGACGGCTACGCCGGGACCGGCGCCGATCAGCTGACCAAGCTCAGCGACATGCTTTCGCGCTACGAGAACATCGATCGCGCCGGCGGCTGGTCGGCAGTGCCGAGCGACAAGACGATCTCTCGCGGCGGCTCCTACGACTGCGGGCGCATCCATGCCCTGGAGCGGCGTCTGGCCGCCGAGAACTATCTGCAATTTCCAGGCGGCACGCCTCCACCTGCCGCCAAAGAGACCGGCCAGTGCAAGTTCGGCGAGGACCTCTCGGCGGCGATCAAGAAGTTCCAGGCCGACCGCGGAATGAACGCCGACGGAAACGTCGGCCCGGCCACGTTTCGCGAGCTCAACCGTCCGACGCGCGACATCGTGTCGATCCTGGAGCGCAACGTGCAGCGCTGGCGCGAACTCTCCATCGGGGCGAGCGACGACTACATCCTCGTCAACATTCCCTGGTTCGAGCTCAGCGTTTACAGCGGCGGTCGACCGCAGCTGTCGATGCCGGTGATCGTGGGTCTGCCTACCTGGCAGACGCCGCAGTTCAGCGACGTCGTCGAGTACATCGTCATCAATCCGGAATGGGGCATACCCGAGAGCATCGCGTCCAAGGAAGTGTGGCCCAAGGCGCGGCGCGACAAGGGCTACTTCCGGCGCGAGGGCATCGTCCAGACCAAGGACGGACATCTTCGGCAGAAACCGGGCCCGCAGAACCCGCTCGGCAGGCTCAAGTTCATGATGCCGAACAAGAACAACGTCTACCTGCACGACACGCCCGGCAAGAAGGCGTTCTCGCAGCAGGTGCGCGCGCTCAGCCACGGCTGCATCCGCGTCAGCAAGCCCGTGGATCTCGCCGAGTATCTGCTGGGCCGCGAAGGCAACTGGACGCCGCAGAAACTCCAGTCTGCCATTCGCGCGGGCAAGACGGTGCACGTCAACCTGGAGAACAAGATCCCGGTGCACATCGTGTATTTCACCGCCCGCGTCAACGACGAGGGGCGTCTGGAACTGCGCAAGGACGTCTACGGACACGACACCGGAGTGCAGGTCGCGCGCGACAACTCCGGCCTGCAGCTCGGCAGCGACACGGCGACCGCCGACAGTCCTGCTGATGACGATCGCGTCGGCGGGCTGAGCGACGACCTGACGCCGCCCGCGTGGCCGTGGGCAGATCAGAAGGCGCGCATGCAGACGGTGCGCTAGGCCTACCGGCGTCTCTCGCGCTCAGCTCACGGCTTCAGCCGAAGATCGAAAAAGGAAGAGCCCGATGCCGCGCTCTCTGGCGTGGACATCGGGCTCTCCTGGAGCACGCAAAGAGGAGAAGCGTGCTTTGCTCGGTTGCCAGGGCGCCTGCTCAGTGCGCCATCTTGGGCTTGGTCGCCACCATCGTGGCGCCGTACGACTCGCTCGGAATCGCTTCCATCATCGCCAGACCGCCGCCGCCCATGGAATAGGCCGTTTCGGCGTGCTCGCTCAGATCCAGGCCGGTGGCCTCGTCCTCGTCGATCACTCGCAGCGAGCCGAAGAACAGCTTGAGCACGCTCAGGATGATGAACGTCGCCACCGGAGCGAAGACGATCACAAACGCGACGCTCTTGAGCTGGACCATGATCTGCTGGGCATTGCTCTCGATGCCGGAGCCGAGGGTGACGGCGAAGATGCCGGAGGCGATCGCGCCCCACATGCCGCCGAGCGCGTGGACGCCGAAGACGTCGAGCGAATCATCGTAGCCGAAAGCCGGCTTCAGGAACGTGCATGCTGTGTAGGAAACGGCCACGACGCCGGCGCCGATCGCGATGGCGCCCATCGGCGAGACGTTGCCGCAGGCCGGAGTGATCGCCACCAGGCCGGCCACCGCTGCGGTCGCACCGCCGAGAGCGGTGGGCTTGCCACGGTGAATCCACTCGACGATCGCCCACACCAGGGTCGCCGTCGAAGCCGCCGTGCTCGTGTTGAGGAATGCCAGCGTGGCCAGCGGGCTGGCGCTGAGCGCACTGCCGGCGTTGAAACCGAACCACCCCGTCCACAGCAGGCCCGCGCCGATCAGGCACAGAGGCAGGCTGTGGGGAGGCATCGGCTCCTTGCCGAAGCCGCGACGGTTTCCGAGCATGATCGCGGCCACCAGCGCCGAGAATCCGCTCGACATGTGCACGACCAGACCGCCGGCGAAATCGATGGCACCGGCGTTGAAGATCCAGCCCGTGCCACCCCAGACCATGTGCGCGAGCGGGCAGTACACGACCAGCAGCCACACCGTGATGAAGGCCAGCCAGGCGCTGAACTTCATGCGCTCGGCAACCGCGCCCAGGATCAGGGCGGGAGTGATGATCGCGAACATCCCCTGGAACATCACGAACAGGTACTCGGGAATGTTGCGCGGGGGGGAAGCGAAGTTGGCGGTGACCGAATCCAGCGTCACGCCCTTCAGGCCCATCTTGGAGAGATCGCCGATGAAGGAGTTGCCCTCGCCGAAGGCCAGGCTGTAACCGACCGCCACCCACAGGACGCCGACGATGCCGGCCGACAGGAAGCACTGCATGAGAACGTTCAGGACGTTCTTGGCGCGCACCAGGCCGCCGTAGAACAGGGCCAGGCCAGGCAGCGTCATCATGAGGACCAGCGCCGAAGAGACCAGCACCCAGGCCGTGTCACCGGAGTCGACGGCCGGCGGTGCCTCGGCGGCGCCTTCCTGCGCGAAGCCGGCGGTCGCGGCGAGCAGGGGCAGTGCCAGCGCTGTGCAGAGTGAGATCGCGCGGCGGCGCCGCGCGGAACGTACCAGGGATGTCATCATTTTCGTCGGTCCTCCTATGACGGTTGCGGGTGGTCCCATGCGGCTCGGGCCGCCTCACGCAACGGATGCCGGCGCTTTTGCAATGGGGGTGCCAGGGTCGGCCCGAAGAGGCGACGGGCCACGCCTTCTGCGCTAAGGCGCCGATTTTCCAGGCGGCCGTCGCGCGCGCGGCCTCGGACGCAACGGATCGAAGGCGCGTGGCGGAGACGGATGGGGCCGTCCCCGGCGCAAGTCCTGCCCGATTCAGCGGCAGGAGGGCGCGCAACATTTAGGCATCGGACGGGCAGCGGCGGCCGCGGTCCTGCCGTTGCGGGATCAACGCACCGCTGGCTCGGCCTGCGTTTATGGGATCGCGCGCTGGCGGCGCGGTCCGCGCAACGCATGAACGCTGCGACGACGCGGACGTCGGCTGCGCACCGGCGCCGTGGATGGTCCGCCGGAGCCGATGCTAGGATCGCGGCAGGAGGTATTCGCCATGGGCAAGACCGCGACCGCTTCCCCCGCTCCCGCTCGCGCCGCACGTCGGCTGATGTTGTGGCAGCTGGCGACCCTGATCGGCGCCGTGCTGACGGCAGCCGCCGCTTCGGCAGCGCCCGAGGCCTTTCACGACGTGGTCGACTCCGACCAGCCCGTCCTGTGGTTCACGCTCGATGAAACCGAAGGCGATGCCATCAATCACGGCAGCCTCGGCGCCGGATTCGACGCGACGTACTTCGGCACGCCCCATCGGGGAGAGGCAACGTACGAAGGCGACGGCGCCGTGCGCTTCGACTCGGAGGACGACTACCTGGAGACCAAGAGCGTCGCGCCCGAGGGTCTGGCCGGCAATCCCACGTTCACCGCCGAAGCGGTCTATTATCTGACGCCGCAGGACTTCGCGCTGCTGTGGGCGCCGTTCCTGCACTGGGGAATCTCGGACGCCACGCCGACGATGGAATCGGTGTACTTCAGTTTCAGCGGCAACGTCGCCGACGAGACCTTCGCCGGCTTCTACAACGGTGGCCTGCAGTCGGCGGTGCTGGTTCCTCGCGGCAACTGGCACCACTTCGTATGGGTTCGCCAGGGCGGCGGCGCTGCCAACGTCGGCACGACCATGTACATCGACGGAAACGTCGTCGGCACGATCAACGACCCCGAATTGCCGTTCAACACGTCCACGCCGGCGGTGGTCAACACCGCATTCCGCATCAATCGCGCGCAGAATTTCACGCGCTATTTCACCGGGACCCTCGATGAGGTCGTGCTCTACGACCGCATGCTCGGCAGCGAAGAAGTCGAGGAGCACTTCCAGGCCCTGCTGCCGTGTGCGGAGTCCGACGTCGAAGGACAATGCCTGGATCACGAAAACACTTGCCGGTCCTGCGGGATGCCGATCAGCGCCGGCAGCAATCCGCTCGCAAGCGACGCGCTCGGCACCCTGCGCGCTGCGGTCGGATCGCGTCTGTGCCGGCGATGCATCTGCGACGTCGACGGAAGCGGCTCCGTCGTCGCGACCGATTCATTGCTGACGCTGAAGAAGGCCGTCGGACAGGTGGTCGAGCTCAGCTGCCCCGTTGGTGGGCTGCCGTGGCACTAGACGCCGTCATTCCCAGGGTGCCGGGAGGAGATCGTCCACCCGCACGACGGCATCGGGGAAGGCGCGCTCGGTTCCAGCCTCGCGCCCGCAATCGCCCTGAGGCGGCCGCGTTGGCCTTTCGGAACCTGGAAGAACATCCGCGCTGGCGGCGCGGGAGTCCGGGATCTGCGTGCGCGCCCGGCGGCGCTGGTGCCGCCCTGGCCGCGAGCGTTCTCGCCGTCTACGACAATACGTGTGGCCGTCGAATCACCCGGGCGTTCTAGCGGTGACGCTCTTCGAGGATGCGCTGCACGGTGAGCATGTCACCCTTCTGCAGCCGGAAACCTTCCCACTCTTCGGGTGCGCGCGTGGCGGTGTGGAAACGCCACGTGCGGCCACCGGAGGGATCCAGGCGGCGAACGGTAAGGACGCCCAGCGGCCATTTGTGCTCGGCATGGGTGAAGCCGCCGGCGGCCTCCAGCACCTTCGCCACCGTTGCCGGCGCCGGAACGACGACTCGGCCACCCTGCTCGACCAATCCGGACACGGTGACCTCGACGGTGTCCGCGGCGCAGTCAGGCTTTCCATGAGTATCGACGTGCTCGGTCATGTCGCGACCCATCCTGGTACGGATTGGCGGTTGCCCGCGCGCCTGAAGTACTGCGCAGCACGGCTTGCTTCAAGTGCTTCGAGGGCCCGCGGCCGCCGGTGCGCACGATTCGCGCACACGCTGTCCACACCCGGCTGTCGCTAACCGATGCGGTCGAGCCAGCCGAGCACGGTGCGTATGGCGAAACCCGTGCCGCCTCGCGGCGTGTAGGGCAGCGCCCGGTCCGTCCAGGCCGGGCCGGCGATGTCCAGGTGCGCCCACTTGTTCTTGCCCACGAAGTGACGGAGGAACAGCGCCGCCGCGATCGTTCCCGCATACCCGCCGCCGATGTTCTTGATGTCGGCGATGCTGGAGCGGATCTCCTCGGCGTAATCTTCGACCAGGGGAAGCTGCCACAGCCCTTCGCCCGCGTCCTTGCCGACCGCGATGATGTCGTCGACCAGCGCCTGATCCGTTCCCATGATGCCGCCGATGCGAAGGCCCAATGCCACCATGCATGCGCCGGTCAGCGTTGCGGCATCGACGATGTAGTCCGGGTCGATCTCGCCGGCCAGGCACAGCGCATCGGCGAGCACCAGCCGCCCTTCGGCGTCGGTGTTGAGGACCTCGGCAGTGACGCCGTTGCGGTAGCGGATGATGTCGCCGGGCTTCTGCGCATTCTGTCCCGGCATGTTCTCGGCGCTGGCGATGAAACCATGGACCTCGACGGCCGGATCCAGCTCGGGCAGCGCGCGCATGACGGCCAGCACGAGTGCTGCACCCGACATGTCCATCTTCATCGTCTCCATGGACTTTGCCGGCTTCAGCGACAGGCCGCCCGAATCGAAGGTGATGCCCTTGCCGATCAGCGCCACGCGAGCCCTGGGGCGGCGGCGCGGCTTGTAGATCAGCTTGATGAGTGCGCCCGAGTTCCGGCTGCCCGAGGAGACGGCGATGATGCCGTTCATCTTCTCGCGGCGAAGCCGCTCGCCCTGCCAGACGTCGCAGCGCAGGCGAGCGCTGCCTCGGGCCACCTGCCTTGCGACAGCAGCCAGATGCCCTGGCGGCTTGGCAGTGGGAATCTCGTTGACCAGATCGCGTGCGAAGCAGACGGCGTCGCAGACTTCCTGCGTGCGCGCCAGGGTCTCGACGGCACGGCCCGTGTCGGACAGCGAAGGGGAGGTGATGGTGATCGTCCTGGGTCCGCCGTAGCTCGTCTCGCTCTTCTTAGTCTTGTACTTCTCGTAGGTGTAGCCGGTCAGCAGCGTCCCCTCGATCACCGCTGCCAGCACGTCCAGCGGCCTGGCCGCGTCGTCGAGCGCGAAGGCGTACGTCGTGGCGCGAGATACGGTGGCGGCGTTGCGTGCCGAGGAAGCCGCGCGCCGCCAGGCATCGACGGTATCGCCCTTGCCGACGCCGACCAGGGCAACGTCGTGACCGGTTAGCTGCACGATCATCGCCGAGTTGACCTTGCCCTTGAATCCGATGCGCTTGGCACGCGCCGTGATCGCGTCACGATCCTCTTTGGCCAATCCGGCGACGGCGCCCTTGAGCTCTTGTCCTTCGACCACGCCGATGGCGACCAGATCGGCCTGAACCTGCGAAGCCTTCCTGCGAACCAGCTTGATGCTCATCACATGGTTATAACGGGGTCAGGTCCGGCATTCGAGCATGCCTCTGCGACAGTACGCGCGGGGCAGGGCTATGGCCGGCTGCCATCGGAGGGTGCGCGGGCTTCGTAAGTTCGCGCCGAAGGCCTGCCGTGGGTGATGCCGTCACGCAACTCCCACTGGTCGCGCTGCCGTCTCCGGGTGTCAGCTCCTTCACGGCGCATCGTCATCGACGATGTCTTCGTCACCGCCCTTCAGCCGCGCGCTCCAGAACGTCCCCTTGCCCCAATACCAGATGGCGGCTCCGGCGATGGCGTAGACTGCGATTCCTTCGAGAAGGCCGGCGCCGCCGCCCCATAGAAACAGCGTCAGGACGGCAACAGTGGCGAAAATGGCCACGGCCTGCTCGATGCGCTTCTCGCGCAGGCGCTCGCGCGCCACGTGCTCGGTGATGACCGCGCCGCAGTGCGAGCACTTACCGCCGGTCTTGCGAGTGAGCGGCCGCTCGCACTGCGGGCAATCGATGCGGGTGACGTAAGGCATCGCCGCCGCACCTGTAGCACGGCATCGCTCGAGGTGCAGCGGCCCGAAGAAAGTGCTGCGAAGAGGGAGGATGATGAATGCGACGGACGCCGAAAGGGGTCAGGCACCCTTGCCGAGCCGCAGGTGCCTGCCCCTAGCCCCGGCGCGGCCCGGTCAGTTCATGGCGGTTTCGGCGAGCTGCTCGTCGGCCCAGTCCATCGCTTCGTCGGCATCGCCTTCGTGCGTGGAAGCTTCGGCCGGCACGATGCGCGCCGTTGTGCGGTTCTCGGCCATCTGCTCGTGACGCCGCACGCGCTGCACGCGCTTCTCCTTGTCACGCCACGCGATCAGGCCCTGGCGCACGTACTCGGGGTTCATGCCGAGCAGCATGCAGACGTTGTTGAAGGAGAACACGCCGCGATCGTCCTCGGAGTCGATCCAGCTCTCGGCATCGAGGAAGAGCTGGCGACGTTTGGAGTCGCGCGCGTGCAGGTGCTTCTGAAAGCACTCGACGGCATCCTGGATCAGCGCGACGAGAAGACGATGCTCGCCCGACGGAAACTTCTTGCGCTTGATCTGAGCGAAATGCTGCGAGGGCAGAACGATGTCCGGTTCAAAGACATCGGGTTGACGATCGTCGGACTGATAGCGGCCGCGATCACGGGCTCCCACCATCTCACACCTCCACATCCGGAAGCCGAGCGAGCCCACTCGGTCTTCACCCCAGACCTCGTCCGCCGGACGACCACGCCCGCCATCGTTGCGATGGTCGGGTTTTCGTCCGCGCCGGAACGACCGGACCGGCGCCCCCTCGGCACCGATCCTGATCGATGACCCGTACATGCCACATAAACCCGCGCTAGCGCAAAGGGTTTGGCCCAACCGAGTTGCGGTTGTGCACGGGCAACCTTGTGGGGGTGCGACGGAGGCGCGCGCATAGCACCGCGTCTGCTTCGTTGCGGCCCTCAGGTCTTGCTCCAGCGGACTCCCAGCCCGCTTACCCTCGAGCCTCGGTCCGCGCCTCGCATCCGCGGCAGCCTGCGCGCCCGCCACTGGTTGCGAAAAAGAAAGCCTAGACCACGAAACTCTCGCCGCACCCGCAGGTCTTCTTGACGTTCGGGTTCTCCAGCTGGAAGCCGGCATTGGTGAGGCTTTCGGCGTAGTCGACCTGGGTGCCGACCAGGTAGAGATAGCTGCGGCGGTCGACGTAGAGGCGGCCGCCTCCGGCTTCGAAGACCTTGTCGCCCTTCTTCTCGTTGTCGAGGTCGATCTTGTATTGCAGGCCCGAGCAGCCGCCGCCGACGACCTTGATGCGAAGGCCCGTGGCGGGCTTCTCGGAGGTGGTGGCGAGCTGCTGGATGCGGCTGCCCGCTCTCTCGGTGATGGTGATCATGCTCTTTCTCGGACCGCCTGCAGCGTCTCGGCGCCGCGGCTGCTCTTGTAGAACGGCGACAGGGAGCGAAGCCGTCGGACCTCGGCGGTCACCCGCCCGACAGCGTAATCGATCTCTTCCTCGGTGTTGAATCGCCCGATCCCGAAGCGGATCGAGGAATGGGCCAGCTCGTCGCGCACGCCCAGCGAGCGCAGGACGTAGGACGGCTCCAGCGTCGCCGAGCTGCACGCCGAGCCGGACGAGACGGCGATCTCGCGCAGCCCCAGCATCAGCGACTCGCCCTCGACGCACGCGAAGCTGACGTTGAGATTGCCCGGCAGACGCTGCTGCAGATCGCCGTTGAGCGTGAGCTGGTCCAGACCTTCCCACAACCCGCGGCGCAGGCGCTCACGCAGCGACAGGACGCGGGCGTTCTCTTCGTCGCGCTCGGCCACGGCGATCTCGAGCGCGGCGCCCATTCCCACGATGGCTGCGACATTGAGCGTTCCCGAACGCATGCCGCGCTCGTGACCGCCACCGTCGATCTGCGGCGTGATGCGCACGCGCGGGTTCCTGCTTCGCACGTAGAGCGCGCCGGCGCCCTTGGGCCCGTACACCTTGTGGGCCGACATCGAGAGCAGGTCGATCTTCATCGCTTCGACATCGATGGGCAGCTTGCCAGCGCTCTGCGCGGCGTCGCAATGGAAGAAGACGCCACGCCGGCGGCAGATCGCTCCGATCCCGGCAATCGGCTGGATCGTGCCGACCTCGTTGTTCGCGTGCATCACCGAGACCAGGACGGTCTCGTCCGTGATCGCTTCCTCGAGCGCCGCCAGGTCGAGCAAGCCGCCCGGCAGCGGCTTGAGCCGCGTCACCTTGGCAGCGCCGTCGCGCTCGGCGGCCTTGCACGCGTCCAGCACCGCCTTGTGCTCGGTGGCCATGGTGACGACGTGGCTGCCCTTGTCGCGATGGAACGCAAGGACGCCCTTGACGGCCAGGTTGTCGGATTCGGTGGCCCCGCTGGTCCAGACGATCTCGCGCGCTTCTGCGCCGATGGCGGCGGCAACCTGCTTGCGGGCCTTCTCCACGCCCTCTTCGGCTTCCCATCCGAACGCATGCGTGCGGCTGGCGGCGTTGCCGAAGCGGTCGGTCAGGTAGGGCATCATCGCCTCGAGCACCCGCGGGTCCAGCGGCGTGGTCGAATGATGATCGAGATAGATGCGCGGACGGGCCACGAGGTACCTTAACCCACACCGGACCGATCGCAATGCCATCTGCCGGTCAAGGAAGGTGCCCCGGGTGGCCTGCGGCTCACCGGCGTGGTAGGCCGCAGGAATGCGAACCCCACTCCCAAGCCTGGCGCCGGCGCTCCTCGTAACGATCCTTGCCTCCAACATGGCGGTAGCCGCCGAGACCACGCCGCCGCCGACTCCGGCCGCACCGGCGCAGGAGCAGGTATCGCTCGCGCCGGTCAAGGAGGACTACTCGGTCGTGATGGTGCCGGCCTCCGAGACCAACTGGTACGCGATCCGCTACCACCTGCATACCGGCAAGGCGTGGAGACTGAGCGAAGGCGCGTGGGTGGAGATCAAGGACGCGATGCAGCCGCCGCGATCGGACTACCGCATCCAGATGGTCCCGCTCAAGGACGACTGGGGCGCGCTGCGCTACGACGTCCACACCGGACAGTCTTGGATCGCGCAGGAGAACGCGTGGTCGGCCGTTCGTGACATGCCGGTGTCGCCGGCCGAATAGCTATCCCGGCAGGGCGTCGCGCAGGAAGCGGCCGGTGTGGGAGACCTCGCAGGCGGCTACTTCCTCGGGCGTGCCTGCGATCACGATCTCGCCGCCGCCGCTGCCGCCTTCCGGTCCCAGGTCCAGAACCCAGTCGGCGGTCTTGATGACGTCGAGCTGATGCTCGATGACGATGACGGTGTTGCCGGCATCGGCCAGCATTCCCAGCACCTCCATCAAACGGCGTACGTCGGCGAAGTGCAGGCCGGTGGTCGGCTCGTCCAGGATGTAGAGCGTGCGGCCCGTGGCTCGCTTGGCCAGCTCCTTGGACAGCTTGATGCGCTGTGCCTCGCCTCCCGACAGCGTCGTGGCCGCCTGACCCAGATGGATGTAGTCGAGGCCGACCGCTGCCAGCGTCTCCAGCTTCCTCTTCGCGGTCGGGATCGATGACAGGAAATCCAGCGCCTCGGCCACGGTCAGCTCGAGGACGTCGGCGATGCTCTTGCCCTTGTAGCGAACCTCGAGCGTCTCGCGGTTGTAGCGACGGCCCTGACACACGTCGCACAGCACGTAGACGTCGGGCAGGAAGTGCATCTCGACGCGAATCATCCCGTCGCCGCAGCAGGCCTGGCAGCGGCCCCCTTCGACGTTGAAGGAAAAGCGGCCCGGCGTGTAGCCGCGCATGCGTGCCTCGGGAAGCATGGCGAAAAGGTCGCGGATGTCGGTGAACAGGCCCGTGTAGGTGGCGGCGTTGGAGCGCGGCGTGCGGCCGATCGGCGTCTGGTCGATGTCGATGACCTTGTCGATGGCATCGATTCCCTCGATGGCATCGTGCGCGCCGACTTCGTGCGAAGCGCCGTGCAGGTGATTGGCCAGCGCGGCGTAGAGCGTGTCGATCACCAGCGAGCTCTTGCCCGAGCCGGAGACGCCCGTGACGCAGGTGATGCAGCCGAGCGGGAACTCGGCGTCGATGCCGCGCAGATTGTGATGCCGCGCGCCGCGCACGCGCAGCGCTTCGCCCGAGCCGGCGCGTCGCAGCAACGGAACCTCGATGCGCTCGGTGCCGCACAGGAAACGGCCGGTCAGCGACTCGGCGTTGGCCATCACCTGTTTGCACGAGCCCTGGGCCACGACGCGGCCGCCATGCTTGGCGGCGCCAGGGCCCAGATCGATGAGATGATCGGCGGCCAGCATGGTGTCGGCGTCGTGCTCGACCACCAGCACGGTGTTGCCGCGATCGGTCAGGGCTCGCAGGCTGGCCAGCAGGCGCGCGTTGTCACGCTGGTGCAGGCCGATGGACGGCTCGTCCAGAACATAGAGCACGCCGGTCAGGCCGGCGCCGATCTGGGTGGCCAGGCGGATGCGCTGGCTCTCGCCGCCCGAGAGCGTGCCCGTGGCGCGATCCAGCGTCAGGTACGACAGGCCCACGCCGAGCAGAAAATGCAGCCGC
Organism: Binatia bacterium; assembly: GCA_035626675.1. GTDB lineage: Bacteria > Desulfobacterota > Binatia > UBA1149 > CAITLU01 > DASPNH01. Next base: position 41,345 of record DASPNH010000066.1, read on the forward strand.
TCGGTGATCTCCTTGAGCACCAGCTTGGAGACCTCGGCCTCGCGCTTGGCCAGGTCGAGGTGGTCCAGGAAGGCCGCCGCCTCATCGAGCGGCATTGCCGAGACTTCATGGATCGCCTTGCCGCCGATGCGTACCGAGCGCGCCTCGCGCCGGAGCCGCATGCCGCCGCAGCCGTCGCAGGGCTTTTCCGACATGTAGGGCTCGAGCTCGGAGCGGACCCATTCCGATTCGGACTCGCGGTAGCGCTTGGTGAGCACGGGAACGATTCCGGCGAACGCCCGCATCGTGCCGCGCCCTGCCGCCACGCGCTTGTCACCGGTGCCGAACAGCATCTGCGTGCGCGCCTCTTCGGCCAGGTCCTGCCAGGGCGTGTCCTTGGCGGCGCCGTGCGCCTTGGCGATGGCGCGTGTCGCCCACGAGTACTTGTCCGCGACGCGGCGGTTCCAGCCTGCCAGCGCGCCGTCCTCGACCGATTGCGCGGGTCGCACGATCAGCCGCTCGGGGTCGAACGTTGCCGTGCGGCCAAGGCCGTTGCAGTCGGGACACGAGCCGTGCGGGCTGTTGAACGAGAACAGGCGCGGGCTGATCTCGGTAAAGGAGATGCCGCAGATCGCACACGCGAAGCGCTGGCTGAAGTTCTCGTCGCCTTCCTCGCCGTCCGGACCGGTCCAGTGCGCGACGATGCTCTGCTCGGCCAGACGAAGGCCAACGCCGATCGAATCGGTCAGGCGCTTGTCGACGCCCGGACGCAGCACGAGGCGATCCACGACCACTTCGATGGTGTGGTGCTGCGTGCGCGCCATCTTGATGTCCTCGGACAGGTCGTGCATGACGCCGTCGACGCGCACGCGCAGGAAGCCCTGCTTCTTCAGGTCCTGCAGCTCCTTCTTGTACTCGCCCTTCCTGCCCCGGACGATGGGCGCGAGGATCTCGACCTTGCTGCGCGCGGGCAGCTCCAGGATGCGCGCGGCGATCTGGCCGATGCTCTGCGAGGAAATCTCGCGGCCGCACTGGTAGCAGTGCGGCCGCCCTATGGTCGCGTAGAGCAGGCGCAGGAAGTCGTAGACCTCCGTCATCGTGCCGACCGTGGAGCGCGGGCTCTTGGTCGTCGTCTTCTGCTCGATCGAGATCGCCGGCGAAAGGCCCTCGATCGAATCGACGTCGGGCTTTTCCATCTGCTCGAGGAACTGGCGTGCGTAGGCCGACAGCGATTCGACGTAGCGGCGCTGGCCCTCGGCGTAGATCGTGTCGAAGGCGAGCGAGGACTTGCCCGAGCCGGAAAGTCCGGTGACGACCACGAATCGGTCACGCGGGATGTCCAGGTCCAGGTTCTTGAGGTTATGCTGCCGCGCCCCGCGGATGACGATGGAGTCGGCCACGGTCAGGTCAGAGCTGCGCCAGCTCCCGCTCCACGAGCGCCTGATACTGGCGCAGTGATTCCTCGTCGGTGGCCTCGAAGCGAAGCACCAGGATCGGCTGCGTGTTGGAGGCCCGCACCAGGCCCCACCCGTTCTCGAAGATCACGCGCACGCCGTCGACGTCGACGGTCGGGTAGCCGAGCTCGCGAAAGCGCTGCTGAGCGGCCGCGGCAACCTTGAACTTGCGGTCGTCGGGGCAGTCGACGCGGATTTCGGGCGTGTACACGGCGTGCGGGAGGTCGGAGAGGATCTCGGCCAGCCGCCTGCCATCGCGCGCCAGGATCTCGATCATGCGCGCGCCGGCGTAGATGGCATCGTCGAAGCCGAAGTAGCGGTCGGCGAAGAACAGATGCCCGCTCATCTCGCCGCCGAGCACGGCGCCGGTCTCGCGCATCTTGGCCTTGAGCAGCGAGTGCCCGGCCTTCCACATGATGCCGACGCCGCCCTTGGCTTCGATGTCGTCGTACAGACGCTGCGAGCACTTCACTTCCGAGACGATGGTGGCGCCGGGCTGCGCGGCCAGGATGTCGCGCGCGAAGACGACCAGCATCTCGTCACCCCAGATGATGCGGCCGGTCTCGTCGACCACGCCGATGCGGTCGGCGTCGCCGTCGAAGGCGATGCCGAGGTCGGCGCCGCTCTCGCGCACCTTGGCGATGAGCTCGGCCACGTTCTCTTCCACGGTCGGATCGGGGTGGTGGTTGGGAAAGCGTCCGTCGGGCTCGCTGTAGAGGTCGACGACCTCGCAGCCCATGTCGCGGTAGACGCCGGGGGCAACCGGGCCGGCCGTGCCGTTTCCCGAATCGACGATGACCTTGACGCCTTCGCCGCTGCGACCGAAGTGCTCGGAGAGGAACCCGCGATAGGCCGCGATGATCGGATACGACTCTTCGCCGCCGCTGCCTTCGCGGAACTGGCCTTCCTGGATGCGGCGCGCCAGGTCCTGGATGTCGCTGCCATGGATGGTCGTCTTGCCGATGACGATCTTGAAGCCGTTGTGGTCGGGCGGATTGTGGCTGCCGGTGATCTGGATGCCGGCCTCCAGGTCGAGATGATGCACGGCGAAGTAGAGCAGCGGGGTCGGACACATTCCGACGTCGATGACGTCGACGCCGGTGGCGCGCAGCGCATCCTTCATCGCCTTGTGAAAGGCGGGGCTGGTCACACGACAATCGGCGCCGACGGCCGCGCGAGAAATGCCCTGGTCCAGGAGCTTGCTGCCGTAGGCTCGGCCGAGCGCGTACGCGAATTCTTCGTCGTAGTCGGTGCCGGCAACGCCGCGAATGTCGTACTCGCGATAGATCTGCGGGTTCAGCTTCATCGGGAAGTCGCCTTGGATGCCATCGATGCGGCCAGGAGAATGGAGGCTTCCATGCTGTCGGCGCTCGCCTTTCCGCTACCTGCCAGATCGTAGGCGGTGCCGTGATCGGGCGAGGTGCGCAGGAACGGCAGGCCCATAGAGATGTTCACCGCGTGCCGGAAGTCTACGAGCTTGAGCGGGATGAGTGCCTGGTCGTGATACATGCAAAGCACGGCATCGTAGTCACCAGCTACTACCGCCGCAAATAATGTGTCGGCGGGAAACGGCCCGCTCGCGTCGATGCCGGCGCGGCGCAGACGAGCCACGGCCGGTGCGATGATGCGCTTCTCTTCGTCACCGAACAGGCCGCCTTCACCGGCGTGCGGGTTGAGCGCCGCCACCGCAAGACGCGGCTTCTTCAGGCCGTGGAACTGCTGCAGATGCGCGGCGGTCGTGCGTCCGGCGGCGACGATTCGCGTCGCGTCCAGGATTGCGGGAACCCGCGCAATGGCCACGTGCGTGGTCACCAGCACGACGCGCAGCTTCGGGCCGGCCAGCATCATGGTGGCGGGCTTGCCGGCAAGCTGCGACAGATACTCGGTGTGGCCGTCGTAGGAATGGCCTGCGCGATTGAGCCAGAGCTTGTTCAGTGGAGCAGTGGCCAGCGCCGCATGCTGGCCGGCTGCCGTCGCGCGCGCGGCAGCATCGAGATAGCGGAACGCCGCCTCTCCGCAGCGCCGCGCAGGCGCGGGCAGGCCGCGACCGCTGGCCAGCGACGTCACCGGCACGACGCGCTCGATCGCCGTCGGCGACGAAGCTTCGATGCGCCGGATCCTGCGCGCGGCTGCGATCACGCCGTCGTCGCCGTAGACGATCAGGCGGCACGCGCGCCGCACGGCCGGACGAGCGGCCGCCTCGACGACGATCTCGGGACCGATCCCGGCCGGATCGCCGAGGCTGACCGCGATCTGCGGCTTCACTAGCCGGTGATTCCCGACAGGTCGCTCATGAGGATCTCGACCCGGTGCTCGCGCCGCAGGTCCTCACTCGCCCACTTCTCGTAACGTTCCTGGAGGCGCTTCTGGTAGATCGCCTCGCGAATCTCTTCCTTCACTTCCTCGAGCGGACGCCGCCCGCTCTTCTTGACGTCGAGCAGCTTGACGATGTGGATTCCGCCGCCGCCTTCGACCGGGGCCGACACGTCGCCCTCGTCCAGACCGGCGAGCGCCTTCTCGAAATAGGAAGCCATGGTGCCGCGCTCGAACTCGCCGAGCTTGCCGCCGTCGGCGGCGCCAGGGCCCTTGGAGTGCTTCTTTGCCGCGTCCTCGAAATCGCGGCGTGCCTGCCTGGCCACTTCGTCGGCCTGGGCACGCACCGCGGCGGCGGCCGCGTCGTCGGTGGGAAGCGGAAGGAAGATGTCGGCGATGACCAGCTTCTCCTTCTGCATGAAAGCGGGATCCTTCTCCCACGCCTCGGCCACTTCCTCGTCGGGGACGTTGACGCGCGAGCGGATGATCAGATTGACCAGCGAGACCCGCTGCACCTCCTCGCGCATGCGCTCGAAGTACTGCTCCCAGGTAAGGCCGACGCGCGCCAGCGCCATCTCGATCTCGGCCTTGCTCTGTCCGCTCTCCTTGAGCGTTCCCTCGATGTAGCGCTCGACCGTGGCGTCGTCGACGCGCACACCGTTCTTCTCGAACTCGGCCTTGAGCAGGCGCCGCTCGATCATCGATTGCAGCAGGACGCGGTAGTCGTTGCGGACCTCGTCGGGAAGGAAGGGGCCGCCGGTCCTGCGGTAGGCGCGCAGGTCGCCGACGGTGATGGGCTCGCCGTCGATCACGGCCACGATGCTGTTGACCGCATCGGGAGGCGGCTTCTCGCCGGCGGCAAGCGGCGTCAGCCCGGCCTGCAGCTTGTTCTCCTCCTCTTCACCGAACGGCCACCAGTCGGTCGTCGAGCAGGCCGCAAGCGTCATCGAAACCGCGGCGACGGCGCAGAACCGTGCTGCGCCGTGCAGGAGACTACCGGCGCGCACGGCGGAAAGTCTGCGCGCGGGTCGGCTCTCGTTTTCCATCATCCAGGGCTCCTCCCTTGCTGCCGGCCTCGAGCCGGTCCAGCAAATGCTCGACTTCTTCGACGAGGCCATCCCAGTCCTGCGCGGCGGCCGTCATCATCAGCACGCCTTCGGGACGGATGCGGTAGCGCCTGGGCTGGGCATGGGCCAGCTCGAGCAGCAGCTCGCGCGATACCGAAGAGGCCTCGTCAAAGCGCAGGGCCACAACGTTATCGCTGGCCTTGAGCGACACAACCCGGAGGCGCCGCAGGGCTGGGCGTAACGACATGATGCGCACGAAGCGCTGCGCCTCCTGCGGGAGCACGCCGAAGCGATCCTGAAGCTCCTCGCGCAGCGCCATCACCGCATCCGAGTCCTCGGCAGCGGCCAGGCGCTTGTACAGGATCAGACGCTCGCCGATGTCGGAGACGTACCAGTCGGGTAGGAAGGCGCCCGCGCCGAGCTCGATCTCCGGCTCGAAATGCGCCACCGGCGGCAGGCCCCGCACTTCGGCCGTGGCCTCCTCCATCATGCGCAGAAACATGTCGAAGCCGATGGCGCCGATGTGCCCCGACTGCTCCTTTCCCAGCAGGTTGCCGGCGCCGCGAATCTCGAGATCGTGCGCGGCCAGGCGAAAGCCCGCGCCCAGATCGTCGAGGTCCTGCAGGACGGCCAGGCGCTTGCGGGCGTCGTCGGTGATGCGCTCGCTCGGCACCAGCAGATACGCGTAGGCGCGGCGGTGGCTGCGGCCGACGCGCCCGCGGATCTGGTAGAGCTGAGCCAGCCCGAAAGCGTCGGCGCGATTGACCAGGATCGTGTTGGCGTTGGAGATGTCCAGGCCCGACTCGATGATGGACGTGCACACGAGCACGTCGCTCTCGTGCTCGAGGAACTCGACCATCACTTTTTCGAGATCGCCTTCGTCCATCTGGCCGTGCGCGATGGCCACGCGCGCTCCCGGCACCAGCTCGCCCAGCCGCCGCGCGACCTGTTCGATGGAGCTTACCCGGTTGTGCACGAAGAAGACCTGTCCGCCGCGGCCGAGCTCGCGCTGGATGGCCTGCTGGATCAGCCCCTCGTCGTGGCGAGCCACGTAGGTGCGGATGGCCAGGCGATCGACCGGCGGCGTCTCGATCACGGAGAGATCGCGCACTCCGGAGAGCGCGAGCTGAAGCGTTCGCGGAATGGGAGTGGCGGTCAGCGTCAGCACGTCGACCTCGCGCCGCATCGCCTTGATGTGCTCCTTGGCCTTGACGCCGAAGCGGTGCTCCTCGTCGATGACAAGCAGGCCGAGGCGTGCGAACCTGATGTCGCGCTGCAGGAGGCGGTGGGTGCCGACGACGATGTCGATGGTGCCGTCGGCCAGGCCGCGCACGATGGCCTGGTTCTCCTGCTTGCTGTGGAAACGCGACAGCATCGCGATGTGGATCGGGTAGCCGTCGAAGCGCGACCTGAGCGTCTCGTAGTGCTGGCGCGCCAGCACCGTGGTGGGCACCAGGAAGCCGACCTGCCTTCCGGCCATCGCCGCAAGATAGGCCGCGCGGATCGCGACCTCGGTCTTGCCGTAGCCGACGTCGCCGCAGACCACGCGGTCCATCGGGCGCGCCCGTTCCAGGTCGGCGATGATGTCCTTGATGGCGGTGAGCTGCCCCTCGGTCTCCTCGAACGGAAAGCGCGCCTCGAATTCCTCGAAGTCCGCTCCCGGCTCGGCCCAGCCCGGCCGCGTGTGCACCTGCCGATACGCTTCCAGGTCGAGCAGCTCGCGCGCCATCTCCAGGATCGAATCGCGCGCCTTGCGTTTGGCGCGTTCCCACGCGGCACCGCCAATCTTGTCGAGAGCGGGTTCGGAGCCGGAGGCTCCGGTGAACTTCTCGACCAGGTTGATGCGGTCCACCGGCAGGTAGAGACGATCGCCGCCGGCGTATTCGAGGTGCAGGAAGTCGCCTTCCATGCCGGCGGCCTTCAGGTGCTTGAGGCCGTGATAGCGCGCCACGCCGTGATCGACGTGCACGACGAAGTCCTGCGGCTTGAGCTCGGCCAGCGCGCTCAGCATGCGCGAGCGGCTGGCGCGGCGGCGGCGCGGGCGGCTGCGGCGCTCGCCGAAGAGCTCCTCGTCGCTGACCACGAGGAGATGATCGGCCGTCAGCGTGAAGCCCTCGCGCAGATGTCCCTCGACCAGCCAGATGTGCCTGGCATCGCGCGTCTGGGCGATCGCGAACGTGTCGGCGCGCAGGACCTTGTCGACGCCGGCCAGCGACAGCAGATGCTCGATGCGGCCGAGCTGGGTCTGGCCGCTGGCCATCATGATCACGCGCAAGCCTTCGGCGCGGGCAGCCGTCAGCGTCTCCACTACCGGTGCGAAGCCGCTCTCGCCGCGACGCGCCTTGACGCGCGCGCGGGCCGCGGCGATCTGGGTGTTGGTGCGGACCTCCACGCGCCATGCGCGATGGCCCGGCTCGCCGATGGACTCGACGACCTCGGCGTAGTCGAGCTCCAGGTGCGGACGGCGCGAGACCAGGGCGCGAATCTGGGCGCGCTCGAGGTAGAGCTTTTGCGGATCGGGAAAGAAGCTGCCGGCGGCACGCGCCGCTTCGGCGGCTTCGTCGAGCGAGCGCTGCATGGCCTCGATGGCCTCTTCGATGGCGGGCGGATCGACGGCGACCATCAGCGCGCCCGCGGGCAGGAAGTCGGCGATCGTGAAGCGCGCGCCCATCGCGTACGGAGCCAGCAGCTCGACGCCCGGAAAATGCGCTTCCGAAGCCAGGTAGTCATCGAGCCGGCGGCGTTCGGTCGAGGGCAGCAGCAGCTCCTCGCAGCGGTCGGCGATGGCGCGCCGCACGTCGCTCTCTGCCATGCGCTCCAGCGGCACCGGCAGCGACGGCAGCACGACCAGCTCCTCGCTCGGCTGGAAGGAGCGCTGATCGGCAGGATCGAACAGGCGGATGGAAGCGATGCGGTCGAAATCCACTTCCACCCGCAGCGGGTACTCGAACCCCGGCGGCCAGACGTCGATGATGCCGCCGCGCACGGCCAGCTCGCCCGGCTCGTCGACGGTTGCGAGGTTTCGATAGCCTGCGGCCTGGAGCTGGCCGACCAGGTCTTCGAGCAGGATCTCGTCGCCGACCACGAAGTAGAGCGACGCGGCACGAAGCGCCTGCGGCGCCATCGTCCACTGTGCGAGCGCATCCACGCAGGCCACCACGATGGGCGCGCCCGATTGCGACAGCGCATAAAGCGCCGCCGTGCGCGCGGCCTCGACGTCGGAGCTGGGCGAGAGCATTTCCAGCGGCGGAGCCTCTCGCGACGGGAACAGGTGCACGCGACGGGCCAGGAAGCTGTCGTCGGATGCCTCGCCGAAGAATGCCTGCAGCTCGGCTGCCAGCTCCTCGGCCGCCTTGTCGCTGGCGGTGACGATCAGTGCCGCGCGCTCGAGCTCGGGCCTGGCCTCGCTCTTGCCCGATGCCGCAGGCTGCAGCAGTCGCGCGAGCACGTAGGCCGGCGCCGAAGCCTTGAGGCCCTGCAGCCGCCAGAACAGTTCGGGGAACTGCGCGAGCTCGCCCGCCAGCGCCTCACGCAGCGCGTGCGTCGAAGTGATCGAGCTCAAGTGCGCTCGAGCGTGGAGATCAAAGCTCGCAGTCCGAGAAGGTAGCTGTCGGCGCCGAAGCCCATCACCTGACCGACCGCCACGCCTGCGATGAGCGAGCGGTGCCGGAACTCCTCGCGCTTGTGGATGTTGGACAGATGGCACTCGACGACCGGAAGGCCACAGGCGATGACCGCGTCGCGGATGGCGACGCTGGTATGGGTGTAGGCGCCGGGATTGAGGACGATCCCCGCGTGCGTCCTGCCCGCCTGCTGGATGCGCGTGACCAGGTCGCCCTCGCCATTGGACTGGAAGCTCTCGACGCTCCAACCGAGCTCGCCGGCCAACGCCGCCAGGGAGGCGTCGATCTGCGCGAGCGTGGTGGTCCCGTACACGTCCGGCTCACGCGTGCCGAGCATGTTCAGGTTGGGCCCGTGGACCACCAGGATGGGCTTGCGGCCGGCCATGACCAGGCCCTTATATCGCCGCCGCGATCTCAGTCACCTGCAGGTTCTCGGCGCGGCAGCGCCCGATGTCCTCGCAGACGATGTAGGCCACGCCCTTGCCTTCGGCCTTCTTGTCCAGCGCGATGGCGCGCGCCAGCGCTGCCGGTTCCAGATTGGCGGGCACGTCGCAGTCCAGGCCGAGACGCGTCAGCAGCCGCTCGATCCGATCGGCCACGCCCGCGTTGCAGATGCCCTTGCGCGCCGACAGCCGCGCGGCCACGACCATTCCCACGGCGACGGCCTCGCCGTGCAGGTAGTGATCGTAGCCGGTAACCTGCTCGAGCGCGTGTCCGACCGTGTGCCCGAAGTTCAGGATGCGCCGTGCGCCGGTGGTCTCGGTCTCGTCGCGCTCTACCACGTCAGCCTTGATGCGTACGCAGCGCGCGATCAGCGGAGTCATCACCGACGGGTCGCGAGCCAGGATCGCATCGGCGTTTTTCTCGATCTCCTCGAAGAGCGCGGCGTCCAGGATGATGCCGTACTTGACGACTTCGGCCAGGCCCGCCAGGTACTCGCGCCGCGGCAGCGTGGCCAGAGTATCGGGATCGATCAGCACCAGGCTGGGCTGATGGAACGTGCCGACCAGGTTCTTGCCGTGCGAGCGGTCGACTCCGGTCTTCCCGCCCACGCTCGAATCGACCTGCGACAGCAGCGTGGTCGGAATCATCACGAAGCGGATGCCACGCAGGATCGTGGAGGCGGCAAACGCCGTCAGATCGCCGACGACGCCGCCGCCGAGCGCGATCAGGATCGACTTGCGATCGACGGGCATGTCGAGCGCGGCATCGTAGATGGTCTCGAGCGTGGCGATGGTCTTGTAGCGCTCGCCGTCGGGCAGCTCGATGGTCGCGACGGGGACGCGCGGATCGGCGGCTGCAATCGACCCCTGGAGCGCGTCGGCAAAGATGGGCGCGACGGTGGTGTTGCTGACGACGAGAATGCGCGAGGGTGCAAGGGCCGCGATCGCCTCGCCGGCGCGGCGGCGGATGCCCGGCTCGATGATGCAATCGTAGGCGCGCGGTCCGAGCTCGACGCGAACCGTGCTCATCGCTTCTCCTGCGCCTTGCCGCCGGCGTGGCTGTCGTCGATGGCCGTCACGCCGGCAGCGTGCGCGGCAGGCTCGCCGCGAAGACGGGGAGCGATGGCGGTGGCCACGCGCGCGACCGCCTGCTCGACGGTCAGGCCGTCGGTCTCCACCAGCACGTCGGCCATGCGGTAGAAGGGCCGGCGCGATTCCAGGAGCGTGGCAAGGCGCTCCGCCGCACCGGCGCCGGTGGCCAGCGGCCTCTTGTCGTTGCGGCCGACTCGTTCCAGCGTCGTCTCGAGCGACGTGATCAGGCAGACCACGGGCCCCAGGCGCCGCAGCATCGTGCGATTGGACTCGTCCACGAAGGTGCCGCCGCCGGTGGCGATCACGGTGGGCCGCGCAGGCGCCAGCGATGCCACCAGCTCGCGCTCGATGCGGCGAAACTCGGCCTCCCCGCGCGCCGCGAAGATGGCCGAGACGGGCTGCCGCTCGCGCTCCTCGATGAGCTGATCGGTGTCGAGAAAGTCGAAGCCCAGGCGCTTGGCAAGCCGCCGCCCCACCGCCGTCTTGCCCGTAGCCATGAATCCTGTCAGCACGATGTGACGCATCCGTTACCGGCGCATGGGCGCCGCGGGCACCCTACCATAGCGGAAGGGAATGGGGAGGATGCGTCAGGGCATTCGCGTGGGCATGACCTTGCGCCCGTGTCGGCGGTAGACACGGAAATCGGCGTCTGTGGTCAGCAGGATCAGCTCCGGCACGATCTTCGTGACGAGGCATGCATGGGCAATGCTCATGGGGACGTCGCGATACTTCTGCACCAGAGCCAGGACTTCCTGGAACTCGGCATCGAGCTGAAAGCCGAGCCGCAGCCCGCGACGTTCCAGCAATGCTGCCACCGATGCTGTTCCGCAAGTCCTTTCGAACGCTCAATCCAGCACCCGCGGCGTGACCAGGACGAGCAGCTCTTCGGATTCCTTCTGCCTGGCGCGGCGGCTGAAGACGTGGCCGAGAACGGGCACGTCGCGAAGGAAAGGGACGCCGGCGCCGCTGGAAGAGCCCGCTTCGCGCAGCAGGCCGCCAAGTACCGCCGTCTCGCCATCGGCAACCATCACTTCTGCCTCGACCATGCGGCTGAGCTCTTCGGGGATGTCGTCGGGCGGAAGCGGTGCGCCGAGACTGCTCGACTTGGCCGAGATGCGCAGCAGCACTTTTCTTCCGGCGCGGATGCCGGGCGTGACCTCCAGGCGCACGCCGACCGGAATGTCCTGCGTGGCGCGGTCGCTCGAATTGCTGACCTCGACGACGTCGTCGCCGACGACGGCGCCGCGACTGGGCAGGCGGATGCGCAGGATGCGCACGCTTTCGATGGTGGCCGGGCTGCCTTCGAGCATGACCACGCTCGGGCGTGACACCACGCGCAGCTTTCCGTTGGCCTCCATTGCCGAAATGCGCGCGTCGAGCGCCGAGGCGCCATTGGTCGCGACCAGCAGCGCAGCGTTGCCGGCTTCGCTGATGATCGGCGGCAGCTTGATGTCGGCGGCGATGTCGCCTGCCAGCTTCCACTCGATGCCGAGGTCCCGGCGCGCCGAATGCGCGACCTCGACGATCTTGGCCTCCAGCAGGACGCGGCGGCGCGGACGGTCGAGCTGCGCGACGAGGGTTGCTGCCCTATCCAGTCCGGCGCGAGGCCCCGAGAGGACCAGCGCGTTGGAGGCGACGTCCGCGGCCGCGCTGACGCCCAGAGCCTGCGCAGCCTTGTCGACGACCGCGGCCAGCTCCTTGGCGGGCGCGTACGACAGCGACGCGACGCGCGTCTCGGCCGGCGGCGCCGCGGGCTTGTCCGCTGCTGCGCCGGCTTGGCTGCCTTTGGAAGCTGCCGTCGCTCCCTCCGCCGTGGAGATGTCGCGATGGGCGATGCCGTCGGCCTCTTCGGCCGCGACGGTGGCGGCTGTCGTGACGAATCCCTTTCGCGAGAGGACTCCTTCGTTACGTTCGGTCGCTGCTCGTGCGCTGCGCGCGGCTGGCCTGACCTCGATCAGCCCCTCGCCCACCTCGAACTCGAAGCCGAACACTCGTGCATAGGCCTGAATGCGGCTTTGCCAGTCCAGACGATCAGAGCCGCCCGTGGCCGTAAGGTCGCCGCGGACCTCGGGGCTGATCACCAGCTCCCGCTGCGCATCGCGGGCGACGTCGCCGAGCCATGCCGACAGCGGGCGCGTCTGCACTGCCGCTGCAGGCTGCGGCGCGACCACGACCGGCGGCGCCGCGACCACCGCAGCCGTGGCCGGCGGCGTCACCAGCGCGGCGTCGACGGCAGCATCGCTGCTCGAACGAACATCGAGCTCGCCTCGCGAGTCTCCGGCGCGAAGAATGCCCGCGAGGTAGCGCGGCAGCTCGAGCCGCGCCGCGACCACCGCCACGGCCGCCAGCACCGCGGCGACACCAGCTGCGGCGGCTGCGCGGCGGCGGCGTTCCTCCCGCCGCAACGGCGCGAGCAGATCAGAGCGCACGCGGCGTCCCGAACCATGCCAGCGCCAGGCCGACCGGCACCGCAAGATCCTCGCCGAGCGCATGGGCGGCCTTCTCCGCATCCGGCCGAATGCTGACGGCCGACAGCGGCTGATGCCTGCGGCCGTTGCCCAGGTCCGCGCCGTGCGGCGAAAGCTCGTCGCCGGTGCCGAGCACCTCGGCCAGAGTGCTCAGGGCGCACGGCTCGCAATCCAGGCCGAGCAGGCGAAGGCGCGCGCGCCGAAACAGCGCGTGCGCCTGCGTCACCGCTTGCGCACGCGCATGCACACGAAGCTCGGAGGCACCGGAGACGCGCACGGCAGCAGCGTCATCGGCGTCGAGGACGGCATCGTCGTCCTGAGCTCGCACCGCGCACAGCGAGGCCGCCAGTGCGGCGACGTGCCCGATTCGCTCGGCGCCCAGCACCCAGGACAGCTCCACCACTCCGGGCGCGAACAGACACTCCGCCCCGCCGTGCGCGTAGGATGCGGCGCACGCCTCCAGCAGCGGCTCTTCGCTGGTGCGCAGCAGCACGGCTGCAACCAGGCGATCGGGAGCGAGATACCAGAACGTCGCGCGGCGGGGTTTGAGTGCACTGATCATGTCGGCACAGTGCAGCGCGCGCGGGTTTCTCGGCAACGACGCCGATGTAATGGATGTGGGCCGTGCCCGCTTTTGCCCATGTCACCCCGCTGCCCGCCGTCGCTGCTCTCGCCAGGCTGACCTATGCCGTTCCGGAAGCTCTGGCGGAGTCGGTGCGCCCGGGCGTGCGCGTGATGGTTCCGCTCGGTCCCCGCCGCGTCACCGCCCTGGTGATCGGCACCGCCGAGGAAGCGCCGCAAGGCGTGCAGTGCCGCGCAATCCTGTCGCTCCTCGACGACTGTCCCATCGTCACCGACAAGCTCCTGAAGCTGCTCGAATGGATGGCGGACTATTATCTGTCCTCGCTCGGCGAGACTCTGTCTCTGGCGGTGGGACGCAGCCTGACTGCCACTTCGAAGAAGGTCGTCGCACTGCGCGACGGCAGTGCCGCCCAGGGCGAGCTCGAGCGCCGCGTCGTCCAGATCCTGGAACGCGCCGGCAAGCCGCTCGAGCCCGCGCACCTTGCCCACGGCCTCGGCCGCCGCACCATCGACCGGCTTCTGGCCACGCTGGCCGAGCGCGGAGTGATCGCGATCGACGACCTGCTCGGCTCGCCGCGCGCCAAGACCCGCTACGAGACCGTCGTTACTGTCGAGCGCATTCCCGACGAGGCCACCGAGTCCGCTCTCTTCACGCGCGCGCCCAAACGCCGCGCGCTCTTCGACCATCTGCTCACCAGGCCGCATCGCAGCGCCACCGCCAGCGAGCTGGCGGAGCTGTTTCCCTCCGCTTCGGCGTCACTGCCGGCGCTGGCGGAGGCGGGCCTGATCCGTCTGTCGCGCAACGAGATGTTCCGCGCACCGGCCTCGGCCAGTGAGCACTACGAAGCGCCGCAGCTGACCGAGCCGCAGGCGCGAGCGGTCTCGGCCATCGAAGCCGCGCTGGGCTCGTTCTCGACGTTCCTTCTTCAGGGCGTTACCGCCAGCGGCAAGACCGAGGTCTACCTGCGCAGCGTCGAATCGGTGCTGGCGCGCGGCGGCGGCGCTCTGGTGCTGGTGCCCGAGATCTCGCTGACGCACCAGGTGGTGGCGCGGCTTCGCGGCCGCTTCGGCGATCTGGTGGCAGTTCTTCACAGCGAGCTGTCGCCCGGCGAGCGCTGGGACGAGTGGCGGCGCATCGCGCGCGGTCAGGCACGCATCGCGGTCGGGGCGCGCTCGGCGGTTCTGGCGCCGCTTCCCTCGCTCGGCATCATCATCATCGACGAGGAGCACGAGGCCGCCTACAAGCAGGACGATGGTGTGCGCTACCACGCGCGCGACACCGCCGTCATGCGCGCGCGCATCGAGGGCTGCCCGGTCGTTCTGGGATCGGCCACGCCCTCGCTGGAGAGCTGGCGTCATGCGCGCGAGGGCCGCTATCAGGCGCTGCTGCTGCCGCATCGCGTGACCGCCAGCCCGCCTCCACGTATCGAAGCCATCGATCTGCGCGGCCGCGACGTCGCCGCCGGCGGCGGCCTCTCCGAGCAGCTCATCGAGGCGATGAAGGAGAACTTCGCCGCCAGCGGGCAGACGCTGCTGTTCCTGAACCGGCGCGGCTTCGCACGCTCGCTGCAGTGCTGGCAGTGCGGCGGCATCTCCAAGTGCAGCGAATGCTCGGTGGCCCTGACCCTGCATCAGAACGACCGCTCGCTGCGCTGCCATCACTGCGGCGACCGCCGCGCCGTGCCGGCGGTGTGTCCCGATTGCCAGAACGATGCGCTGTTCGCGCAAGGCGTGGGCACCGAGCGTCTGGAGGCGACCGTGCGAACGCTGCTGCCGCGCGCGCGCATCGCGCGCCTGGATCGCGACACCGCCGGCGAGCGCGGCTTCATCCCGGCCACGCTGACGGCGTGGAAACGGCGCGAGGTCGACGTGCTCATCGGCACGCAGATGATCGCCAAGGGACACGATGTTCCGGGCGTGACGCTGGTCGGCGTCATCGATGCGGACCTGTCGCTGAACGTGCCGGATTTTCGCAGCGCAGAGCGGACCTTCCAGCTCATCACGCAGGTGGCGGGGAGGGCCGGACGCGGCAGCGAGAGCGGTCGCGTGCTGGTGCAGACCTACAGCGCCGACGTTGCGGCGATCGCGTGCGCGCTGGCCTCCGACTTCGAAAGCTTTGCCGCCGGTGAGCTCGCTGATCGCGAGGAGCTCGGCTACCCGCCAGTGCGCCGCATGGGAGTCCTGCGCGTGGAGGGGCCCGAGCGCTCCACCGTCGAGCGGCTATCGGAACAGGCAGCCCGCGCCATGCAGATCGGCGAGCCCGAGGCCGACGGCTTCACCGTCAAGGGTCCATCGCCCGCCACGATCGAGCGGATCCAGGGTCGCTACCGGTACCGGGTCATGACCTGGTCCCCCCGGGCATCCGTGGTCCGCCACGCGCTGCTACGCGGTCGCGCCGCCATCGCGCAGCAGGCGCGCAGCGCCAAGGTCCGGGTGCTGGTCGACGTCGACCCCGTCGACATGTTCTGAAGGGTACTGTCCCGTTCTGAGAATCCGGCTTCGACATCGCCTGCGGGCCGCTTTCTTAAGGAATTTTCAGAAAGGCGCGGCGGCAGCGTGCAATGCGGGAAATGGTAACGGCCCGCTCCATCGCGCGCTCGCGAGGCGGCCGACAGCCGCGCTTTGTCTCTTGCGAATCGGGAGGATTTCCCTTTTCCTGTCGGGCGATGGCCGTTCTCGAGGTGCAGAAGTATCCCAGCCGCATCCTGTCGCAGAAGTCGCAGGAGGTGCGCCAGATCAACGCCAGGACGGCGAAGATGCTCAACGACATGGTCGACACCATGTACGTCAACAACGGCATCGGGCTGGCGGCGCCGCAGATCGGGATGCTCCAGCGCGCCATCGTCATCGACACCGACTCCGACAACCGCGGCAAGAAGCTCCTGAAGATCCTCAATCCCGTCATCGCGGCCTCCAGCGGCTCCGTCAGCTGGGAGGAAGGCTGCCTGAGCGTGGTCAACTACACGGCCGAAGTGCGGCGGGCGCGGCACATCCTGGTCAAGGGCTGGACCGTCGATCACAAGGAGATCGAGATCGAGGCCAGCGACCTCGAGGCCGTCTGCCTCCAGCACGAGATCGATCACCTGGACGGCACGCTCTTCATCGACCACATCTCGCGTCTGAAGCGCGAGCTCTACCGCAAGCGCGCGCGCCGCATGGCACCTCCTCCCATCGAGGAGGACGAGCAGCTCATGGCCGCCGCCGCCAACGCCTTCCGACGCTGAAGGCATTTCCGACGAACCCGCTCCGTCTCGTCTTCATGGGCACGCCGCAGTACGCGGCCGTATCCTTGCGCCGCCTGCTCGACGGTCCGCATCGCGTGGTCGCCGTCGTCACGCGCGCCGACAAGGCACGCGGGCGCGGGCAGCAGATGGTGCCGTCGCCGGTCAAGGAGATCGCGCTGGCAAGCGGCGTCGAGGTGCTCGATCCGGTCTCGCCGCGCAGTCCCGAATTCGTCGCGCGGCTGCGCGAGCTCGCGCCCGACCTTGGCGTGACGGTCGCGTACGGGCGCATCCTGCCGGCCCACGTGCTTTCGATTCCGCGCCTGGGATGCATCAACGCGCACGGATCGCTGCTGCCGGCGCTGCGCGGGGCGGCGCCCATCGAACGCGCCATCCTGGAGGGCCTGGGCCGCACCGGCGTCACCATCATGCAGATGAGCGAGGGCATGGATGAAGGCGACGTCATCGCCGAGCGTGGCGTCGAGATCCCCGCATGTATGAACGCGGGCGAGCTGCGCGAGGTGATGGCCGAGGTCTCTGCGCAGATGCTGGCCGAGACGGTGGATCGCTACGCCGCAGGGCCGGTAGCGCAGACGCCGCAGGATCATTCCCGGGCTACCTTCGCGCCACCGCTTCGCAAGGAGGAGGCGGCCATCGACTGGAACACGGATGCGGACTTCATCGCGCGGCAGGTGCGAGCGTTCGCGCCGCGCCCGGGCGCGTACGCATTCGACGGGCGGATGCGACTGAAGGTCCTTGCCGCGAACGCGAAGAGGTCAGGCACCTTTCCCGCCGCCGAAAAGGTGCCTGACCCCTTTTTCGCCGGAACCATCGTCGGCCGAAGCGGCCAGGGACTACTGGTCGCATGCGGCAGCGGCGTGCTCGAGCTGCGCACCGTCCAGCCCGAAGGCAAGCGCGCCATGAGCGCCCTCGACTACGAGCGCGGCAATCGCGGCGCCGATCCGCATCGCGTGCTGCTGCCCGGCAAGACCGCCTCGTCGTGAGCGACCCACGCGTCACGGACGCGCGCGCGCTGGCGCTCGACGTCACCATCGAGGTCGGGCGCGGCGCACGCTCGGACGAAGCTCTGGCACGCGCGCTCGATGCCAGCGTGCTCGAAGGCTCCGACCGCGGCCTGGCCACGCGCCTGGTCTACGGCACCATCGCCCGCCAGCGCACGCTCGACCACACCATCGCCGCACGCGCCGGGCGCGCCGTCGAGAAGATCGATGCGCCGGTGCTGGCCGCGCTGCGCCTCGGATTGTTCCAGATCGCCTATCTCGACCGCGTTCCGCCCTACGCTGCCGTATCGACGAGCGTGGACCTGGTGCGGCGCCACGCGCGTAGCGCCACCGGCTTCGTCAACGCCGTGCTGCGCAGCGTGCTGCGCGAGGGAATGGCAGCGCCGCCCGAGAACCCGCCGGCGCGAAGACTCGGCATCGAGTGCTCGGCGCCCGACTGGCTCGTGGCGATGTGGACGCAAGAGCTCGGCGCCGGCGAAACCGAAAAGCTGCTGGCAGCCAGCCTGGAGCCCGCGCCGACCGCCTACCGTGCGCTGCGCGAGCGCGGCGAGCTGCTCGCGCTTCTGGCCGAATCCCACATCGCGGCCGCGCCCGGCCGCTACGGCCGGCGTGCGCTGACGGTGGCCGGCGAGGCACGTGCCGTCGAAGGCATGCTCATTCCGCAGGGCGAGGCCTCGCAGCTCGTCGTCGAGATGCTCGATCCTCAGCCCGGCCAGCGCGTGCTCGATGCGTGCGCGGCCCCGGGCGGAAAGACCGCCTACATCGCGAGCATGGTAGGCGAGCAGGGCTCGGTGACCGCGGTGGACGATTCCCCGAGCATGCGTTCGCGCATCGACGCCACGCTGCGCAAGTCGCCGCCGGTCTCGCCGGTGACGATCCATCCCGTATCCATCGAGGAGTTTGCCGACAGCTACGGCGGCGCGCTCTTCGATGCGGTGCTCGTCGACGCGCCGTGCTCGGGGCTTGGCACGCTGCGCCAGCATCCCGAGATTCGCTGGCGCCGCAGCGCTTCCGATATCCGCGATCTCGCCAATCGCCAGCAGCGCATCCTGCAGCACGCGGCCAACCTGCTGCGCGCCGGCGGACGGCTCCTCTACTCGACCTGCACGATCTCACGCGTGGAAAACGACGAGGTCATCGAAGAGTTCCTGCGCGCGCAGCCGTCCTTCGAGCGAGTCGCGCGCCACGATTTGCCGGCCCACCTGGCGGCCCTGTGCGACGTGCACGGAACGCTGCGCACGTCTCCGCACCGGCACGGCATCGACGGGTTCTACGCCGTGGCGTTGCGCAAGACGCAAGCGGCCGGCTGATCCGTTCGCGCCGCAACGGCGGCTCACTTCCGCTTTGCCGAGCGCCATCCTGGCTTTCGGTGCCGACCTGACTCCGCGAGGCGCCGGCGCCCACTTCATGACTTGGCTGGCAATGACGCAGCCCACCACATGGGTTTGACCAGGGGCATCGCCGCCTTGGCCAGAAGCCGCCTTGAAGGCCGAGGTTTCCGTAGCTACAACAACGATGCGGATCTCATCCGAGACGGCCAATGCCCGCGAAGAAGCGCGTATCGCAAGAAAACTCGGGATCTGACATGGCGAAAGTCGATGCGCGTGTCATCCAGCCGCACGAGTACGAAGAGGCGCCGGAACTCACCGAGGAGATGCTTTCACGCGTAGTGGTGAAGAAGGGCGGCAGGCCGGTAGCCACCAATCCTCGCAAGCTCATCACGATCCGGCTGCCCGCGGACGTCATCGAACGCTGGCGCGCACCGGTCCAGGCTGGCAGACGCGGATGGCCGAGCGGCTGCGGAAGGTCCGCTAGCATGTCGTAGCCACGGCATTCTTCATAAGGCACGTCGAAGAGCTGAACCCGCACGGACCGAAGCGTCACTTCGCGGCTCCATGTAGCATAGAGTAATGCAACGCCACGGAGGCAGATACTCGAGACGATTCGCGTTCCCGGCAGCCGCACTTGGCCTGCTGGCGGTCATCACCATCGTCGGTTCGGAAGTTGCCGCCCGAGTAGCCAAGCAATTCGTCTGTGATGGTCGCGGCCCCGCTCCATTCGTGCCGCATTCGGAATTCGGTTGGACTCACGAAGCAGGCGTCGAGTTTTTTTCGTATGGATGCCTTGGCCGAAGGTACGAGTACAAGGTACCGGTCCGCATAAACTCGAAGGGCCTGCGTGACAATGAGCATGACTTCGCGCGGTCAGCTGACCGCTCTCGTGTGTTGGTTCTAGGCGACTCCGTTACGGAAGCCGGTCAGGTAGCCTTGGAGGAAGCATTCACCGAAAGACTGGAATCCCAGCTTACGTCCGCCGGTTTACCAACAGAGGTCATCAATGCAGGTCACGCTGCATTCTCGACGGAGAACGAGTTGCTCTATTTCCGGCATGAAGGGCGAAGGTATTCGCCGGATGTCGTGATGGTGGTCGTGAACCTCGCGAACGACATCGCCGAGAATTCCACCGAGACCCGCGACGCTCTCTACGCCGGCGCACTTCATCTCCCGAAAGCGATCACAACGTTCAACTCCGATGGAACACTGGCGTTCGACACTCGACCGTTCCGGGACTTCAAGGTTGAAGTCGCACGACAGCGTGCATCGGCGGGATCGGTGGCGAAGACGATCCGGTCGAATCTGTATCTCTACCGGTGGCTAGAGCGCCGTCTCGACAGCGAAACAGCCGAACAAAAAGCCCCCCCCCCCGACCGCATTGCATTCCTGGAGCACATGTTTCGACCTTCCGCTTCACCAGCATGGTCTCTCGCCTACCACCTGACCGAAACGCTGATTCGTCAACTCGTCAACGACATACGGGCTAGCGGTAGCCTTCCGCTGATCGTCCTCGTACCTTCGGCCCGAATGGTCGCGCCCGACCGACCGCACGAAGCGCTCGGGCTGGCATCGGATAGCGACGTTCAGTATCCAGCCCGAAGACTCGCGCAACACCTGCGCACACTGGACACAGCCTTCGTCGACGTCGCACCGCGGATGCGGGGTGCATACGAACGTACGGGCCGTACCGGCTTCTATGAGTTCGACGTCCATCCAACTGGTCGGGGCCACCGCATCATCGCTCGAGCGATTCGCCCGAGTCTGGCAAGCCTGGTCCGAGTGAAAGTCGACAGCGACTTACTTCCTGGCTCGGATGGTGCAGCAGGGCCGTTTCCTTGGCGTGGTCTTCTCACCACCGCGGCAGCTGCAAAGGAACATTGGACTCCCGGCGCGCTGGGTTCGGCTCTGACCTTCTCCGGCCCCCGGAAGAACGACCCACAGCCGTGCGCGCAACAGTTGCCCGCCGCCGACCTGCTCCGTATAACGCCGCATGCCCGCCGCGCCGCTGATTGCCCCGTCCATCCTTTCCGCGGATTTCGGTCACTTGGCCGATGAGGTGCAGGCCGTGGCCAAGGCCGGCGCCGACTGGATTCACGTCGACGTGATGGACGGCCACTTCGTCCCCAACCTGACGCTCGGCCCCGACATCGTCGCCGCCATCGATCGGGCCACCGATCTCACCCTCGACGTGCACCTGATGATCACCGAGCCACACCGCTACGTGGAGCCGTTCGCGCGCGCCGGCGCCGACTATATCAGCGTGCACCGCGAGGTGGTCGACGACATCCACGGCCTCTTCACGCAGATCGAGAAGGCAGGCGCGCGGCCGGCGGTCGCGATCAATCCGGCAACACCGATCGACGGCGTCGAGGGGCTGCTCGACCGCTGCGCCATGATCCTGGTCATGAGCGTCCATCCGGGATTCGGCGCGCAAAAGTTCATGGACGTGGCGCTGCCCAAGCTGCGCGCGTTGCGCGAGCTCAAGGAGCGGCGCGGCTGCCAATGCCTGCTCGAGGTCGACGGCGGCATCAAGACCGACAACGTGCACCTGGTGCTGGAAGCCGGCGCCGACGTGGTGGTGGCGGGGTCGGCGGTATTCAAGAGCGGCGACTACGCGGCGACCATCGCGGCGCTGCGCAAGCCGGCCTGACGCTACGCCGGAGACGCCGCAAGCGGGCCTGATCGCGACCCGGCGGCAACGTCGCGCAAACCAGCCTCACGCTATGCCGGAGACGCCGCGCAAGTCGGCCCGACGCTACGCCGGAGACGCCGCGCAAGCCGGCCTGACGGCAACCCGGCGGCGACGTCGCGCACCACGCCAGGACGCTCGAATCCAACGCCTGACCCCGGTCCGGAAGTTCGCTTTCCGGGGCTGCCATGTTATTTCACCGGGGCTTTTTCGGGACTTTCTCCTCGGGGTGTAGCTCAGCCTGGTAGAGCACTGCGTTCGGGACGCAGGAGCCGGAGGTTCAAATCCTCTCACCCCGACCATTCTCCTCCGCGAGCGTTGCTGCTTGATCTTCAGCCCCAACCTCGGCTGCCTGCTGATGCTTCTGCTGCTGGCTCTGGCCGGCGGCACACCGCTTCTGGTCGGCCTGGCGCGAGTCGCGGTCTTCTTCACGCTGTTCCTGGTCGCTGCCGGCACACTCGGCACGTGGTGGCTGAGACGTCGCGCGCTCGGGATGTACGCGCGCCAGGCTCCGGGCCAGCGCCTGTTCGTCGAAACCCTCGTCGAGCTTCTGGTCAAGCTGGCCGAGGTCGATGGGCCTCTGGACCGGCGCGAGGTCACCGCGATCCGCCATTTCTTCCAGAACGATCTCGGCTACCGCGCCGAGCGGCTGCTGTGGGTGCGCGACCTGCTCAAGGAGGCGCGCAGGTCCACGCTCGGCGTGCCCGAGCTCTGCGAACGGCTTCTTTCCAACTACGACCTTCAGGCCCGCATGATCGTGCTCGACGTGCTGACCCGCGTCGCCATCGCCGACGGCAAGATGGGCCCGGCCGAGGGACGTTTTCTGGATGAGGTGGCGAACCGGCTGGGCCTCGGACCCTTCGTGGCCAGCTTCGGATGGGCCAGGGCCGGCGCCGAGCAGCAGCAACAGCAGCAGAATCGGG